>CACYAW010000003.1 GCA_902772455.1 uncultured Bacteroidales bacterium
ATCAAATCACGGTTAAAAGGAAAGAGCCCGGTGCAATACCGAACTCTTTACTCTTAAATCAATAACGTTTAACCCGTCCAACTTTTTGGGGTCACTTCATTCAATGATTACGAATTCTTTTGCCGCGTATACATTTGGATGAAATGGATGAAATGAACGAAACTGCTGTCGGCGGGTTAGGCTTTAGGTTTTAGGCTTTAGGGGGCGCTAGTATCAATGCGGATGGCCTTATTTGGCTTGTTAAATTTGTGTAATTCGTGGTTGAGGCATTGTCATGTAGGAAATTTGCAGTATCTTCGCAGTTTGTAATAAAAAGAAGTATGAGAGAGACCAGACGAAATATCGCGGTGCTGGGCAGCACGGGGTCCATTGGGCGGCAGACGCTCGACATCATCGCCGAGTATCCCGACCTGTTCAATGCCTGGCTGCTGGTGGCCCGCAGCAGCGCTGACCTGCTGATTGCGCAGGCACGGCTGATGAGTCCACACATGGTCATCATTGCCGACGAGCAGTACTATGAGTACGTGCGCGATGCCCTGGAGGGCACCGGCATCGAAGTGGCTACAGGCAGTGCTGCCATCGCACAGGCCGTCACAGCGCCCGAAATTGACACTGTGGTGACCGCTATGGTGGGCTACAGCGGACTGGAATCGACGATTGCCGCCATCGGTGCAGGCAAACGCATTGCCCTGGCCAACAAGGAGACCCTGGTGGTGGCGGGCGAACTGATTGACAGCCTGTTGAAGAAATCGACAAGCGTGCTCTATCCCGTGGACAGCGAGCATGGCGCCTTCTACCAGTGTCTGGTGGGCGAGCGCATGCAGGACGTGGAAAAACTGTGGCTGACGGCCTCAGGCGGTCCCTTCCGCACCCTGCCCAAGGAGCAACTGGCCACCGTTACCGCTGCCGACGCCCTCAAGCATCCCAACTGGTCGATGGGTGCCAAAATCACCATCGACTCGGCCACGATGATGAACAAGGGCTTTGAGATGATCGAGGCGCGATGGCTGTTTGGCGTGATGCCCGACGACATCGAAATCGTGGTGCACCCGCAAAGCATCATCCATTCGATGGTGGCCTTCAAGGACGGCTCGGTGAAGGCACAACTGGGCTTGCCCGACATGCACCTGCCCATCCGCTACGCCCTGGGGCTGCCCGACGGCCGCCTGGCGAGCGACTGCCGCAAGATGACCATCGAGGACATGGCGAACCTGACACTGGAGCGCCCCGACTTCGACAAATTCCCGCTGCTGGGCACGGCTTATGCCGCCGCACGCACTGGCGGCACGGCTCCCTGTGTGATGAATGCCGCCAACGAGATTGCCGTGGCCGCCTTCCTGCAGGACAAAATCCGCTTCACCGACATTTACCGCATTATCGACACTACCATGGCTCAGGCTCGTCTTGTCAAGCGGCCCACTTATGACGACTATGTGGCCAGCAACGACGAAGCCCGCGCTATCGCCACACAACTAATCACTAAAAACTAACAACTAAAAACTAAAAACTCAATTAATGAGCGCTACACTGATAAAAACGCTTGAATTCTTTCTGGCTTTGGGCATCCTGGTGATGATCCATGAGTTCGGACACTACTTCTTTGCCCGCGTGTTTGGCGTGTGGGTAGAGAAATTCTACATGTTTTTCAATCCCTGGCTGTCCATCGTCAAGTGGAAACCGGGCAAGTATGTCAAGTGGTTCTCACATGGCAACGAGATGGGCGCCATGGAAACGCCCGTCGAGAGACAAATCGAAGGCCGGGAAGTGAAAAAAATTGAATCCACCGAAGCAAAGAAAGCAAAACAAACAGTAGAGGATGCTCCTAACGAGGACAAGCGGTCGTGGCGTGTCACCGAGTATGGCATCGGCTGGCTGCCCCTGGGCGGCTATTGCTCCATTGCCGGCATGATCGACGAGTCGATGAACACCGAGGCCATGAAGCAGCCCGCCAAGCCCTACGAATTCCGCAGTAAGCCCGCATGGCAACGCCTGTTGATCATGCTGGGCGGCGTGCTGTTCAATTTCCTGCTCGCTGTCATCATCTATGCAGGAATCGTCTATGCCGAGGGTGAACAGTTCATCAACTTCACCGATGCCACCGAGGGTATGGAGTTCTGCGACAGCGCTCACAAGGCGGGCTTTGTTGACGGTGACATCCCCTTGACGGCCGACGGCAGGAAGCTGAGCTACGTCAACGGCGAGGACCTGAACGCTATGCTCACGGCCCATCAGGTGACCGTGCTGCGCAATCACCGTGATACCGTCACCATCACTTTGCCCAAGGATTTCATCTTCCAGGCCAACAATGACGCTGAGGCTGGCCAAGCATTCATGGTCTACCGCTTGCCCGTTGTCGTGTCACAGACCCAACCACGAATGGGTGGTGAGAAAGCCGGTCTGCAGGCAGGCGACCGCATGGTGGCCGTCAACGGCACTCCAACACCCAGTTACACCGAATTCACCGCGGCACTGGAGCAGTACAAAGGCAAGAACGTGACCCTGCAGTACCAGCGTAACGGACAAACGCTCACCGCGACCAACGTGCCCATTGACGGAGACGGCAAGCTGGGCATCCTGCTTACCGATCCCACCAAGATCTATCACACCACCGTCAAGAACTATAACATTCTGCAATCCATTCCCCGCGGAATCCAGATGGGCTGGAACAAGATGGTGACCTATGTCAAGCAGCTCAAACTCATCTTCACCCCGCAAGGTGCCCAGAGCCTGGGTGGATTCGGCACCATCGGCAGCATCTTCCCGCCGACGTGGAACTGGGTTGATTTCTGGAACATTACCGCTTTCATTTCGGTCATCCTGGCCGTGATGAACGTCCTGCCCATTCCCGCCCTTGACGGCGGCCACGTGATGTTCCTGCTGTATGAAATGATTACCCGCCGCCAGCCCAGCCTCAAATTTCTGGAGCGGGCACAAACGGTGGGCATGGCCCTGCTGATTGCCCTGCTGCTGTTTGCCAACGGCAACGACATCTATAGATTCTTCTTTAAATAAACACTCTAGAAAATCTAGAATATCTAGATTAACTAGAAACTAAAAACTAAAAAACTAGAAACTAGAAACTAAAATAATGACCTATAAGACCGTAACCCTCAAGCGCGGCAAGGAAGATTCCCTGCAACGTTTCCATCCCTGGGTGTTCTCGGGTGCCATTGCCGCGGCCGACGATACCATCGATGAAGGCGACTTGGTGACCGTCTATTCCCACGACGGAACACCTATCGGCAACGGACACTCCCAGATCGGGAGCATTGCCGTGAGAATGCTCACGTTTGACGACACGGCCATCGACGAGGCCTTCTTCGAGAAACGGCTCAACGATGCCTACCGGATGCGTCAGGCATTAGGATTGCAGCGTGAGGACAACAATGCCTATCGCCTGGTGCACGGCGAGGGTGACTTCCTGCCAGGGCTGGTGGTGGACATCTATGGCCCCACGGCCGTGATGCAGGCCCATTCGCCCGGCATGCACTTCGCCCGCAACATCATTGCCCAAGCATTGGTCAAGCTGCCTGGAGTGCGCAACGTCTATTACAAGAGCGAGACCACCCTGCCCTACAAGGCCCACCTCGACCCCGTGAACGATTACATTGTGGGAGGCATGGAGACCGATGAGGCACTGGAGAACGGCCTGCGCTTCCACGTTGATTGGCTCAAGGGCCAAAAGACGGGATTCTTTGTCGATCAGCGCGAAAACCGCCGTTTGCTGGAGCACTACAGCCCAGGACGACGGGTGCTGAACATGTTCTGCTATACGGGAGGTTTCTCGGTTTATGCCCTGCGTGGCGGCGCCGAATTGGTTCATTCTGTGGACAGTTCGGCCAAGGCCGTAAGGCTTACCGATGACAACGTGGCACTGAATTTCGCCCCTGAGGACGGCCGCCACAAATCCTTTGCCGAGGATGCCTTCAAGTTCCTCGACAATATGGAAAAGGATGCCTATGACCTGATTATTCTGGACCCGCCCGCGTTTGCCAAGCACAAGAGCGCCTTGCGCAATGCGCTGGTGGGATACCGCCGCCTGAACGCCAAGGCACTGGAGAAGATCGCTCCCGGCAGCATCCTGTTCACTTTTTCCTGCTCACAGGCGGTGAACAAGGATCAGTTCCGCTTGGCAGTGTTCAGCGCAGCAGCCCAGACGCGCCGCAAGGTGCGCATCCTGCACCAGCTCACCCAACCCGCAGACCATCCCATCAACATCTATCACCCCGAGGGCGAATACCTGAAGGGCCTGGTCCTGTATGTTGAATAATGAACATAAACACTAACAATTTTAGATAAACGTAAACAAAACGACAAAATGAAAAAATTTTCTATCCTTATTGCAGCCTTGGCAATGATGGCCATGACCGCATGTAACGAGAAGGCAGCAAATGGTGACATCCAGAATGCCAATGAGGCCACCAAAACCGAACAGGTAGCTAAAGATGGCGTTAAAGCCAGTAAAATGGAGCCCATGGAGAAACCCAAGCCCACTGAAGACGGCAAGGACCACACCGTAGCCCAGTTCAACACCAAGGAGTATCAGGTGACTGTTGAAAACCTGGCCGACGGAACCTACCGCGTGAGCCTGGCCAAGGACGGAAAGAACGAGCAGGTCTATGAGACCAAGAACTGCCGCATCCAGGGTGATGGATATCTGATGCAGACCGCTGACGGTAAGAACATCCTCATCAATGGCAAGGACGGCAAAATCGTCATCCTGAACAAGAAAGAGATTCTTTATAAAGGAAGCTCGGAGCAATAATCCTTAGGGCTTTGACAACAGTAAACAGACTTATCACAATATGAAGAAAACAATTCTCGCCGTCATCGTGGCGGCACTTGCTACGTCAGCTATGGCACAGAACAGCAACTTCAACTATAATGTTGACCGCTTTGCCGACATCGAGGTGCTCCGCTACCAGGTGCCTGGTTTTGAGGACCTCTCGCTCCAGCAGAAGGAGCTCGTGTATTACCTCACCGAGGCTGCCCTCAACGGCCGCGACATCCTGTTTGACCAGAACTGCAAATACAACCTGATGGTGCGCACGACCCTTGAGGACATCTACCGCAACTATAAGGGCAACAAGAACGATAAGGACTACCAGGCATTCGTCAAATATCTGAAGCAAGTATGGTTTGGAAACGGCATCCATCACCACTACTCGATGGATAAGTTCATTCCCGAATTCTCCAAGAATTTCTTCGACAAGCAATTCGCTGCCCTGCCTGGCGCCAAGGACCGTGAAGCAGAAAAGAAGGTGCTGGACCGCGTCATCTTTGACCGTGATTTCATGGCCAAGCGCGTCAACCAGGCTGACGGACAGGACCTGATTCTCACGTCTGCCTGCAACATGTATGAGGGCGTGACCCAGAAGGAAGTGGAGGATTTCTACAACAACCTGAAGGACACCACCGACCTGACTCCCATCTCGTGGGGCTTGAACTGCAAGGTGGTGAAGCGCAACGGCAAGGTCACCGAGGAGCCTTACAAGGTGGGCGGCCTCTACAGCAAGGCCATCGAGAAAATCGTCTACTGGCTCCAGAAGGCTGCCACCGTGGCCGAGAACGAGGGCCAGCGTGCCTACATCAACGAGCTCATCAAGTTCTACCAGACCGGTTCGTTGAAAACCTTCGACGACTACAGCATCATGTGGGCCGAAGAGACCCAGAGCGACGTGGATTTCATCAACGGCTTTATTGAGAGCTATGGTGACCCCCTGGGCATGACCGGTTCATGGGAAGGTATGGTCAATTTCAAGGACAAAGCCGCTTCGCGCCGCTCCAAGCTCATCAGCGACAATGCTCAGTATTTCGAGAGCAACTCGCCTGTTGACGACCGCTTCAAGAAGAAAAACGTGAAGGGCGTGAGCGCCAAGGTCATCACCGCTGCCATCCTGGCTGGTGACAGCTATCCCTCGACACCCATCGGCATCAACCTGCCCAACAGCAACTGGATCCGTGCCGCTCACGGTTCAAAATCGGTTTCTATCGACAACATCACCGACGCTTATAATAAGGTGGCTGCCGGTACCGGCTTCAACGAGGAGTTTGCCTACAGCAACGAGGAGGTGGAGCTGATGAAGAAGTATCTCGACATCGCCGACGCTCTGCATACCGACCTGCACGAGTGCCTGGGCCATGCCTCGGGCCAACTGCTGCCCGGCGTTGACCAGGATGCCCTTAAGGCTTATGGCTCGTCGCTGGAGGAAGGCCGTGCCGACCTGTTCGCCCTCTATTATCTGGCCGATCCCAAGCTCGTTGAACTGGGCATCTTCCCCAACATGGACACCTACAAGGCCGAGTACTACAAGTATATCATGAACGGCCTGATGACCCAGCTGACCCGCATCGTGCCGGGTAAGGACATCGAGGAGGCCCACATGCGCAACCGCAAGTTCATCAGCGAGTGGTGCTACCAGCATGGCAAGAAGGACAACGTCATCGAGTATGTGAAGCGCGACGGCAAGACCTATGTCCGCATTAACGACTACCAGAAGCTGCGTGGCCTGTTCGCCCAGCTGCTGGCTGAAGTGCAGCGCATCAAGAGCGAAGGCGACTACGAGGCTGGACGCCTGCTGGTGGAGACCTACGGTGTGAAGGTAGATCCCGAAATCCACAAGGAAGTGCTTGCCCGTTACGAGGGTCTGAACATCGCCCCCTACAAGGGCTTTGTGAACCCCATCTACACCCCCGTGTATGACAAGAACGGCAAACTCATCGATGTGAAAGTTTCCTACACCGAGGGTTATATTGACCAAATGTTGCGTTACGGCCAGGACTATTCTCCCCTGACGCACTAATATTCAACCAATTTCACCTTATCCGACAGACAGATGCTGAAGGTCAAACGATTATATACATTTATTTTATCCAGGTTCCTGCCACGGTTCCTGATGACCTTCTGCATCTGCCTGTTTATCGTCATCATGCAGTTCCTGTGGAAATACATCGATGAGCTGGTGGGTAAGGGACTAAGCATCGGAATCATTGGCGAGCTGTTTTTCCATGCCGCATTGTCGCTGTTACCGCTGGCATTGCCGCTGAGCATCCTGCTGGCTGCGCTGATGACCTTTGGTGACCTGGGTGAGCATGTGGAGCTGACGGCCTTGAAGTCGTCAGGCATCTCGCTCACGACCATCATGAAGCCCATCGCCATCTTGATGGTATTTGTCGCTATCGGCGCGTTCTTTTTTATGAACAACGCCCTGCCCAAGTCCCAAGTGAAGATGTGGACCCTGCTGTTCTCGATGCGGCAGACGTCCCCCACCCTCGACATCCCAGAAGGAACTGTGTATAGCCAGATTCCAGGCTATAATATTTACGTCAAGCGCAAGGACAAAGAGCGTGACATGCTCTATAACCTGCTCATCTATGACGTGTCGTCTAGCAATATGTACCCGCGCATCGTTGTTGCCGATTCCGGACGCTTGTCAATGACCGAGGACAAGCAGAGCCTAGTGCTCACACTTTTCAAGGGTGCATGGTATGAACAGATGAGTTCAGGAGGTGGAGTGAACGGCATGAGTGGTGACCTGTATCGCCGTGAAACCTTCCATGACAAGGAAATCCTGATACCCTATGATGCCAACTTCACGCGCATGGACGATGAGACCATGAGATCACAATATGTGGGTAAGGACATCTCCGAGCTGAGGCAAACCATTGATTCAGTGAATTTGAAGGTGGATTCGGCTGCAAGTGTCCTACTGGCACGGTTACGAACGCAACCCGTGTGCGGCATGCCCATCCAGCGCACCACATTCAAGAATGGCGTTCCCATCACCGAGCCTGTTCATGAAGTGGCCATGGACAAGCCTATCGACATTAACAAGGCCATCAAGGAATTGCCCCCCTCTGAGCAGCAGCAAATCATCAATCATGCAATGATGAAAGCGTCCAATGCCATGCAGGACCTGCAATTCCAGGGTTATACCATCAGTGACGATAATTTTGTCATCAGACGCCACCAGATCGAATTGATGAAGAAGTTCACCCTATCGTTGGCTTGTCTCATCTTCTTCTTTATCGGTGCCCCGCTGGGCGCCATCATCCGCAAGGGCGGACTGGGTATGCCCATCGTAGTGTCGGTGATGATGTTCATCGTTTATTATGTTATCGACAATATGGGCTATAAGTTGGCGCGTGACGGACGCTGGGAGGTATGGCAGGGCATGTGGCTCAGCTCGGCGATACTGTTACCCCTGGGCATATTCCTGACCAAGAAGGCCGTCAATGACTCGGCAGTATTCAATCCCGATGCGTGGCTCAATATCCTGCGCCGCTTCACCGGCCTGCATCAGACCCGCAAGCTGGAAGCCAAGGAAGTGATTATCAACGAAGTCCAAACCGATGAGGCCATCGATATGATTCAGGCACTTAAGGCTTCCTGCCAACAATTCCTTGACACCAATCCCGCCAAGCAAGGGTATCTGGATTACTGGCAGCGTGGCTATGACAAGAATGCCATAAAATCTCTCTCACAACAAGTTGACAATATGGTTGACTATCTCTCCAACTCACGCGACCAGATGGTGCTCAACAAGGCAATGGACTACCCTGTTATCCGTCAATTGCTCACCTATCACCCCACATCCAACAAGCCCGTTGGTACAGCCATTGCTGCGCTGTTCCCCATCGGACTGCCGGCCTGGCTAGTGGGATTAAGACACCAAAAGAACCTTAGACGTGATGTCAATCTTACCATAAAAACCTGTGACCAGCTGGTCGCCATCTTCAACGGCGAATATAGCCGTGAGATGGAATATAATGATACCGTTAACAACAACTGAAACTGAAAATCCATCACTTTCAATCATGGAAGAAATCAAACTGAATACAATTGATGAGGCTGTGGAACAGCTAAAACGCGGCGAATTTGTCATCGTGGTCGATGATGAGGATCGCGAGAACGAAGGCGACTTTATCATTGCCGCCGAGAAGATTACCGAGGAGAAAGTAAACTTCATGCTGCGCGAGGGGCGCGGTGTGTTGTGCGCACCCGTCACAGCCCAGCGTTGCCACGAGCTCGACTTGAACATGCAGGTCGATGACAACACCTCGATGCTGGGCACCCCGTTCACTGTGACCATTGACCTGCTTGAGGGTTGCACCACAGGCGTGTCGATGCATGACCGCGCAATGACCATACGTGCACTGGCAAACCCCGACAGCAAGCCGTCAGACTTTGGCCGTCCCGGACATATCAACCCCCTGCGTGCCGTTGATAAAGGTGTGCTCAAGCGTGCAGGCCATACCGAAGCCTCCATTGACCTGATGCGCATAGCAGGACTCTATCCTGCCGCCGCTCTGATTGAAATCATCAATCCTGACGGCACGATGGCCCGTCTGCCACAACTGATGGAAGTGGCCAAAAAGTTCAATATGCCCATCATCACCATCAAGGACCTGATTGCCTACCGCCTGCGCACCGAACGCATTGTCGAGGTAGGTGACGAGGTGGACTTGCCCACCCAGTACGGCCATTTCAAGCTTATTCCTTTCCGCCAACTCAACAACGGGCTGGAACACATTGCCCTCATCAAGGGTGAATGGAAAGCCGATGAGCCCCTGCTTGTGCGCATGCATTCGTCATGTGCCACTGGCGACATATTCGGATCGATGCGCTGCGAGTGCGGCGAACAGCTGCACCTGGCGATGCAGATGATCGAAAAAGAAGGCAAAGGCGTGCTGGTATATATGAACCAGGAAGGACGAGGCATCGGGCTGATGAACAAAATCAAAGCCTATAAGTTGCAGGAACGCGGAATGGACACCGTTGACGCCAATGTGCACTTGGGCTTCAAGCCTGATGAACGCGACTATGGCGTGGGTGCTAATATCCTGCGCATCTTGGGCGTGAGCAAAATGCGCCTGATGACCAACAATCCCGTGAAACGCGTGGGCCTCGAAAGCTATGGGCTTGAAGTTGTGGAGAACGTGCCACTGGAAGTGACGCCCAACCAATATAACGAATTCTACATGCACACCAAGAAAGTGCGCATGGGACATGATTTACATAAGGTCTAGGGTCCAGGGCTTAGGGCTTAGAGCTTAGGGCTTAGAGAGGATATGAGGGATTTTGAAGTAATAAGGGAATTTGTGGAGCGGGAGATTGTGCCCCGCTACGACGGCTTTGACGCCGGGCATGGGCGTGATCATGTACAGACGGTAATTTCCCAGGCATTGAACCTGGCCCGATACTATCCCGAAGTGGACAACTGCCTACTGCTTGTTGCAGCGGCCTATCATGACCTGGGACTCGCTTACGGGCGCAAGGAACACCACATCCACAGTGCCCGCATCATCCGCGAGGATGAGCGGCTGCGCCAGTGGTTCAGCGAGCAGGAAATCGTCACCATTGCCGATGCCGCCGAGGACCATCGCGCTTCAAGCGACCATGCTCCCCGCACCATCTACAGCCGCATTGTTGCTGAAGCCGACCGCATCATCGACGGCGAGACCATCGTGCGGCGTGCCTTGCAATACGGACTCAAACATGAGCCAGGGCTGGACCGTGAGGGGCAATACCGCCGCCTGATGGAACACATGCGTGAAAAATATGACTACGGCGGCTATCTGCAGTTGTGGATTCCCCAAAGCGATAATGCCAAGCAGCTTGAGGCTTTCAGACAGACACTTGCTGACGAAAAGGCTTTCCGTCGCCTGTTTGACACCATATTCGATTCATTACACACCTAAAAATATTCAACCAATGAGACAGATTACTTCAATATTACTGTGTGTGCTGGTGGGCTTGACGGCTGCAGCCGACATTCCCAGCGGTTTCTACACCAACGCCAACGGCAAGAGCGATGAGGCTTTGATGACGGCCCTGGAGGGTATCATCTACACTCACACCCTGCTGGGATACAACGATCTGTGGGACTGCTATCCCACCACCGATATGGGCAATGACGGTTATTACATCGACATGTACTCCACTTGCAAGTACAATCACAGCTCTCCTCATGTGGGCACGGCTTCCTACGTGGGCCAGGGACTCAACCGCGAGCACTCCTTCCCCAAGAGTTGGTTCGGCGGCGAGGTCGATCCCATGTACACCGACCTGATGATGATCATTCCCACCGACGGCTATGTCAATCAGCGCCGCAGCAACTACCCTTATGGCGTGTGCAATGGAACTGATGTCGTTACCTACGTCAACGAGGAGCTGGGCGTAACCATGTTGGGCAAATTGGGTAAGAGTACTTACAACGGCTATACGGACAAGGTCTTTGAGCCTGACGATGAGTATAAGGGTGACTTTGCCCGCATCTATTTCTACATGGTGACCTGTTACAAGAGCGACGTTGCCAACTGGCCCGGCTGCGACCAGCTGGATTATCAGGACAACCAGTACAAGGCGTTCTCTGACTGGTCCATGCAGATGCTGATGGAGTGGCACCGTGCCGACCCTGTTAGCCCCAAGGAACTGACCCGCAATGAGGGCGTTTATATAAAACAGGGTAACCGCAACCCCTTTGTGGATCATCCCGAGCTGGCTGAATACATTTGGGGCACCAAGCAACACACCGCCTGGACCGACGGCGGCGACACGCCCCAACCCATTGTCAAAGAAGTGCCTGTCATGCTCAGCGTGGACGAGACGGCGGTGAAGGGGCATTCCTTCCGCGCTGACTGGACCAGTGGCGGCGACGTATCAAGCTACACCCTCAAGGTCAGCCGTCAGCAGGAATCCGGAGCAACTCTGTTGATGAGCGAGAATTTCTCTAAGGTGAATGCCTATACCGACGGTTATACAGACGTCGGTGAGTCGCTTGACGACTACACGGACAACCCCGGCTGGACGGGTTACAAAATCTATACCGCCGCTGGTAAATCTCTAAAGGTCGGCACATCAAGCGCCATCGGATACCTCATCAGTCCCGAACTGCAACTCAGCAGCACTGTTACTGTGGTATTCAGAGCCAAAAACTGGATATCTTCCAACGGAACAAGCGATAAGAGTTCTATCATCGTGTCGTGCGGCAACGCAAGCCAGACAGTGGCCTTGAGCGACATCGCCACTGACTATACCGTAGTACTCAACGGCTGCACCGCTCAAAATGTCAAGTTGGCCATGAACGCGGTCAAAAAGCGTTCCTACATCTATAGTGTCGATATCTATAACGGCGACCTGACTGCTAAAGCACCGCGCCGACAAGTGATTGAGGAAGGTGATTCCACCTGGCGCATGGTGAGTGGCATTACCGACACCTGCTACACCGTGAGTGCGCTTGACGGCGGCACCTACGAGTATCTGGTTAAGGCCATTTACACCGACGGCACCGAGAGCGTATGGTCTAACATCCAGAACGTCACGCTCACCGGCGAGGACGATGAGCCGCTCAATGGCGACGTGAATGGCGACGGCATTGTCAATATTGCAGATGTCACTGCCCTTATCGACTACATGCTGGGCAGAGTCGGCGAAACCTTTAACGAGAATGCTGCCGATGTCAATTTCGACGGCGAAATCAATATTGCCGACGTCACCGAAATCATCGACATCCTGTTGGGTAAGCGATAACAGGTGACCCCATCATTATCATCAACGCACCGGGTAAGCATTGCGTGCCCGGTGTGTTGTATTAAACTGGCACGGTGTTTGCTGATTAGAGAATGATTTTTATAACCGTAACAGAATAAGACATTAACTAAGATTCTATGATACACAACCAGCACAACATGCAGCAAGAGTACTGGCGACAGGATATTACGCTGCCCAAGGCGGGTGCCGACTTCCCTGACGAGGAGGATGAGGATGATGGCGATTTGCCTGGTGGCGGCAATTATGGCGGCGAAGGCGAGAGCGATAATCCGTCCTTCCGCGAGACTCGACAGCGACGAAATGTCAGTCGGGGTGACAATTCGGCCACTCCCGTCATCGACAAATATGGCAAGGACATCACGCGCGAGGCTGCCGAGGGTCGCCTCGACCCCGTTGTGGGCCGCGAGACCGAGATCGAGCGACTGGCCCAGATTTTGAGCCGCCGCAAGAAGAATAACCCCGTGATGATTGGCGAGCCCGGCGTTGGCAAGAGCGCCATCATCGAGGGCCTAGCCAAGCGAATCGTTGAGCGCAAGGTGGCACGCACACTGCTTGACAAGCGCATCGTCTCGCTCGACATGGCAGCCATTGTAGCCGGCACCAAGTACCGCGGCCAGTTTGAGGAGCGCCTTAAGGCGGTTATCGACGAGGTGAGCGCCAACAAGAACGTCATCATGTTCATCGACGAGATCCACAACATTGTGGGTGCCGGCAATGCCAGCGGGTCGATGGATGCCGCTAACCTGCTCAAGCCAGCACTTGCACGCGGCGAGTTCCAGTGCATCGGTGCCACGACACTAGACGAGTACCGCAAGAGCATCGAGAAAGACGGTGCCCTGGAGCGCCGTTTCCAAAAGGTTCTCGTTGAGCCCACCACACCCGAGCAGACACTGGAAATCCTGCACAACATCAAGGAGATGTACGAGAAGCACCATGGCGTGAACTATACCGATGAGGCGCTGAAGGCCTGCGTCACCTTGACCGACCGTTACATCAGCGACCGTTTCTTCCCCGACAAGGCTATCGATGCCATGGACGAGGCAGGATCGCGTGTGCACATCACCAAGGTGGATACCCCCAAGGAGATTGAAGAACTGGAGCAACGCATTGCCGAGGCCCAAGAGAATAAATTTAAGGCCGTGCAGGCACAGAATTTTGAGAGCGCTGCCAGCTATCGCGACCAGCAAGAGAAACTCAAAGCCGAACTGCAGGAAGCCAAAGAACGCTGGGAGGCCGAGCTCGACAGCCGCCGCGTGACCGTGGACGAGAACCATATCGCCGAGGTTGTCGCCATGATGACCGGCGTGCCCGCCCAGCGCATCGCCCAAAGCGAGGGCATCCGCCTGTTGGGCATGACCGACGAATTGAAGAAGCAGGTCATCGGCCAGGACGAGGCCATCGACAAGATTGCCCGCAGCATCCGCCGCAACCGTGCGGGTCTGCGTGACCCCAAGCGTCCTATCGGATCGTTCATGTTCCTGGGTCCGACAGGTGTGGGCAAGACGCTGCTGGCCAAGAAGCTCGCACAGTTCCTGTTCAATAGCGATGATGCCCTCATCCGTGTGGACATGAGCGAATATATGGAAAAATTCAACGTCTCCAGGCTCGTGGGTGCGCCTCCGGGCTATGTGGGCTATGAAGAGGGCGGCCAACTGACCGAGAAAGTGCGCCGTCACCCATACAGCGTGGTGCTGCTCGATGAGATTGAAAAAGCCCATCCCGACGTGTTCAACATGCTGCTGCAAGTGCTTGACGAGGGTAACCTGACCGACGGTCTGGGTCGCAAGGTGGATTTCAAGAACACCATCATCATCATGACCTCGAACATCGGCACCAGGGAACTGAAAGACTTCGGCGCTGGAGTGGGCTTCCATACCGGTGAAATGACCAAGGAACGTAGCGATTCGGTTATCCGCAAGGCCCTGAACCGCCAATTCTCGCCCGAGTTCCTCAACCGTGTCGATGACATCGTGACCTTTGGCTCTCTCAACCATGACAGTATCCTCAAGATTGTGGATATCGAGCTGGCCTCGTTCTACAAGCGCGTTGAGGAGAACGGTCTGAAACTGGACATCACCCCTGCCGCCAAGAATCTGGTGGCCGACCACGGTTTCGACATCCAGTACGGTGCCCGCCCGTTAAAGCGCGCCATCCAAAGCGAAATCGAAGACCCGTTGAGCGAGATGCTCCTGCGTGAAGAAGCCAAGGCCGGCGACACCATCGTCATCGATGCAAAAGACGGCAAAATCTCCACCAGCATCAAGAAAGGCAACACGGTTAAGACAACCGTTACTGAATAACATACAAGCAACAACACCCATCATCATTAACAACAATGACCGCTTTTCTTTGGCGGTCATTGTTTTTTGTTATTTGTTTCAAACTGTCCTAGAAGGGATAGCCGATGGCGAGGTGGAAGGCCATGCCGTCTTTGAAGAACCTGGGAATGTTGTAATAGCCGCTCCTGGTGGTTTTATAGGGGGCATGGATGGCGATACCCAAGTCGGCACGCACAACCAGCATCGACATGTCGAAACGCAGGCCCAAACCGGTACCCAACGCCAGTTCATCAAAGAAGTTCTTCATCTTCAACTGGCCACCTGGGCGCGAATCTTCCTTTTCCAGCAGCCAAACGTTACCCGCATCCAGGAACACGGCACCCTTGAAGTAACCCAAGATGGGGAAACGGTACTCGGCATTGGCCTCGAACCTGAAAGTACCTGTGCGCTGATAGTAGGTGGAGCGGTCAGGATTAACGGGATGATAACTACCGGGACCAATAGAACGGACAGCAAAGGCCCTGACGGAGTTGGAACCACCCACATAGAACTGTTCCCTGTATGGCAAATCAGTGTTGTTGCTGTTGCCATAAGCATGAACCACACCCATGAACACTCGGGTAGCCAGAACGCCCTCGATGGGCAACTTACGGGTCCATACTACCTGGGCTTGGCTTTTGACAAACTGCGAGAACGGCGTGCCAAAGAGCTCTTTAGTTCCCTTAGCCTTGAATATCGACCAGATGCCCGATAAGACATTGCCAGCCTCGGCTATGCCGGCAGTCAGCGTGATGTGGTCAAGGGGAGTGATATCGCGGTCATAGGTATATACATATTCAATTTTAGGGATAAACACGTCGGTGAAGCTCTGAGCCAACGCGGGATTGGCCTTCATATCAGCCTTAAATTGATCAGAACGGCTGATGAGCTTGGTGTAGGTGAGTTTAAACGGCGTGAGTTCATGACTGGAGTATCGGCTACCATGCCATTCCCATGAGGCCGCAATTCCAAACTGGGCCATCTTGAAGAAGCCTGGACGGTTCATCAGGTCGGCACTTATCGACAGACGGGTCCAGTTGGTGTAACGACGCGAAGGATAGAGGAACTTGGGCGCAATCAAGCGCGGGAAGTCCAATTTGCCCTCGATACCGAATTCATAGGAGTCCAGATCTGAGCCATTATAGTCACCGCCACTCGTCTGCCACTCGTAATCACCATAGATGTCCACCGAGAACTTCTCCCCTGCCCCAAAAGCATTCTTGTGGGTTGTCCCCACTTCGATACCGGGGCCGATGAAACTGTTACTCTTGGACGTGCCATGCATCTCGAAGGACACCTCCCACGGTTTGTCCAGCTGGCAGTAGATGGAGAGATCAAGCAAGCCATCGCCCTCGGGGGTGATGCTGTCGATTGGGTTGACCTGAATGTCCACAGTGCTGAAAATGCCCAGTCGCGACAAGGCGGCCTGAGTGCGGTCGATGCTGTTGACACGGAACACCCTACCCTTGCGGGCTCGAATGCACGACGGGATCACATTGTCCTTGATATAGACCGGTTCATAGCGGATGAGCGTGCAATTCCTCATCTCGACCGTGTCGGCCTCGCCCACGGCATCGTCGTTGACTACCGAGGCTGTGATGTCGTTGACCAGATAGCGTGTCTTAGCATTATTAGGAATATCGCCTGACGGAATCACGCGCATGTGAATTACGCCCTTGTCCTTAACACTATCGGCCAAGTACTGGATATACTCGGGCTTAAAGAAATAATAGCCACGGTTGCGCACAAAGTTGGTGATATCTATGCGCACGGCTGCCAACGAGTCCAGACAGTAGCGGCTACCGGTCTGCAAATAACGGTTAACCCTGGCCAACGAGTCCACCAGCTGCAATACGGGCTCTTTGCTGCTCATGTACTCCACGTTGCCGATGGTATAAGGCGGACGGATGTCCACGTCATAGGAAATCTTGGCTTTTTTCGGATTACTGGAAGGATGGAGCTGATAACTGGCCTTAGAAGTGAAATAGCCGTTGTTGTGCAAGATGGTGTTGATCATGTCCACGCGTGCCTGAGGGTTGACGCGCTTGATGAGCACCGGCTTGGCGGCAAAATGCTTGTAGAGCCATCCCTTGAAGCCTGTCGCGTCCTCATCGATGTTGTTATAGAGCATCAAGCCGAATGGGAACGGTGTGCGGTAATAGGGCGAGTAAAGCGGATTGTTGGGACGCACATTGATGGCCGTGAAGATATCCTCCTTCATGCCCGCGTCGGCCTTGACGCTATCCTCGTGGTACTTGAGGTGCTTCACACCCGTGTAGAGCACATCGCCAGGACCCAGTTTCTTGGTCGTTGAGCAAGATGATGCCAACACTAGGGCAGCCACCATTGCCAGTAAAAGACCGAAATATGTGTTATGGCTCGTTCTCATCATCTTTCTTGCGGTTTACGGTAGGTTTGTCGATGGCGTCATCGTCGAGAGGCACAACATAGGTGTTTTCAGCATTATCGCCCATAGCGTTGATGGCGTTTTCCTGCATCTTCAGTTCTGCCTTGCGGGCTTTCTCGAGCGAATCCTTCAGGAGGTATTCACGTGAGTGCTTGAACTTGAACAGGTTCTTGAGGTTGGTGAGCTTGCGCTTGAGTACATAGGCCACACCAGTCTCGGTCACCTGACCCTCGACCACATTCTCGTAGCTGGCGTGGCGGAAGAGTTTCAGATATCTGCTGCCCACATCGTTGAGGTAATATTCCAGTGAGATGTCGTTGAACAGTTTATTGGCAATATCTTCCTCGGTCTTAGCCTCGGTGCTGTATTCGCCACCCACCACAATCTTGAAGCGGTCATTGAACAGTGATTTGGCCAAGCGGTAGCTGTAGCTGGTCTCAGTGCCGCTACTTTTCTCATACTGATTGATGCCAAACGAGAGGTCTATGCCTGGCAAGGTTTGGGCAGCCCAGGTGTTGAGGCGGGACTGCAGGAACGAGAACAGGGCCGACGAAGCCGTCAGGTTATTGATATTGCCGGCGCTATTGGTGCCCGAGTAGGTGTTATAAAGCAATAGGTTGATGGCAGCCTGTGAACGCTGATTATCGCTCATGGACTGCAATTCGTTCTGGACCGTCATATCGCTCTCGCAACTCAGGTCAAAACCAAGGTCAATGCCGTTGAGCGTTCCGCCAACCATGGCATCGATGGTGAATTCGACCGGATAAGTGCCCTTGTCCTCGGTCGTAACACTGGTCTTGATTCGCTCAGTTCCCTTGAGGTTGAGCTGTGGATTGAGCATATCTCCGCTCCAGGTAATGGAGCTGCCGTTGGTGATGTTGAAGTTCTTTTGCGAGATGAGCGGCGGTGTGTAACGCAAGTTGCCCTCTTGGATGATATAGGAACCAGTGAGGTTGTCACGTCCTGCGAAATCGAGCCAATACTTCAGTCGACCACTGCCATCAACAGTGGCACGATTCTGGCCATCTTCAGACAAGAAGGCATTGATCTTGGCACCATTCTCAATGGTGATGTTGACAAGAATGCTGTTAGCGCTGCTGCCACGTCCTGTCACAAGAACGGGGCTGCCGGTCGCCGAGTGGTTGAAGTCGGTAAACGTGACCATATTTTCATCAACGGTGGTGGAGAGCTGCGTGATGTCATTCTTCATCACGTAGGTGATATTGGAGCCCGACAGGAGCGTTGCATCGGCACGCACTATCATCATGTCACCCTGACTCTTTACCGTGGCATTGATATCGGCAAGTCCTTTACCGAAGAGTTGCGTCAGCTCGTCCTGCTTGCTGTCCATGAACTGCACCTCTCGGCCAGTCGCCTTGAGGTCAATCACCATATTATCCATGTCACGCAAATCCACATGGCCATTGATGAGGACCGGACTGCGGTTAGCTCCCGTGAGACGATAGTTATTAAAGGTGATGACATTGTTCTCAACAGGCAGGCGGTCAGAAGCCAAGTTCAGCGAACTGCCATATCGGGGCAGATTGACACACGCTGAATCGGCAGTGAGATAGCCATTCACGCGAGGATTGTCCACCGAGCCGGTAATCGCCATGGTTCCAATGGCATAGCCATCGAGCCAGATATAATTGCCCGGGATGAACGCATTGGCCCGCTCCAGCGGGAAGCGGTTTAGCCTAGCCTCCATGTTGAGCGGTGTTGCTGCAGTGGCATCGTTGAGAGAGCCGCTCACCGTGATTGAGGGCTTGCCATCGAGTACGAGGTCGGCAGTCAAACGGGTCGCAGCACTGGCCGGGTCAAAGTCGAAGTCGGCATTCAACGTCACATCACCCTCGGGTTTGCCGTTATAAACAAAGTCCTTGATGTCGATGGTGCCGTCACCGTCAGCATTGGCGCCATCCCAATTGATATCCACATTGGCGTTGAGCGTACCGCTGGTCTTATCCAGCATGGGTACGATGCGTGTCCACTCTTCCAGTCTCAAGTTATCGATATTGAGCTGGATATTCTCGGTGTTGTCACCAGGCAAACGATGCGTCATCAATTCCACACTGCTGCTGTCGCTTCTCAACTGCAGATTAGCGTCTAGCATGCGTGTGCGGTAATCCACATTCAGATAGTTATCCTCGTTAAATGTCCAATGGCGGTAACCGATAACAGGATCCTTGCCAAAGAGCCGCATACGCACCTCGTCGTCGGTAAGACGGGCGTTACAGCCCAGGCGGTAACCGGTCTCATGCTTGATATTCTGCTGATGGAGCATAAAGTCCACCGCCGGACCCTTGAAGCCACCCTCCACGTCAACATAGGCATACTCATCCCATGTGCCTGGACGGTTGCCCATGTGGGCCTTGAAGGCGAGGTATTTATTATTCAGCTCATTGGCATGAATGGTAATGGTGTCGATATTGGTCTCTCCATAGCTGATGCCATGAGCCCGGCCATCGATATAGATGCTCGTGTCGCGGCTCACCTCACAACTGATGTTGCGGAAGTCGAACTCATACTGCTGCAAATAGCGCTGCGCCAATCCATCGGCACCCATGTGCATGTCAAAGTCGAAGCGCGGCATCGACTCCTTGAGGCGTTCCACATCCAGCGATTTTTCCTTCAATTGGCGCTGGAACTCGGTGGCGGCATGCTGGAAATCCTCGACAAGGGGCATCATACCGCTGGGAGCGTTCATGTGAGCGTAATTATCCTCGTTCTCGACGGTGATGCAGGTTTGCCATGGTGTGCTGTGCAACATGCCACGGGCTTCGTCGGCGATGAGCAGGCTGCTATCCAGTTGCCAGTCTATATCCCGCAGTGTAAGGTCGGCGTCCCACTCCTGGGTGCGCAGGTTGATGTCGCCCTCGGCATGCAGTCGCGTCGTGCCGTTGCACACGCCGTCATACATGCCCAGGCGGTTCAGGTCCAGGTCACGCACGTTGCCGTCTGCCGTGAACACATAGTGGTCATTGCAGATGGTGCCGTGGGCATTGGCGTCAAAATCGCAGCCCTTGTTTGCGCTGGAGGCATACACATCGGCATAGCCACCACGCAGTTTGCCGCGTGCCTTGATATTGCCATAGTGGGCACCGTTATAGCGCACACTGGCCAGATTAACGGTAGCGTCGGTCCAGGTGGAGCCGCAGTCGGTGAAGTCAAAGCCGTGACCACGGGCGTTGACACTGCCGGTAAGATTGCGCACGTCATAATCGGGCAAGAACGACTTGACGGGGAAATTGTTAAAGCTGGCATCCACGTCATAGTTCTCGTTGCACACGTCATAGTAGCCGTCGCCACGCATCGTGCCGCCGCCCGTTGAAACGCGCAGGTTGCGGGCCACCCACTTGCAGCCCTCCTTATTGATTTTTCCGCTCATCTTCATGGGCGGCAACTTGACGCCATCCAGTCCCAGAATCTTGTTGAGCACGCTGGGGTCGCGCAAGTCAACCTCGGTATCAAGGTCGGCTTTCATACGGTCCATATCGGTGGGATTGTAGATGGTGCCCTTGCCCTTGACACGTCCCACTCCAGGCACGTCGGCATCCAGCGAGTGGACGTCAAGGCGTTTTTGGTTACCGCGAGCCTTGGCCTTGATTTTCACGGGTTTGTTGTGGGGGATGTCCTTCAGGGCTTTGCGAGCCTCGGGCACTAGCTTCTCCACCTCGTTGAGGTCGATTTTGCTGTCGGTGTCGATAGTGGCCTTGCCATTGGGCTTGCCGTCGAGCATATCCTGGTCCACATGGGCATCGAGTTTGATGTCACTGCCCTTGGTCTTCAACTTCATGTTGTTGAGGTCCAGACCGTTCTTGTTTTTATCAACGGTGCCGCTGGCATCCTTGACTTGGAGGCCGCTGCGTTCCTTGCCCGAGAGGTGCTTGACGGGCACCTTGAGGTTATCACCGTCCATTTCGAAGTTCTCGATGTCGGCATTCACGTCATTAACCTCGATATTGTCAGGATCGAGTGTGGTTCCGGGCTTGTTGGGCTTCTTGCCCGTTTGGGCGTACCTGCCCTTGCTGTCCTTGACACTCACCTTGCCAGCCTTGACTTTCCAGGGCTTGTTATCGTCCTTGTCTTTAGGCGTATCCTTTGGCATCGGATGATCCTTAGCGTATTGTTTGGCATCCTTTTCGCTGGGGTGTTCATAGTTCACGTCGGCCCCGTCCACATCCAGGCTGCCCACGTCCACGGTCTGTTCTCCAGTATCGACCTTCACATCCTTGGCCTGGGCATGCTTTACTTTGGCATCGAGTTTATCTACGGTGGGCTTCATGTCCATCTTGAAGTCCACATCGTCGGCAGTGACTTTATCGGCATTGACCTTCCAAGGCTTGCTCGGTTCCTTTTCCTCGGGTTTCTTCTTTTCGGGCTTGTAGCTCATCTTTGCCTTTCCACCCTTGAGGGCAGCGTTGCCCACGTCCACCTTGTTGTTGTTCAGGTCCACCTTAGCCTTGTCGATGTTGGCATCTTTCACGTCCACATCCAGGTCCATCGAGCCATCATCGGTCTTGATCTGGCTCTTTGCACCCTTGAGCGAAGCGTTTTCTACCTCAACCTTCTTGTCCAGCAAGGGTTTAGGTTTCACGTTACCCTTCACCTCATCGGCCTTGAACAGCGTGTCACCATTCTCATCGATGACCTGGATATCGGTAGCCGACACATCCAGCGGGAATTTCACCCTCACGTCGCCCACGCTGATGTCCATACCGGTTTTCTGGCTGGCATACTCGGCAGCCATATCGGCAGCCTTGTTCTGCACCCAAGGGATATAGGCGGCAAACGGCAGCGCCGCCACCATGCCCAAGATACCGCCGCCCACCCAGGCAGCGATCTTGGAGAACATATTTCCCTTTTTGCCAAACATGCGTTAAACCTTAACGGTTATCGGTAAAAGCCTAATAAACCATTTAACTGGCAAAAATACAAAAATATCGGAAATCACAAGAAAAAAAACACCGTTTTTCGACCTTACTTACCCATTTCAAGCAAAAAACCGGCCCAAGTCCATGAAGAACTCGGGCCGGTTGATGTTTTTGGAACTTAACTCAAATTAGAACCACTTGAGGTAAGCGAAGTCCTGACGATGCGGGAGCAGATCGTTCCAGGGATAAGCACGGTAGGCGTAGCGGAAGATGCCATTCTCGCGGAAAGGAACCTTGCAGTTGTAGGTAAGAATGTTGCCGTCCTTAGCCACAACGTCGAACGAAGCCTTGCGGTAGAACGTGGTCTGGCCGTCCTCTTCCTTGTACACAACAAGTTCGAGCTTGACGTCCTCGCCCAAACCAGCGGTGTCGAGGCGCATAGTCACATCGATGTCGGCAGTGCCGCTGGCGATAGCCTCGCGATTGCCCATGATGTCGCCCACGAGAGCCACGTTGTCCCAACAAGCAGCCACTTTCTCTTTCCACTTCACAATCTCACGGGCCATGGCGTAATCCTTAGCCATGAGCTGGCTGGCACGCTTAGCCTGGGGCTTGTAGAACTTGTCGAAGTAGTCGCGCATCATGCGTGACATGGTGTAGTTGGGGGCGATGTGCACCATCGAGTTCTTGATGTACTGTACCCACTCGGGCGAATAGCCCTTGCTGTTCTTGGCAAAGTAGAGGGGGATGATCTCGTTCTCGAGCATCGAGTAGATGGTGGCCGAGTCGAGCCTATCCTGCTGGGACTGATCGGTGTAGGTGCGCTTGCTGGTCAATGCCCAGCCGGCACCCTCACGATAACCCTCATACCACCAACCGTCGAGCACCGAGAAGTTGAGCAGACCGTTCATCTCGGCCTTCTCGCCCGATGTACCCGAAGCCTCGAGGGGACGCGTCGGCGTGTTCAACCACACGTCAACACCGGTGATGAGTCGCTTGGACAACGTCATGTCGTAGTTCTCAAGGAAGATGATCTTGCCCAGGAACTCGGGCATCTTGCTGATTTCGATGATGCGCTTGATCAGGCCCTGGCCGGCACCGTCGGCGGGGTGAGCCTTACCGGCAAAGATGAACTGCACGGGATAGCGCTCGTCGTTGACAATCTTCTTCAGGCGGTCCAGGTCATTGAAGATGAGGTGGGCACGCTTGTAGGTGGCAAAGCGGCGGGCAAAACCAATGAGCAAAGCATCGGGGTTGATCTTGTCAACGATGTTGGCGATGCGGGTGGGATCGCCCTGGTTCTTGAGCCAGCTCTCCTTGAAGTCGCGCTTGACGAAGCGGATGAACTTCTGCTTCAAGGTCATGCGCATCTTCCAGATTTCCTCGTCAGGGACATTCATCAAGGGTGCCCATGACGATTCAAGTTCCTGATGGTCGAGGAAGTCCTCGCCCAGCACCTGCCTGTAGAAGACCTTCCACTCGCTGGCGGCCCAGGTGGGCATGTGTACGCCATTGGTGACGTAACCCACGTGAGACTCCTCGGGGGCATAACCCTTCCACAGGGGAGCAAACATCTTCTTGGACACCTCGCCGTGGAGCCAGCTCACGCCGTTGCTCTCCTGGGTGGTGTTCAAGGCGAAGGTGCTCATGCAGAAGCGCTCGTTGCTGCCGGGGTTCTCGCGGCCCATGTCCATGAGTTCCTGCCATGAGATGCCCAGGCGCTCGGGATAACCGCCCATATACTTGCCGAAGAGTTCCTCGTCAAAGTAGTCGTGGCCAGCAGGCACGGGAGTGTGAACGGTATAGAGCGAAGTGGCACGAACCACCTCAAGGGCCTCGTTAAAGTTCAGGCCGTCCTCCTGCACATAGTCCACCAGTCGCTGCAGGTTGAGCAGTGCGGCGTGACCCTCGTTGCAGTGGTAGATATCGGCCTTGATGCCCAGTCGCTTGAGCAGCAGCACGCCGCCAATGCCCAGCAGGTATTCCTGCTTGATGCGGTTCTCCCAGTCGCCACCATAGAGCTTGTGGGTGATTTCGCGGTCATACTCGCTGTTGAGGTCGAGGTCAGTGTCGAGCAGGAAGAGCTTTACACGGCCCACGTTGGCCTGCCATACGTTGGCATAGATGGTGCGGCCGGGATAAGGCACCTCGTGTACCAGCTGCTGGCCGTTCTTGTCGAGCACGGGCTCGATGGGCAGCTGGTCGAAGTTCTGGGCCTCGTAGTTGGCAATCTGCTGACCGTCCATCGAGAGGGTCTGGGTGAAATAGCCGTAGCGGTACAGGAAACCCACAGCAGTCATATTCACGCAGCGGTCACTGGCCTCCTTGACATAGTCACCGGCCAGGATGCCCAAGCCACCCGAATAGATCTTGATGGCGTTGCACAAGCCGTATTCCATGCTGAAGTAGGCAATCGAGGGAATGTCCTTGCGCAAGGGCTTCTTCATGTATTGCTGATAAAGCTCATAGGTGCTGTCGATGCGGGCCATCATGGCCGAATCGGCCTGGATAGCGGCGATCTTCTCGTTAGAGAGACGCTGGAGCGTCTTCACGGGGTTCTCGCTGGTGGCACGCCAGGTGTCACGGTCGATGTCATGGAACAGGGTCTTGCCCTCGGTGTTCCATGCCCACCACAGGTTGCGTGACAGTTCGTTGAGTTTGTTGAGCTTGCCGGGAAGCTCCGATTTCACAGTGATGCTCCTCCACTGAGGGTCATTGCTGTTGCTTGCTTGAAATTTCATAATTAAATCTTTTAGTTATGATGTTTTGTTAGTTTTGTTACTGATTCTGTTATTCATGCGATGGGCTGCCTTGTCCAGGGCATGACTGTAAGCCTCGTCATAGCAGGCGATGAAATTGTCCCACGAGGCGGCCTTGCTGGTCGTTCGGTTGGCATTGCGGATAGCGCGGTTGTCCTTGTCGCTCATCACATACAGGTTCATCATGCTCATCGCGATAGCCCTGAAGGTCTCATCGTAGTTGCTGTCGGTGCGGTGAAGCACCTTCACGCCGTAACGGTCGGAGTCATCACCAAAACGGTCAAGCACCCACTGGCCAAAACCAGCCAGGTCGGTGGTGATGGTGGGAACGCCAAAGGCGGCACTCTCCAGCGGCGTGTAACCCCAAGGCTCATAGTAGGAGGGGAATACCGCGGCATCGAGGCCAGCCAACAGGTCATAATAGGACAAATTGAAAATGCCGTCGTTGCCGTTCAAGTAGCAAGGCACGTCGATAACGGTCACCTTGTCATGAGGGTCATTGTGGAAGCCCAGCTCATTGATGCGGTGATAGATGGGATCGCTATCCTGATTGTGAAGGTGATGGGTGATTACCGGGTCAAACAGGCGGCTGGGCTTGTCGTTACGGAGGTTCTCCATCAGGTCGGCACGAGGCGACTTCATCCAGGCGGGCACAAGTACCAGTGCAATTACCTTGCGCTCCTTGCTCGAAACGAATTTGAGAGAATTACGCAACGATGAAACAGCATCCAGATAGACATCGATGCCCTTGTTGCGCATCTCAAGGCGGCCCGAAGTGGCGACAATCAGCGTGTCGTCGGCATAGTGCTGACCCGTGAGACAGGATGCCACCTGCAGCATGCGCTGGCGGGCAGCAGTCCGCTTGGCGGTGAACTTGGCGCCCTTGGGGACATAGTTCTGTTCAAAGCCGTTAGGTGTTACCATGGGATAACGCTCCAGCAGCTGGCGGCACTCCCGCGCAGTAACATCGCTTACTGTGGTAAAAGCATCGGCAGCGTGTGCCGCGGCTTTTTCCAGCGAGTGTTTGGACTGCATATTGAGTTCGGCTGCCATCTGGTCACCGTTATAGCCCTGCATATAGTCATACAGCGGCTTGCCGTTGCCACAGATGCTGCGGCCAATGCTCGTGGCATGTGTGGTAAAGACCGTGGCCACCTGAGGCAGATGAGTCTTGACATAGAGAAGTCCCATGCCAGTGGTCCACTCATCGAAGTGGGCTACAACCTTTAAATCAGGATTGTTTTTCCACTTGACAATGCTCTCGATGACAATCGCGGCCGCATAGGCAAACATGCACGACTCATCATAATCCCCATAACCATGAAGGGAATCCACACGGTAGCGGTTCCACATCTCGGTATACAGGGCGTCCTTATAGGTGTATAGCGACCCGAAAGTCACAAGCACCGCAATAGGTTTGCCGGGGATATCCCAGCGCCCTACCCTCACGTGCATCCCTTGGGGCAGCTTGGCCTTGCGCAGCCATGCGGCAAGCGGGGTGCGTGCCTCGACAAAGGTCGGGGACGGGTTATCTTCGGTCCAGAGGTCTGGTCCGATGAAAATCAGATTATCTTTATATCGCTGATGGAGGGTCTTGGCCTTAGTGGATAGCACAGCATAGATGCCTCCGACCTTGTTGCAGACCTCCCAACTGGTTTCAAACAGTAAGTCCAGCATTATTCAGTAGTTAAATATTGAAAATTTGGGCACAAAGGTACAAATAATTCCTCAAATTTCATTCAGTTTTCTTCAATATTCTCATGCAATCAATGCAATCGATTTATCTATCCGCCCATTTAACGCGACAATCACCAGTAAAAAAGAGGCCCATCATAGTGCCACAATGACAGATGGCGTAGTGCAATCACTGCACCACGCCATCACAATTATTAACCCATAAATATTACTTTACTTCTTCGTATGTAGTGTCTTCGACATTGTCACCACCTTGGCCCGGGTTGCCGCCCTGCTGGGGACCACCCTGGAAGCCACCCATGTTGTTGGGATCAAAGCCTGCGCCTTGAGGTCCACCTTGTGCGCCGCCAGCCTGCTGATACATCTTCTCGAAGAGTGAATTCAGTTCGGCCGTAGCAGTGTCGATGGCAGCGAGGTCTTGGCTCTTGTGAGCGTCTTTCAGCTTGCTAAGGGCACCCTCGATCTGGCTCTTGATGTCGGCGGGCAGCTTGTCGCCACTGTCCTTGAGCACCTTCTCGGTTTGGAAGATGAGGGCGTCGGCGCCGTTGATCTTGTCGATGCGCTCCTTCTCGGCGGCATCGGCGGCAGCGTTGGCCTCGGCCTCGTCCTTCATGCGCTGGATTTCGGCGTCACTCAGGCCGCTGGAAGCCTCAATGCGGATGCTCTGCTCCTTGCCGGTAGCCTTATCCTTGGCGCTCACGTTCATGATGCCGTTGGCATCCACCTCAAAGGTCACCTCAATCTGCGGGATACCGCGGGGAGCGGGAGCGATGCCATCCAAGTGGAAGCGTCCGAGGGTCTTGCAGTCCTTAGCCATGGGACGCTCACCCTGCAGCACGTGGATTTCCACCTCGGGCTGGTTGTCGGCAGCAGTCGAGAAGACCTGGCTGCGGCGGGCGGGAATGGTGGTGTTGGCCTCGATGAGCTTGGTCATCACGCCGCCCAGTGTCTCGATACCCACACTCAGGGGCACAACATCGAGCAGGAGCACGTCCTTGACATCACCGGTGAGCACACCGCCCTGGATAGCGGCACCCACAGCCACAACCTCGTCAGGGTTAACACCCTTAGACGGAGCCTTGCCGAAGAATTTCTCGACAATCTGCTGAACGGCGGGGATACGGGTCGAACCGCCCACGAGGATGACCTCGTTGATGTCGCTGGTGCTCAAACCGGCATCGGCCAGAGCCTTGCGGCAAGGTTCGATAGTGCTCTGAATCAGGTCATCGCACAGTTGCTCAAATTTGGCACGCGTCAACGTCTTTACCAAGTGCTTGGGCATACCGTCGAGCTGAGTGATATAAGGCAGGTTGATCTCGGTGCTGGTTGAGCTGGACAGCTCAATCTTGGCCTTCTCGGCAGCCTCTTTCAGGCGCTGCAGGGCCATGGGATCCTTGCGCAGGTCCATGCCGTTCTCCTGCTGGAACTCGTCGGCGAGCCAAGTGATGATGCGCTGGTCGAAGTCGTCACCGCCCAGGTGGGTGTCACCATTGGTGGCCTTTACCTCAAACACACCGTCACCAAGTTCAAGGATCGAGATATCAAATGTACCGCCACCCAAGTCGAACACGGCAATGCGCTTGTCGCTGTTGTCCTTGTCCAGGCCATAGGCCAGAGCGGCTGCAGTGGGCTCGTTAACAATGCGCTGCACCTTCAGTCCGGCAACCTCACCGGCTTCCTTGGTGGCCTTGCGCTGAGCATCGTTAAAGTAGGCAGGCACAGTGATGACGGCCTCGTCAACGGTAGTGCCCAGGTAATCCTCGGCAGTCTTCTTCATCTTCTGGAGAATCATTGCCGAAATCTCTTGCGGGGTGTACTGGCGGCCAGCTACCTCCACGCGGGGCTGGTTGCTGCCGTTGTTCACCACCTTGTAGGGCATGCGCTCCACATCCTTCAGGACATGGTCATACTGCTCGCCCATGAAACGTTTGATAGAAAATACGGTACCCGTGGGGTTCATGATGGCCTGACGCTTAGCGGGGTCGCCCACAATGCGCTCGCCACCATCCTTGAAAGCAACTACCGAAGGCGTCGTGTTGCGGCCTTCGCTGTTGGGAATCACAACAGGTTTGGAGCCTTCCAGAACCGAAACACACGAGTTGGTTGTTCCTAAATCGATACCAATAATCTTACCCATAATAAAATCTCTCTTTCTTTCTTTTATATGTTTTTAATGTTGTTAATTCAATTTTAGTTGTTAGTCCTTAGTTGTTAGTTTTAAGTATGTTTACTATCGACTAAAAACTGAACTCTGATGACTGTTTTCACACAAGTCACCGACCCATACTATGCAAACGGTGTGCCAAAAGTGGCAGGCTGACACATTGTCAGCAAATCTGTCAGATTAATGCTCGCGTTGCTCGCAGTCTAGAGTTTAGAGCTTAGAGAAGCATCCGCTTTCTTTCAACGGGGTGGAGATATTCTATATATTTTTAAAGTTTAACCGAAGAGGGGGGCAAGCATCAATATTTTTTGTACATTTGCAGCACCGGGGTTCCGTTAAGGACCCTGCCGGTTAATTGAATGTAATGAAAACAATGAATAGACGTCTCATTAGCATCCTTTTGCTGCTTGTCATGGGCTTGGGTATGGCTCATGCCGCGGGATGGATCCGCATCAACCAATTGGGCTACCTGCCCCACTCGACCAAGGTAGCCGTGCTCATCAGTCAAGAAAAAGTCGAGGTCACGCAGTTTGAACTGGTCGATGCCTACACCGGCAAGACGGCCTACCGCGCGACGACCACACGCAACATGGGAGCAAATGGCCAGATGGCATCCACCTGCAGATTAGACTTCAGCGCCTTTGAGGGCGAAGGGGCTTACCGCATCGTGGCCGCCGGCATCGAGTCACCGGTGTTCCCCATCAACAACCGGGTGTGGGACGGCACGGCCGATTTTGTGCTCAACTACATGCGCCAGCAACGGTGCGGCTACAACCCGTTCCAGCGCGACAGTTGCCACGTCAAGGACGCCTACGTGCGCTACCATCCCGAGAAAGAGGGCCAGCGCATCGACGTGCGCGGCGGCTGGCACGACGCTGCCGACCTGCTTCAGTACACCACCACGAGTGCCAACGCCATCTACCAGATGATGCTCGCCTGGCAGCAGTGCCCGGGAGCCTTTGGCGACCAGTATCAGGCTAACGGCCTGGAAGGCTCCAACGGCATCCCCGACATCATCGACGAAATCTATTGGGGCCTGACATGGCTCGACAAGATGAATCCCGCCCCAGGCGAACTCTACAACCAGATTGCCGACGACCGAGATCACATCGGCATGAAACTGCCCAAGGACGACCCTGCCGACTATGGCTGGGGCCCCAACAACGGGCGACCTGTCTATTTCATCGACGGCAAGCCGCAACAGCGCGGCAAATACATGAACGCAACGATGGGAGCGGCCAGCACGGCGGGCAAGTTCGCCAGCGATTTTGCCCTCGGAGCCCAGGTGCTGGCTCCCTACTACCCCGAGTTTGCCGCCAAAATCGCCGCCAAGGCCGCCGATGCCTATCAGGTGGGCCTCGACAAGCCCGGCAATGCCCAGACGGTGAGTGTGGTGTCGCCCTACATCTACGAGGAGGACAACTGGGTCGATGACATGGAGCTGGGCGCCATCGAGCTCTACCACGCTACCGGCGACCCGAAATATCTGACCCAGGCGGTGGAATATGGCCGCCGCGAACCCATCACCCCCTGGATGGGTGCCGACAGTGCCCGCCACTACCAGTGGTACCCCTTCATGAACATGGGGCACGTGCGCCTGGCACAGGAGGCCAACGGCAGCAATGACCGCTTGCGTGACGAGTTCATCCGCAACATCAAGGCGGGCATCGAGCGCGTCTATGCTCGAGCCGAGCAGACGGGAAATCCCTTCCTGTGGGGCGTTCCCGGCATCTGGTGCAGCAACAACCTCACCACGGCAATGCTCACCCAATGCATCCTCTACCGCCAGCTGACGGGCAACTGTGAGTTCATCGAGATGGAGGCGGCCCTGCGCGACTGGCTGCTGGGCTGCAACCCGTGGGGCACGAGCATGATCGTGGAACTGCCCCGTGGAGGCACCTACCCTCACGCTCCGCACAGCAACTATGTGATGGAGGGCGTGGGCATGCCCACTGGCGGCCTGGTTGACGGCCCCGTGTATGCGACCATCTTCAACAGCCTCAAGGGCGTGAACCTGGCCGACGACATGCTCAATATCGAGGGCAACACCTATGACTTGTTCCAGCCCTATGATGTTGTTTTCCACGACAACACCCACGACTACAGCACCAACGAGCCCACCATGGACGGCACGGCCTCGCTCACCTTCCCGTTCTCTTACTACGAGACCGAGGGCATGGGGGCCAGCGGCAACTTCCTGTGGGACGAGGGAGCCATCGTGCGCGGCGATGCCGGCAAGAAGCAGATTTGCCTCGTCTTCACCGCCGATGACCGCGCCGACGGAGCCGAGCGCATCATCAGCACCCTCAAGAAACAGGGCATCAAGGGCGCGTTCTTCTTTACTGGACGCTTCTTTGACCTCTACCCCGATGTGGTCAAGCGTCTGATTGCCGACGGCCACTACGTGGGCAGCCACAGCTACGGCCACCTGGTTTACTGCGACTGGGAGAAGCGCGACTCGCTGCTGGTAACGCACGACGAATTCCGCGACGACATCATCAAAAGTTACGCCAAACTGGCAGAATTCGGCATCACGCCGCAGCAGGCGCCCTTCATGGTGCCTCCCTATGAGTGGCACAACGCCACCATAGCCTCATGGGCACGCGAGATGGGCCTGCAGCTCATCAACTTCTCGCCGGGCACCGCCAGTTGCATGGACTACACCTACCCCGGCATCACCGGCGGTAACCCCTACCGCGACAACCGCTGGCTGTGGGACCGCATCATGCGCTGTGAACGTGAAAAGACCCTCAACGGCCACCTGTTGATGATCCACCTGGGCACCGACGAGCGCCGCGTGGAGAAATTCTACGACCGCTTGCCCGCTCTGATCAAGAGCCTCAAGAAAAAAGGCTATTCCTTCGTATCCCTTCCTGAAATGCTGGAAAACCAATGAATCAACCCCAAATAAAACGCAACAACACCACACTGTCGATTTGCAAGGCCATCGCCATCATCCTGATGTGCGCGGGTCATGCCGAAGGCCCCACGCGGCTAGTCACCTTCATCTACCTGTTCCACATGCCGGTATTCTTTATCGCGGCGGGCTATTTCTTCGACAAGAAATATCTGGCTGACCCATGGACCTTCTGCAAGAAGCGGTTCAAAGGCCTGTATGTGCCTTTTGTCAAGTGGAGCCTGTTTTTCTTGGTTTTCCACAATCTCTTCTTCAAGATCGGGCTCATGAACGAACATTACGGCAACTGGGCTGGCGGCGTCACGCACCCTTACAACTGGCACCAGTTCTGCCAGCGGTTGGTTCACATTGTTTTCTCGATGGGCGGATATGACGAGTTCCTGGCAGGCGCGTTCTGGTTTTTCAGGGCCCTGCTGCTGGCCAGCATCGTGTTCCTGGTGCTGTACCTGCTGCTGTACAACCGACACAAGTGGCTCAACCATGCCACTGTGCCCGCAGTAATCGCCGTGTTGGCCGTGAGTTTTGCCTTGTTCAAAGTCACTAACCACTTGACGATTGCCACCGTTGTGCAGGGCGGCATACGCGAGTGCTGGGGCGTGCTGTTCTTCAGCCTGGGCGTGCTCTACCGCCGCCACGAGCACCGCATCCCCGAGCACTGGGCATTGACGTTACTCTATGCTGCGATTTTGGTCGTCGGGGCCTATCAGGGCTGGCAGGGTATGGCGCTCAAGGTGGACTTGCGTACCGTTGCCACCCTACCCTTTACGGGCGCCATCGGCTTCCTGATGGTTCACCACATCGCCTCATGGCTCGACCGCCACGAGGGCATCGTGAAGCGCTTCATGGTCTATTGCGGCAACAACACTTTATATATTTACGTGTTCCATATCATCTCGTTCAAGATCGTGTCGGCCATCAAGATTTGCTACTACGACCTCGACTGGGGCCAGATCGGCTGCCACATGGTCATCCACGAGAACAGCACAACCGACCTCTTCTGGGTCCTCTACACCATCGTCGGCACCGCCGTTCCCCTGCTGGGCATCACACTCTACCGCCGACTCACCGTCACACGTGCGCCACACTAAAATCAGAAATGCTTAGCGGCTTTAGGCTGTGCGTGAGGCAAGACAAACTGCGGCTCTACAATGCCAAACAAAAAAAATCGTTTTTTTTGTTTGGCATTGTGTTCGCCTTGTATTATCTTTGTCAGTTGGAATTGTGCCAAAGGGCACGATTAAGTATGAAGTATGACCTCTAAAATAAGTTAATGTTATGATTATCATCGGTATTGCCGGCGGAACCGGCTCAGGTAAAACCACTGTCGTGCGTAAAATCATGGAACGTCTTCCCGAGGGCGAGGTAGGCGTGATTTCTCAAGATTCCTATTACAAGGACTCGAGCCATGTGCCCCCCGAAGAGCGTCAAAACATCAACTTTGACGAGCCTGCCGCCTTTGACTGGAACCTGCTGCTGGAGCACGTGAAGATGCTCAAGCGCGGCGAATCCATCGAGATGCCCACCTATAGCTATCTGACCTGCTCACGCCAAAAGGAGACCGTTCCCATGGGCCCGCACGATGTGGTGCTCATCGAGGGCATTATGGCGCTGAGCGATGCCCGTTTGAGGAAGATGATGGACATCAAGGTGTTTGTCGATGCCGACGGCGATGACCGTCTGATCCGCGTCATCTCGCGTGACTGCATTGAGCGCGGCCGCACCGCTCAGGCTGTGATTGACCGCTACCAGCGCGTGCTCAAGCCGATGCACCAGCTGCACATCGAGCCCACGAAGAAATTTGCCAATATCATCATCCCCGAGGGTGGCAACAACGAGGTGGCCATTAACCTGATTACCGACTATATCAAAGGTCGTCTCACCACCAACGTCAAGAAATGAAACTGCCCTGGCAACATGACAACAAGCCGGCACAGGATGACGGCAAGACCATTGTCAAGCCTGGTGACAAAGCTACAGTAGCACGGCTCAAGGCGTCGGGCAACGAGGGCACATTGGTGCTCAGCACCGACAATCTGGTGAAGAAATATCGCCAGCGCACTGTCGTGAACCATGTGTCCATTAATGTGCATCAGGGCGAAATCGTCGGACTGCTGGGTCCTAACGGTGCCGGCAAGACCACTACCTTTTATATGACCACCGGCCTTGTCACCCCGAATGAGGGTCGCGTCTTCCTCAACGATGTGGATATCACGACACTTCCCGTTTACCGTCGTGCCCAGCTGGGTGTCGGCTACCTGCCTCAAGAGGCATCGGTGTTCCGCACCCTGAGCGTCGAGGATAACATCCGCACCGTACTCGAGATGACGGACCTCACTCCCGCCGAGCAGAAGGACCGCCTGGAGCAGCTCATCAGTGAATTTCACCTGCAAAAGGTGCGCAAAAACCTGGGTAACCGCCTGTCGGGTGGCGAACGCCGCCGCACCGAGATTGCCCGCGGCCTGGCCATCAATCCGCACTTCATCATGCTGGATGAGCCCTTTGCCGGTGTGGACCCTATCGCCGTTGAGGACATCCAAAGCATTGTATATAGCTTGAAGAGCAAGAACATCGGCATCCTGATTACCGACCATAATGCGCCCGAGACGCTGAGCATCACCGACAGGGCCTACCTGCTGTTTGAGGGTAAAATCCTGTTCCAAGGCTCCAGCGAGGAATTGGCCGAGAACCCGACCGTTCGCGACAAGTACCTGGGTCATAACTTTATCTTCCGCCGCAAGAAATTCGACTAATCAGATTTTAATGAGATGAAAATCGGGATTTTTGGCGGGTCATTTAACCCGATTCATAGCGGACATGCCATCATTGCGCATCACATCATCACAAGTGGTGCCGTGGACAGGTTGTGGCTCATGGTTTCGCCTGTGAACCCGCTCAAGGTGGATAAAGAGCGTCAGGTGGACGACACCGACCGCTTGCGCATGGTGGAGATGGTGACCCGGCAGCTGGAAAACGTCGAGACCTCGGCATTTGAGTTCACCTTGCCCAAACCGTCCTACACCATCGACACGCTGAATGCCTTGCAAGCAAAATTCCCTAACGACGAGTTTTATCTGGTCACCGGTGCCGACAACTGGGTAATCTTTGACCGCTGGCGCAACAGCGAGGAAATCCTAGCCAAGTACCACCTGCTAGTCTATCCCCGGTTGGGTTATGAAGTTGTCATCCCAGAGGAACTGCGTGACCGTGTAACACTGGTTGACGCCCCAATCATCGAATTGTCGTCCACAGCAGTGCGTGAACGCCTGGCCAAGGGGCTGAGCGTGCGCTACTATGTGCCTGACGAGGTACTGGGCTATATCGAGCGGAAAGGGCTTTATGGATTAGAGATTAGTGATTAGAGATTAGTGGTTAGAGATTAGTGGTTAGAGATTAGTGGTTAGAGATTAGTGGTTAGAGATTAGTGATTAGAGATTAGTGATTAGTGAATTGTGATTAGAGATTAGTGATTAAAGATTTAAAATGGATAAGCTGACACCTAACGAGCTGGCGTTTATCGCCCTTGCCAACGAATATTGCCATGCGCTGGAACGTGTGGTAGAATGTGAATCACGCGACCAGTTTGTGGCCCAGATGCTCAAACTGCTGCCCCGCCTGTACATCACCGTCAACGACATCGAGGATGACAACTACAGCGAGGAATTCATCGACTCGGCACTGGACGAGGATGTCTATGACCTGATTCGCGACCGTGTGGCGCAAGTCATGGCCGAGGAAGATATCTATCTTGAAGTATTTCTCGAGGACATGAAATACAGCGAAACGCCTATCTCGGCCTCGGTATCTGAGAATCTTGCCGACCTGTATCAGGAGTTCTTCAATCTGATACACTCGATACAAGACGCGCTCACCGAGACACAGCACGAGATGCTGTGCCAGTGCAAAATCAACTTCATCAACTACTGGGGACAGACCCTGTGCAACGTCCTCAGGGCACTTAATGCCATATACTACGGAATTTAAACTATCAACAATATGAAAAAGACTGACAAATATGTGAGCTCGCTGCTCGAGTTCCTGGATAACAGCCCCTGCAATTTCCTCGCAGTGGACACCGTGAAAAAGATCCTGACTGCCAACGGCTTCAAGGAGAAGAAAATAGACGACAAAATGACGGCTAAGGCTGGTGACAAGTATTTCTTCACCAAGAATGACAGCGCCATCTTTGCAGTGCAGGTGGGTAAGAAAAATCCTGCCGACACGGGATTCAAAATCATCGCCGCACACAGCGACTCGCCCTGCTTCCGCATCAAGCCGGCAAGCGAGATTCCCGGCGACGGCGGCATCCTGCGCCTGAACACCGAGGTCTATGGCGGCCCGATTCTCTACACCTGGTTTGACCGTCCCCTGTCTCTGGCAGGACGCGTGCTGCTCAAGGGCAAAGACGCGTTGCACCCCGTGACCAAGCTCATCAAGATTGACCGCCCGCTCATGTGCATCTCGCACCTGGCCATCCACTTCAACCGCGCCGTCAACGAGGGCAACCACCTGTCGAAGCAAAAGGACATGCTGCCTATCCTGGCCAAGATCAATCAAGACATGGAATGGCGCAACACCCTGCTCAACCTCGTCGCCGACGAACTGCAGGTTGAGGCAGCCGACATTTTGGACTTTGACCTGATGCTGTATGACGTGAGCAAGGCAAGCCTGTTCGGTCTGAACAACGAGTTCATCTCGGCTGGCCGTCTTGATGACCTGAGCATGGTGCATGCCGCCATCACCGCCATCACCGAGGCCAAGGACAAAGACGCCACGCTTGTGGCAGCCATCTTTGACAACGAAGAGACCGGCAGCGGCACCAAGCAAGGTGCCCACTCGCCCGTGCTGGGCAACATGCTGCTCAGGCTTGTCATGGCACTGGGAGGCGATTTTGAGGACTTTGGACGCGCCGTTCACCGCTCATTCATGGTGTCGGCCGACAATGCCCATGCCTTCCATCCCAACTATGCCGAGAAGTATGACCCGACCAACCATCCCGCATTGGGCGGTGGCCCGTGCATCAAGGTGAACGCCAACTGCAAGTATATGAGCGATGCCCACTCGGCAGCCATCTTCAAGAGCCTGTGCGAGAAAGCGGGTGCCCCGTTCCAGTACTTTGTGAACCACAGCGACGTGGCCGGTGGCTCGACCCTGGGCAATATCCTGACCGGCCAACTCGACATCGAGGGCGTTGACGTGGGCAATCCCGTGCTGGCGATGCACTCGGTGCGCGAGACCGGCTCCTGCGACGACCATGTGAACATGATCAAGGTGATGAAGTGCTTCTTTAGCTGATCACGATTGCCGCGGCAGAGCCACGGCCCACAGAACATCAATACCTATGGTGAGTTACTTGCAAGTGGAGGGCTTGAGCAAGGCGTTTGGCGTCGATGTGCTCTTTGAGGATCTGACCTTCGGTGTGGCCGAGGGTGAGAAAATCGGTCTTATCGCCAAAAACGGCACGGGCAAGTCTACCCTACTCGACATCCTGGCCGGCATCGCCTCGCAGGACAGCGGCACAGTCATCTACCGCAACAACCTGCGGGTGGGTTACCTGCCACAGCTGCCCGACCTGGGCGAAGCCCACACCGTGCTCGACGCGTGCCTGCATGGCGATGACCCGCGTTCGGGAGCCATTCACGCCTATGAAGAGGCCCTGCGAACAGGCGACAGCGATGCCATGACGGCAGCCATCCAGGCAATGGATGCCAACACCGCTTGGGACTATGAGGAACGCTTCAAGCAGATTCTCACCCAACTCAAAATCACCGACTACAACCAGCCCGTCAAGGAACTGAGTGGAGGCCAGGTCAAACGAGTGGCGCTGGCCCGCCTGCTCATCGACGAGCCGCAGATGCTCATCCTTGACGAGCCCACCAACCACCTCGACATCGACATGATCGAGTGGCTGGAGAACTACCTGCAGCGCAGCCGTGTCACCCTGCTGATGGTGACCCATGACCGCTACTTTCTGGACAACATCTGCAACCGCATCCTGGAGATGGACCAGCACAGCATCTTCTCCTATAGCGGCAACTACAACTACTATCTGGAGAAACGGGCCGAACGCATCGAGGCCCAGAACGCCCAGGTGGAACGGGCCCGCAACCTGCTGCGCACCGAGCTGGACTGGATGCGGCGCCAACCACAGGCACGCGCCCACAAGGCACAATACCGCATCGACGCGTTCTATGACCTGCAGGAACGTGCCCAGCAGCGGCGCGAGGACGGAGAGGTGGAACTGAATGTCAAAAGTGCCTACATCGGCAAAAAGATCTTCACGGCTCACCATGTGAACAAGCGCTACGGCGACAAGGTGATTCTGGATGATTTCAACTACACGTTTGCCCGCTACGAGAAACTGGGCATTGTGGGCGATAACGGCGTCGGCAAGACCACTTTCATCAAATTGTTGCTTGATATCGTCAAGCCCGACAGCGGCTACTTCGAGATAGGCGATACGGTAAAGTTTGCCCACTATAGCCAGGAAGGCATGCAGTTTGACGAAGGGAAACGCGTGATTGATGCCGTGCGCGATGTCGCAGAATACATCTATTTTGATGAAAAACACCATTACACCGCCATGGCCTGGCTCAACCACTTCCTGTTCACTCCTCAGGACCAGCAGAAGTACATCGCCAAGCTGAGTGGTGGTGAACGGCGCAGGCTGTATCTGGCCATGGTGCTGATGACGAAGCCCAATTTCCTTATCCTTGATGAGCCGACCAACGATCTGGACATCTCCACGCTGGAAATTCTCGAGGAGTACCTGTCGCAGTTCAACGGGTGCGTCATCATTGTGAGCCACGACCGTTTCTTTATGGACAGGACCGTGGACCACACATTTGTGTTTACGGGAAACGGCCATGTCAAGGATTTCCCTGGTAATTACAGCGAATACCGTGCCTGGAAACAACGGCATGAGCAAGAGGAGGCTCAACTGGCCAAAGAACTGGAATCGGCCAAACCCAAAGAGAACACATGGCGTGAACGAAATGAACAAAAACGCCTATCCTACAAGGAACAGCGAGAACTCGAGCAGCTCAACACCGATATTGAAGCGCTTAACAAGGAGAAAGCCGAACTGGACGCTCTGTTTGCCAGCGGTGAGACCCTGGATGACGTAGCCACCAAAGCGGCCCGTTACCAAGAAGTCAAAGACCTGCTCGATGAAAAAGAAATGCGCTGGCTGGAACTGATGAGTTAGGAGTTAGAAGTTAGAAGTTAGGAGTTAGAAATTGTGTTAGCGGATACCTCTTTAAACAGTAAACATTAAACAGTAAACATTAAACTGTAAACATTAAATTGTAAACTTTAAACTTTAAACTCTAAACTTTAAACTTTAAACATTAAACATTAAACTACGAGCGCAGCGAGTATGTACGGCCTGGTTGACTGCAATAACTTCTTTGTTTCCTGTGAGCGGGTGTTTGATCCACGGCTAAACGGGAAAATGGTTGTTGTGCTCTCCAACAATGACGGATGCGTCATTGCCCGCAGCAACGAGGCCAAGGCGGCCGGCATCCCCATGGGTTGTCCCGCCTTTAAAATCAAGGAACACACCGATCCACGCCAAGTCATTCAGTTGTCGGCCCGCCATATCCTATACCGTGATTTGTCGGACAGAGTGATGAACATTCTGATGCAGGAAGTAGAGAATCTGCAGCAGTACTCTGTTGACGAAGCCTTTTTTGTCCTGCCGCATGAGGATGTGGAGACAAGCCACCGCATCATGGCTGAGCTCGTGACGAGAATCAGGCAGTATGTAGGCATTCCTGTAAGCATCGGCTTTGCCCCGAGCCGTACCCTCGCCAAGATAGCCAACCACATCGCCAAGCGGGACCGCCGCATCACCGATGGAGTGTATTGGCTGGTAAGGCCTGAAGCGATTGACATTATCCTGAGGCGTACGGCAATCGAAGACGTGTGGGGCATCGGGCGGCGGTTGGCCGCTTCGCTGAAATCCCGTGGAATCAAAACTGCCGCTGATTTTGTGAGAATGCCGCCCTCGCTGGTAAGGTCGCTGTATTCGGTAACCCTGGAACGCACACAACGCGAACTCATGGGCCACGATTGCCAGATTGCCAACCCAGTGACTATTGCCCACAAGACCATCATGACGTCACGCACCTTTGGCAAAGTGCTGACCGATCGCGATGCCGTCGCCGATGCCATCGTCAGTTTTGCTGAGCGGACAGCACGTCAGCTGCGAGATGAAAACAGCGTGGCCGGCAGCATCATGACATACGTTCGTGGAGACTACTTTCGTAAAGACCTGCCCTTCTATTCCAACTCTTGCCAGCTGCGGCTCGACACGCCGTCAAGCGACACGATGACCATCGCACGCATGGCCCTTAAAGCCTTCAACAATATTTGGAAAGATGGATTCGGCTACCGCAAAGCCGGCGTTATGGCTTTAGACATCCAGCACAACAGCGGCATTCAACTCAATGTTTTCGACCCTGATGACCACGGGAAGTTTCGCCGCCTGATGACCAGCATTGACGACATCAACAACAAGTACGGCAAACGTTCGATAAAACTCGCTCCAGGAGTGTTGAGGGGCGAATGGGCCGCCAATCAGAGCCATCTGCACACTGGCAGCAAGACATTATTATTCTTCACTGGGATGGTCCATCTTTGACCTAGAATCAGGTCACTGGTGCCCATCCAGGCAGTTGGCTATCATTTTGTCAGCTTGCTGGCCGCCAGACGCAGGCCACAATCATTCTTGCGCTGGCCAGGAGCACTGACGCCGCGGAAGGAGACACGACACAAAGAATCACTCAATCGCCAGCATCCACCACGCATCACTCGACCTTGGCTCTCAAAGTCGCCCACGGGGTTTATCTGAATCTCATCGGTATAGAAATTCTGCCAGTCCAGACACCACTCCCACACGTTACCGCTCATGTCATGCAAGCCCAACTCATTGGGTTTCCTGGTACCCACATGATGAGGTGCATCCTCGGCATTGTCTTCAAACCATGCCACTTGTGCCAGCTCATCACCGCCAGCATATTTAAAGTGGCGGCTCTTGTTGCCACCACGGGCGGCATATTCCCATTCGGCCTCGGTGGGGAACCTGAACTCCATTCCTGTCATTTCATTCAATTTCTCGATGAACTTTGAACAGTCGTTCCATGAGACCATCTCAACAGGATTGGAACGGTCTTGCGCGCTGCTGGGATTGCTGCCCATGACAGCCTCCCACAGGGCCTGAGTCACTTCATACTTACAGATATAGAACGATGACAGTTTTACCTGATGGATTGGGAATTCCAATTCCCATGCATCATCTTCCTGCTCGGTAGTCGCACCCATCACAAAGACACCGCCCGGCACGAGCACCATGTCATCGATCAGTTTCTTGATGAGATTCTCTTTACCAACAGGTTGTTCTTCGGTGACGAGGGTAAATGTCTCCTCGGGTTCTTCTTCAACGGCAGGCTGAGGCACAACTTCGGCCACAGGAGTCTCTTCCTGGCTGACTTTTTCAACGGGCTGGGCGGCCTTAACGGGCTGTTTTTCAGCCACCTTTTCCTGAACAGTTTCCACTTCAGCAGGCACTTCTTTTAATTTGGCCAATTGGTCGTCCAAGTCAGCAATCAGGGCAGCGACTTTTTGAGTATCGACCTGCTGAGGTTCAGTCATCCAGTCAATGCTGTAATCATGGGAACCGTTGTTCAACGTCTTATTTATGCTCTTATAAAACTGACGGTATCTTGCAGGCTGTGCCTTGCCATTGTTGTTCACAATCTTCCATGACCACAACTTGTTCACATGCCCATGGTCGCTATATCCGTACTCATAGGTTGTCGAATCGGTGGTAGCTTTCCCTTTTGTCCTATACACAGCGGCAATGTCGCCATCACTGTTATAGTAGTAGGACAGGTTCGTGTTGCCCGCAACCGATTTGTCAATCATAAAAGAATTATCATAGTAATCGGTTTTCACCGGCTTGCGCCCATTGAAATGGATAACCCGCTTCACATAATCATAGTCGCGGGCATAACCGATCATGCTTCCATCGCTCCCGGCGACCTCCAGCATGTCACCCACCTCATTCCATTTAGTGGAATACTTCACCACTTTACCATGGGCATCGGTCTTGGATATCAATTCATATCCGTTCTCGGGATTGAAATTATAAGCGTAAGTGTCATCAAGGCCTGAGCGGGAATCATAGTGCCGCACCAACAAACCCTGATCGTTGAAAATCATCACCTCAAGATCCTGTTGCATCTCGGCATCACTGGCAAAGTCAACCCTGCCTATCAATCCATCACACCCCAGCATGAAGGATGACGTAGGCATGAAAACCAGATTGCGGTACAGCGAAAAAATGCGTGACCTGTCCACATCGCTCAGTTCATCGGAGGCATGGTAGAACTGCTGTAAAGCTTCAAGCGTCACTGACGGTGAAAAGTATCGCTGATTCACAGACTGTTGCAACAGTTCACGGGCTTCATCAGCCTGTTTAGCATCAGGATAGTCGGTCAAGAACTGATAAAAGGAACCGATTTTGTTCACCTGTTTGGCATCACGAAAGGCGTACTGCCTTTCCAAGGCCTTAACGCTGTCGTTAAACTCCGATTCAGGATACTGTTTGAGATAATCCTGGCAAGCCACTACAGTCTCATCCAACTCATTGAAAGCATAACGGTGCAACAGTTCCTGCACGGTGCCGTTGAAGCGTGAATTGGGATAAGCCGCCAAATAGGCCTTACAATCCATCGATGTTTGCCCCATTTGCTCAAATGCCAGGCTATCGCGTCGCCACTCTACGGTAAAGTGGTGATTTGAGTTAAAATTCCCGTACTTATCCAGATAGCGCTGGTAATCAGCAAGTCCGTTTTTATCCTTGGTCTCTCTATATGCAGCCTCTTCCCGTTCTGTCTCGAGTTCTTGCTGCTTGTCACAATCCACCAGCATCTCCAACAGCTCATCATAGGCAGCCTCGGTGTTGATGATGCGCACTGTGTCAATCAGGTTTTTCTCGATGCTGGCCTTGATTCCAGCATATGACATCTTCAGCGACTTTGCCGACAGGAAAAGGTCTGCTATCTCACGTGACTCGGGAGTCGAGCAGGCAAGCTTGAGCTTTGAGTATGCGCTCCATGGGTTATAAGGCACGATGCTTGTCAACTTGCCACGTCCGTCACGCGTATTCATCATCATTGCCTCAGACAGTTGCCAAACCGGTGAGAGTTGTTGTGAGATGGGTACACTGGTGTCAATTTTATCGTCTTCGGCCGCCTTTTCCTCAATTTCACTCCAGTATTTGGCAGCCTTATCCAGCTTTTGCTCATTCAATGCCTCAAACACCTTTACCATCTTCTTCTGGTAAGAATTATCTCCCAGACACAGCGGCACCTGAGCAACCATCATGCCCGCTGCACCAAGCAACAGGAAACAGAGAACAACACATCTTTTCATCATTGAACGATTGAGTGGGTTCTTCATATCTTAAAAAGGTTAATTGCTTGAGTCGCTACTGGAGTAAACCCGGAAGGTGACGCAGCGATTGTAGACGTAGTTGGCCAGCGTATAAACAACCATGGCAAGAACCATAACGATGTTTTGGCCAGCTTTCTGCATCGGGAAGAAGGGGATAATGTCATCGGGAAGGCTCTTCCATCCCAATCCCTCAAGCAGAATCCAGCTAACGCACAGCTGCAAGGCAAGACACATCAAGAATCCGCAAACGAAAAGCAACAGTTCACGCTGCAAGTTGTTTTTCGTCTTGAATACCCAGTTGCGGTTCCAAAGGAAACTGTTGATAACGCCCAGTATATAACCCGTGACATTGGAGATTCCATAGGATAGACCAAGCTTGGTATTGAGCAGATAGAATGTAACAAGAGTGATGAGCGTATTGAGCACGCCTATCACACCGTACTTGAGCAATTGTACGAAGGTTTGTTTGGCCTCGGCCTTATCTATCTTCATGTTTCTAATTCTAATAGAGTCTCGCGCTAAGGGTTTACGATGGAGCGAAGGTTCTATCTTGGTTTAACGTGGCAAAAATAAGTATTTTTAACAAAATGGCAAAATTACTACTTAGTTTTTAGCCCTTTTGTCCACAATTTTTAGTCATTGCCCATTCTCGGATAAGAGTTTTGCTCATACTGGCTACCTGTTGACAGGACGAGCGATGAGTCCCAGGTTCTCCAGATTCTTCAGGGTATCGATGCCGCTCATCGCTTGCCATACGACAACCGTACGGGCCTGATGGGGTTGCACGCCTTTCAAGATGGGCTTAACGGCCTGATACAAGGTTCCGAATCCCCCACCCGACCAGTTGCCATACTCATCGGCCAATGACATCTCGATGTTATGACGGTCCACAGTGGAGTCTGCAGCAATGACATCCACGACCAGTGAAAGGTTGCGGTAACGGTAGCTTGCCGTATGGCGCACGGCCAGTGTGATGTCATAATAGGCAGCCGAATCGTCATACTCGGGCATGAACGTCAACGGCATCGTGCGTTGCCAGCCTTCAGTCGGCAGATGGACAAAACCGGCATGGGTCTGAAGTGGTTTTCTCTGGCATGACACCGTGAGAAACATGGCAGCGGCAATGACCACGACTAAGGTCATTGCCACCGCTTGTTTTGTATTGACACGCCACTGGCGCTTATTCATTATTTGGCTTATCCTTGACATTGTTGTCGGGAGCATCGCCTTCTTTAGCTTTGCGTGGCTTGAAGGTCTTCTTCTCGAAGCGCTGCGGCTTTTCGCGCCTTGGCTTCTCTCCAGCCTGCTGCTGTCCAGCATCTTGTTGCTGGCGTTTGGGTTTACCCTGACGCTGAGGCTTTCTCTCGTTATTGCCGTTAGGTGAGCCACCTTTATTGCCCTGCCCCTCAGCTACAGGCTGTTTCTCGCCCTTGGCTGCAGCAGGTTTGTCACCGCTCTTTTTCTTCTTTTTCTTTTTCTTCTTGTCAAAGCGGTTGATGGCATCCTGGTTCAACAGGTCACCAAAGGGTGAGGCCTTCTTCTTGCCGTCATCCTCAGAGAGGAGGCTGTCGGGTTTGATGCCGTTCTTGTTCAGTGCGATGATCTCAAAGGCCTGTGCCGCTGTCAACGTCACTGCATCGACAAGCGAATTGCGCTCGGTAGAATAGATGATCTCACGCTTGAGGGCGTCAGCCTTGAAATAATAGTAGGTAGCGTCCTTGGTCTCAAGATGAATATCCTTGGCAGGCAATTGACGGATGGCCTCGACATAGGTATTCACCTCAAAGTTGATGCAACACTTGAGCTTGGCGCACTGGCCAGCCAAATTCTGAGGATTGAGTGAGATGTCCTGGAAACGGGCTGCGCTCGTAGCGACCGAAACAAAGCTTGACATCCATGTCGCACAGCACAAAGGTCTGCCGCAAGGGCCGATGCCGCCAATGCGGCCAGCCTCCTGACGGGCACCAATCTGCTTCATTTCCACGCGTATCTTGAAGACGTCAGCCAGCACTTTGATAAGCTGTCTGAAGTCCACGCGCTCGTCAGCGATATAATAGAAAATCGCTTTGTTACCGTCGCCCTGATACTCGACATCACCAATTTTCATCTTCAACCCAAGATCGACAGCGATCTTGCGTGAGCGAATCATCGTGTCCTCCTCACGGGCCTTGGCCTGCTCGTAACGTTCCATGTCGGCAGGCTTGGCCTTGCGGAACACACGCAGTATCTCGGCATCCTTGCGCAGGTTGACACGTTTCATCTGATTGCGCACCAGACGTCCAGTGAGCCCCACGCGGCCAATGTCATGTCCAGGGTTAGCCTCCACAGCTACCCAGTCTCCCTGCTTGAGCGGAATATGGGTGCTGTTGCGGTAGAACCCCCGACGCGTGTTCTTGAAAAGCACCTCGACAATCTCATAGTCATTGTCGGGCACATCTTCGAGCCAATTAGTGCTGGTCAGGTTACAGCGCCCGATATCAGACGGACAACTGCATCCCTCGCCACCACACTTGGCACAGGCATCGGTGCTCTCAGGCAGATTCACTTGAGTGTTTTTGATCTCGTCCATTGTGATTCACGCAATTATTTAGCGTAGCTCACAGCGCGCGTTTCACGGATGACGGTGATGCGCACCTGTCCCGGATAGGTCATCTCGTCCTGAATCTTCTGAGCGATTTCGTTGGACAGCTTCTCGGTCTCCTCGTCAGTAATCTTGTCGGCACCGACAATCACACGCAGCTCACGGCCAGCCTGGATGGCATAGGTCTTGACAACGCCGGGATAGGACAAGGCCAAACGCTCCAGGTCATTGAGACGCTTGATGTAGGCCTCTACAATCTCGCGACGGGCACCGGGACGGGCACCGCTAATGGCGTCACACACCTGTACAATGGGAGCATAAAGGCTGGTAGCCTCCTCCTCGTCGTGGTGGGCACCGATGGCATTACAGATGTCGGCCTTCTCCTTATACTTCTCGGCCAACTTCATACCCAGTTGTGCATGCGGCAATTCGGGCTCATCGTCGGGCACTTTGCCGATATCATGTAACAGACCTGCACGACGGGCCTTCTTAGGATTCAAGCCCAACTCACTGGCCATGATCGCACACAGGTTAGCGGTCTCGCGCGAGTGCTGCAGCAAGTTCTGGCCGTAGCTGGAACGATATTTCATCTTACCGATGAGACGGATGAGCTCGGGGTGCAAGCCGTGGATACCCATATCGATAGCGGTGCGCTTACCGGTTTCGATCACTTCTTCCTCGACCTGACGGCGAACCTTGGCAACCACCTCCTCGATGCGGGCGGGATGGATGCGTCCGTCACTCACTAGCTGGTGCAGGGCCAGACGGGCGATCTCGCGGCGCACGGGGTCGAAACCTGACAGCACAATGGCCTCAGGAGTGTCGTCAACAACGATCTCGACGCCTGTTGCGGCTTCCAGGGCACGAATGTTGCGTCCCTCACGGCCGATGATACGTCCCTTGATCTCGTCGTTGTCGATATGGAAGACCGTCACAGCATTTTCAACAGCGGTTTCGGTAGCCACACGCTGGATAGTCTCGATAATAATACGTTTAGCCTCTTTATTGGCGGTCATCTTGGCATCGTCCATGATGTCGTTGATGTAGCTGGCTGCATTGGTTTTAGCCTCATCCTTGAGCGACTCGATCAGTTTTTCCTTGGCCTCTTCGGCAGAAAGACCACTCACGTGCTCCAAGGTGTCACGCACACTCTTCTCCAATTTGTCAACTTCCTTCTTGCGCTCCTCGAGCATGGCGGCCTGGTTGTCCACATTCACCTTGAGGTTATCCAGCTCGTTGCCGCGGCGCTTGAGTTCACCCTGTTGCTGGTTGAGGGTCATCTCGCGTTGTTTGAGCTTGGCTTCACTGGTCTGGACCTTAGTCAAACGGGCATTTGCCTCTTTCTCGGCATCACTCTTGATGGACATTCCGATTTCCTTACCTTTCAAGACCTCCTTGTTCTTGAGGACCTCAGCTTCGAGACGTGCCTTCTCGATAATCTCGTTGGCTTGCGACTTGGCGTTCTTTTTAGCAAAATACAAGGCCAGAGCGCATCCAATTGCCATCGCCAGGATGGCTACAATCACAGTAACTATAATATTCATTTACTCAATGATAATAAATATATAAATTAAACAAAGCGCCACTCAAGGCAACACAACTTAATCCGCAGATAGCCAGCGGTATTAAGCAGATATCCCTAAAGTGGTGCAGGAACCTAATTTTCTTTAACGAAGTCATCGCCACCGGCCAAGATGGCGACGAGTTGTTGATCTAAGTCTGTCAGGAAGTCATTGACCTGGCGGTTTTCACCATACGCCTCAAGATAGAGACGCGCGAACTGGAAAGCGACCCTGCCAAGCACGTCCTCAGAAGTGCCGTTAAAACGGTTCATCCACTTCTTCCACAGCGTGTTGACAAGTTCCTCTGCCTTACGGTAATTCTCCTCATCCTCAGGATTGATGCTCAGAGCAATGGGATTTGCCGCGTCGGCAAGTTGTATCCAGATTTTCACTTTATTATTGTCGGCCATAACGGTAGAGAGTCTCGTGTCAAGCGTTCAATTGTTTGATGCACCGGTCAATGTCCCGCACCATCTTGGAGATCTGCCCCTTATAGCGTGCCACCGCCTCGGGGTTAGATGGAACAGAACGAGCCACTCGCAGGAATTCGTTATCAATCTTCAACTGGTTGACTTCCTTCTCCAACCTGGCGATTTCTAACTCCTGCCGCTCGATTTGGCGTTCCATTTTCTTATTCTCACTCAGGAGCGCATAATAACGCTGCCGCAAAGTCTCCACCTTGCTGGCCACGCTATGCAATCTATCTTTCAACTCCATTGTGGGCATGGTCTCCAAATTTTACTCTGCAAAATTACTATTATTTTCTAAAAACGAAGCCCTATGCAACAAAAAAATTGTCTAAGGTCTAGCAAAAGGTTGCCAAATCCGCATTTTTTCGCCAAAAAACCCTTCAGCGAATAGCAGAATTGAAAAAAAGTCCATTTTTTTGCCGCAAAAATTTGCCAGTTCAGAAAATGGCATTACCTTTGCAACCGCAAAACGGGGCATTAGCTCATCTGGTAGAGCGCAACACTGGCAGTGTTGAGGTAAGCGGTTCGAGTCCGCTATGCTCCACAAATGATTGCTTAATTAGCTTACATATAGCTGATTAAGCAATTTTATTTTTGTCAAAATCGAAACCGTTGTCATAAAAGGATGACAAGAATATAGCCGAGAATCACTGCATTGTACTCTCGGCTATATGATTATTTGTCTTCGGTCATTCTATGCTGTTTCTAGCACTTGGGGCAAGCTTGTAGTTCAGGTGTTTTCTTTTATTGTGTGTTGAGATAACCAATAAAGCCACATCGTTGTCAATTTCATATTGTGCCAGTTGATTATTGATTTTATCGTTCAAGAAAGGTGACATCAACAATTGCTTCTGTGAGGCTTCGTCGGGTATGTTTGAGAGGCATCAGGTCCTTATAGATTCCGAAAACGTACATGGAATTCGCCAAGGAGACATAGTAAAAGGCAGAGTTGCCTCTTTTTTCCATTTTCTTGACATAACTGCCGTTGTATGGATTCAGCACATGCTCGTCACCATCAATGACTGTGACTGCCACATGTCCCATCCTTTTACGAATTTCCGGCCCATGATGACGGGCTTGCCATTAATGAATTCAACATGATGAACCCTTTCTAAACCCAAGTCATTGCGTTCGCCATTGAGCAGATAGCCAGCGTGCCCGTTCTTGATGACAGTGTAACAGCGATGATTGTTTTCATCATCACGGATGATGGCCGCATAGCAATTATTGGTGCATGTTTCGAGATGTTGACACTGTGATGCAACTATTCCTCAACCGCACGCACGGCTCTCACTGTTAATCCGTTACAGCGGCTGCCACCACCAAATTCAAAGAACTCCCAAGACAAGTGAATGCCTGCTGCTCCGGTCGAGGGCACGGGTGGCAGATTGAGCGTGCGTGACCAATAGAAGCCTTCCTCGCCCACATAATCGAGATCGTATTCTAAACGGATGCCCGAAGCGGGGAAGAAGACCGTGTTACCGTTGGGGCCGGTGACCATTTGGCCATTCATACCGTTCACCTGTGTCCATTCCCAAGTGCAATAATCAAACAATTCAAAGATCTGATCCCGGGACGGCATGCGCCACTCGGAGCCCATGTTCACATAGGCGGCATCGTCTTCAATATCCAGTTCGGTCTTGTTGTCAATCTCGCCGTTATTACTCTTGGTGTTGTACTTGGATAAATAGATATGTCCATTTTCAACATATATCCACGCGGTGGTTTCCCACCAATAGTATTCCTTATTGGGCACTGTTTCACCCCAGGCGAAGTAGTCGCCGCAATCCTCGGGATTGGCAGCCCCCCACGTTGCGCGTAGCCCACAATGTGCCGCTGGGCAACCCCAGGTCAACACTCTCGTACTCATCGGGGGGTGTAATGGGGTCATCAGTCCATTCACCACTCAACAGGTAATCAATCAAACAGGTCACATCTGTGATGCTGGTCTTTCCGTCTAGATCCACATCACCTTCAGCTACACCACTCAACAAGTTATCTATCAAGCAGGTTACATCCGTGATGCTGGTCTTTCCGTCTTGATCCACATCACCACGAGGATACTCCTGCGCATTGGCAGCAAACGAGACCGACATCAACAATAATACGATAACAAAAGAGCTAAACTTCTTCATTTTTTTCTTAGAATTTATGTTGGTTTACCATGTTTTTTTCATCTGCAAAGTTAGTTATCTATCAATAATAATCAATCAAATCATCAAGAAACAGGAACAAAAAAAGGCGAGCCAGGCATCTCTTCGTTGCCTGGCTCGCCTCCCAACTCTAACCCAAATGCGGCTAGTTTATCAATGTCAGAAGCCGAGGGTTTTGAGCCATTTTTCTACTTCGGCCTTGCCCGTGCGGACATCGTGGCCGTACATCGAGAAGCCGTCGGTAACCTTGGCGTTGGGATAGGCTGCCTTTACATCTTCTACACAGTTTCCCAGGCCAGAGCCCTCATGGGTGGTAAAGGGGATGATGGTCTTGCCGCTGAGGTCATATTTCTTGAAGAAGGTGAACATCACCTGCGGATAGGTTCCCCACCACACGGGGCCGCCGATGAAGACAGTCCCGTACTTTGAAACATCCACACTGCCTTCAAATTCAGGTAGTTCTCCGTTTTCCAGTTCTTCTTTGGCAAGGTCGCACAGCGGCTTGTATGCCATCCCGTCATACTTATGGGTGACGATCTCGAATTGGTCGGCGCCAGTCAATTCGGTGATGTAGTCGGCCACAATCTTGGTGTTTCCCACCTTGACGTTTCCCACACTGTAGTTGTCGCCGGCATGTGAGAAGAATACCACCAGGGCCTTCTCGCCACTTGCTGTGGCCGCCTGTTGGGTGGCTGTCTCGTTCTCGTTGCTATTTTCTTGATTTGTTCCGCTGCAGGCGGTTGACACCAGTAGACACAATGCCGATGCCAGCAGGTATTTCATCGCTTTCATTTTTATCCGTAAGTCTCGATTAAATATTTTACAAATTGCGGGTCGGTGAAATTGATTGTGCCCGTGTCATGCTCGTTCATTTTGGCCACCTGTGCCATCTCATCATCGGTGAGCTTGAAGTCGAAGATGTCGAAGTTCTGTGCCATGCGTTCCTTGTGGCTCGACTTGGGTATAGCTACGATGCCGCGTTGCGTGAGCCAGCGCAGTGCCACTTGTGCGGCACTCTTGCCATACTTCTCGCCAATGGCAGCCAGCATCCCGTTTTTCACGATTCCGTCAACTCCCTGTCCTCCCAGCGGTCCCCAGGCCATCATTCGTGTGCCGCAGTCGTTGAGCAGCGGCTCGATGCCCGTCTGCTGAGTCATCACGTTGCACTGCAACTGGTTTACCATGGGCTTCACATCCACATAATGCGCGAAATCAAAGAATCTTGCTGCCTGGAAATTTGACACGCCTATAGCGCGAACTTTGCCGTCGCGATAGGCCCTCTCCATGGCCCTCCATGAGCCAAACACGTCGCCGTAGGCCTGATGGATGAGCAGCATGTCAATATAGTCGGTCTGCAGTTTGCGCAGACTCTCGTCGATGCTACGTGCAGCCTTTTCCTCGCCGGCGTTTGCAATCCACACTTTGGTGGTGAGGAACAACTCGTTGCGCGCGATGCCGCTCTTCTTGATGGCTTCGCCCACGCCCTCCTCGTTATAATAAGCCTGAGCCGTATCGATCAGCCGGTAACCTACGCTCAATGCATCAGTCACGCAGCGTTCGCATTCCTGCGGGCTCACCAGGAAAACACCGTAACCCAGCAACGGCATTTCCACTCCATTAGATAATTTGATTGTTTCCATCATTGTAGCTATGTTTTTAATGAGTTGTACTTGAGATTTCCTGGCCAATGCTGCCAGCCTCAACCAGAATCACTACTTGTTTCATGCTTCCTGTGCCATTTTAGCAATCCTTTGAGCCTCACGGTCGGCATTGGCTGCTTCGGCACCATGAATGGCTGTGCTGTTCAGTACGGTTGCCGTGGGACAAAGCTTCTTGATGAACCTCTCGGACGAGCCCATGCCGCTGCCCTCGTTGGTGCAGAAGGGGATGATGCGTTTGCCCGTGAAATCATAGGCCTCGAGGAAGGTGTAGCACACCATGGGCATCGTGCCCCACCAGTTGGGATAGCCCAGGATGATGGTGTCATACCCGTCGATGCTTTCCAACGGATTCTTCACTTCAGGACGTGCATTTTCACGCAGTTCCTGCTTGGCCTCCTCGATGCAGGTCATGTAAGACTTGGAATACTCATAGGTGGTCTCAATCTGGAACATGTCGGCCTCGGGCAACAGGGCCTTGATTTTAGCGGCCACAACTTCGGTATTACCGAGTTTCAGGTTCCTGATGCTGCCGTTCACGTAGTTTTCCCCGCGACGGGAGTAGTAAGCAATTAAAGTCTTTCCCATATCTGTATTCTTATCTAATATTGTTTTGTCTTTCTTTCGCTTTAAGTTTCACGATGCAAAATTAGAACAATCCCCCGAAACCCATGTTACACGGATTTCGGGGGAATTTACCAAAAAAGAAGATTTGAGAAATCACTCTCTTAAATCGCTCGGCCTAGCGCCCAGATTGTTCTGCACATAGCGGCTGAAGTGGGCATTTGAGGAGAAACCGAACATGTCGCTGATGTCGGTGAGCGAGAGCGAGCGATCACGCAGCTGACGGCTGATGTCGAGGGCCGTATAGCGTGTAATCCAGTAGTTGGCGGGCAGGCCGCTCACTTTCTTCGAAACCTCGCTGAGGTATTTGGGTGTGACGCACAATTTGTCAGCATAATAGCCGATTTCACGGTTGCGGCGGAATTCGCCTTGTTCCAGCAGTTCAAGGAACTGCTCCATCAGCTGGTAATACTGTGACGTGATGCGGTCAAAGCCGTACAGCGTGGCATGAAAGTCAAAGAAGTCGAGAATCATCGTCTGCACGGCATTGATGAGGACGTCGCGATAGAAGTGGTGCTGCGGCTGGGCCAGCCGCTGACGGATGACGTCAAAGTTGGTGGCGCAACGATCCTGCATCTCGGGCGTCAACCGCATGATGGGGTTCTCAAACAAAGCCAGATGCCCCTTCATGCCGTAGTTGGACTGCGGTGTGGAAACCTCGATAAATTCCTGAGTGACGTAAATCACGCAGACCTCGAAGTCCTCGCTCTCATGCAGGTTTCGCACCAGGTCACCGCGCCGTGGGACAATCATACAGTCGCCCGCCTCGAGCCGGAATTCCCGCCCGTGGCGTTGAAACGTGCAATGACCGGCATAGCAATAGGCATGGCTGATATAGCCGGCAAATTCCGGCATGCCGACCCTTGCCAGCGTGTCGTCGATGATAATGTGCTGTACCGTTTCCATATACCACAATGCTTATACGAACTCACATCTTGGACAACATGACAGAGCCCGCTTCACAATCAAGCCAAAATCTTTTCGGCCATGCTGCGTCCGGCATCAAATGCCCTTTGCAGGTCTTCCTCCCAATGGGTGTCGCGGTATTGGCGTTTAGCTTCCTCCGAGAATCCTGCCAACTCAAAGCGGCTGTAGTCCTTCACCTGATAGGTGTTGTAGGCAATCAGGCGCTCGGGTTGTCCAAGGGCGGAGGCAATGCAATACTCCATCGAGCCGTAATGCTGGCTGTTGTTGCGCTCGGGTGTTCCGTTCATGGTCTCCATCAGCAGCACGGGCATCCGCTTGGGGGCAGTCATGCTGTAATCGTTATAGGAGAGCCAGGGAAATGCCAGGCGCTCCAGGAAGGTGCGCATCTGTCCCGTCACGTCGCCAAAGTAAATCGGTGAACCCATCACCAGGCCGTCTGCCTGTGCGATTTCCTCCAGGACAGGCGTCAGGGCGTCCTTGAAACGGCACACGTTGGATGCCCTGTCCTTGATTTTGCAGGCCATACACGACATGCAGCCCTTGTAGTCCATGTCATAGAGGCGCACCGTCTTCACTTCGATCTGGCCGCCGAGCGATTGGGCCCCATCAGCAAAATGTTGCAGCATTTTGGCGGTGTTCATCGCCTTGCGAGGCCCACCGTCAATGATTATGATTTTTTTCATCTCCTTAAGTGCCTAATTAGCCGGTTCCCACTTGCAGCGGACGGGCGACACGATGGCACCCTCCTTCTTCAGTTCGGCAAAAGCCTTGTCCACTTCCTTGCGGTCGGCACCCAGTGCCTTAGTCACGTCACCTGCCGAAACCGGCTTGCCGGCCTCGCGCATTGCCTTTAATACCTGTTCTTTCATAAAAAAGCTCTCTATAATTAATGATAATCTAAAACCGTTGCAAATATACAACAAACTATCGGGAAATGCCACCCAGTTAAGCACAAAAAATGCGACAAAACACACAATCACTCAAAAGCCCGTCCATAACATCAATCAGTAATTCAATCCGTAAGATTCATGTCATTTTAATGATTTTCCGCCCGATATTGCTAATTTTTGTTAATTACTGGCTGTTTTTCGTGAATTTATTTGGTAGAAAAAAACAATTGGCTTTAAATTTGCAATGGTTTTCATGGTATTAGTTTTTAAGATTGTGAGAATCGATTGTCGCGAGACAGGTAGATTTTCAATATGTTTAAGGTTTATGTTAATGGTATTAGAAGGTTAATTAGTTAAAACAAGTCCTTGACGTCGAGTCAGGGGCTTGTGTTTTTTGAGAGACCATAACAACAATCACCCCCTTTGCCACCCGACGCCAATTGTGAGAACTCGTCGATGCCGAGTTCAAGTCATCAAAAAAAGCGGTCGCAGGGCGTGAATCATTGCCCTGCGACCGTAGTCAGTAATGTTTATAAAAGTCTTACAAGCAGATCATCTGCCCTTATCAATCCTCGGGAGCCTCATCGATGAGTTCAAGGAACTCCTCAAGCTTGGGAGTGATGATGATCTGGGTGCGGCGGTTGCGCTGCTTGCCCACTGCGGTGTCGTTGCTGGCCAGCGGGTTGTACTCGCCGCGGCCGCCTGCGGTCAATCGCTTGGGATTTACGCCATAGTCGTTTTGCAAGGCTTGAACCACCGATGAAGCGCGCAGGCACGAGAGGTCCCAGTTGTTGCGGATGTTCTCACGATAGATGGGGACATTGTCGGTATTACCCTCGATGAGCACATCATAGTCCTCATAGTCGTTGATGATCTTCGCAATCTTGGACAATGTCTCGGCAGCACGTTCATTGATCTCATATGAGCCACTCTTGTAGAGCATGTTATCGGCCAGCGAGATATAAACCACGCCCTTGAGAACCTGCACGTCAACATCCTTGAGTTCCTCTTTAGATAATGAGCGCGTCAGTTTGTTGGTCAAAGCCAGATTGAGAGAATCGCTCTTCGTCTTCAAATCTGTCAAGTGACGGATATACTGGTTGCTCTCATTGATCTGGTCCACAAGCTTCTCGATAGATACATTGCTCTGACTCGAATTAACAAGGCTCTTGTCCAGGGATTGCTGCAAACGGGCATAGGCAGCCTTGGACTCCTTTAACTGCTCTTCGAGTGACGACACACGCACATTGGCGGCAGCGAGTTGCTCTTTTGCCTCCTGGTAACTGATGTTCAATTCCTTATGCGTCTGGAAAAGAGCTTGACTGCGTTGTCTGCAATCTTCCAAATCCTTCTTGCTGGCACAACTGCTCACGAGCAAGAGACCTGCCAGCATGGTCATCATTAAAATACTCTTCTTCATATCAGTAATCATATTATAATGTTATGTACACTTTAATTGCTGCAAAATTATATAATTAGACGTGGAATAAGCAATAATGTTGCATCTGTTTATTTGATTTAACCAAATTCAGTAGATTCTTACGACTTTTTCACACTTTTGGGCCACAACATCAGCCTAACGTCATAACCGAGAAGAAAAAATCATGTTTTTTATTGAGAAAAACGGCAGATGTGGCATATATAGCCAAAAAAATAACTAACTTTGCCAATTAAAACCAAAGCTAATGGACGCACGCGAGAAAAAACAGATGCTACTCGACTCCAGATACCTGCGCATGACGCAGATCTGGGCCGAAAATTCCTATTGCCGCCGCCGTCAGGTGGGGGCTCTGCTCGTCAAGGACAAGATGATCATCAGCGACGGCTACAACGGCACACCGTCAGGTTTCGAGAACGTGTGTGAGGAGGATGACCATACCAAGCCCTATGTCCTTCATGCCGAGGCCAATGCCATTACCAAGGTAGCCCGGAGCAATAACAGCAGCGATGGCGCTACATTATACATCACCACATCGCCTTGCATGGAATGCAGCAAGCTCATCATTCAGGCAGGCATCAGGCGCGTGGTATTTGGCGAGTATTACCGCATGCATGACGGTGTGGACCTGTTGTGCCGTGCCGGCATCGAGGTTGTCCACCTGTGGCAGTATGACGGTGAATACCACCCGGTGCAGCTCACAAGCGATACCAGCGAATCCCATTATCAGGAAGTAGAAAAACTTTTATCAACCCAGTCACAATAACCTTTTATCAGGCCTTTTTCGATAAGAAATGACACAGAAGTCCGCACGACAACCCATTTGGTTACCCTTGGCCATTGCCCTGGCGGTGGTGGTGGGCATCTTCATTGGCAGCCGCTTCACTAACAACAAGCCAGTGGCCGACAATGACCGCAAGCTCAATGCCATCCTCAACCTCATCGCTCAGGATTATGTGGACACGACCAACCTGCATGACCTGATTGAGCTGAGCATTCCCGAAATCCTGAGCAAACTGGATCCCCACACGAGCTACTTCAGCTCAGAGGACCTGCAGATTGCCACCGATGACTTGAATGGCTCGTTCAGCGGCATCGGCATCTCATTTGTGTTGGTTAATGACACCATTGGTGTGGTGGAGGTCATTCCCGGTGGCCCCAGCGAAAAAGTGGGTATAATGGCTGGAGATAAAATCGTCATGATTGACGATTCGGTGGCTACAGGGTCAAAAATCACCAACGGCGAGGTGATGAAACGCCTGAGAGGAGACAAAGGCACACAGGTAAAACTGGGCATCAGGCGCCAAAACACCAACAAGCTGTTGACATTCACTGTGACGCGCGGCGATATCCCCGTCAACACAGTGGACTCCTACTATATGCTTGACAAGAACACGGGCTACATTAAAATCAACCAATTCGGCCGCCACACCTATGACGAATTCATTACCGCAATGGCCAGCCTTCAAGAAGAAGGCGCCAAGCGCTATATGATTGACCTGCGCGGCAATGGAGGCGGTTTCATGGAGATGGCAGTGCTCATGGTCAACGAATTCCTGCCAGCCAACCAGCTGATCGTCTATACCAAGGGCCGTTACAAGCGCGATGACAGCGAGGCCTGGAGTGATGGTAACGGAGCTTTCCAGGATGCCGAGGTGGCTGTTCTCATCGATGAGTTCAGTGCCAGTGCAAGCGAAGTGTTTGCCGGAGCGTTGCAGGACAACGACCGCGGTTTGATTGTAGGATGCCGGTCGTTTGGCAAGGGATTGGTTCAAAAGGAGTTTGTGCTGCCTGACAGCAGCGCTATCCGCCTGACTACAGCCCGTTACTACACCCCCAGTGGCCGCTGCATCCAGAAGGATTACAAGGATGGGGTGCTTGACTACGAAAAAGAGCTGGTGGACAGATATATGCACGGCGAGCTTTATAGCCGCGACAGCATGAAGATTGACAAGAGCCAAGTGTTTACCACCGTGTATGGCCGCACCGTGTATGGCGGCGGAGGCATTGTGCCTGACATCTTTGTGCCCCGCGACACTGCCGGCATCACCAGCTATTACATCGAGGTGGCCAATGCCGGTCTTCTGCAGCGTTATGCCTTCACCTACTGCAACAACAACCGGGCATCGCTCAACAAGATGGAAGATTACAAGCAGTTCCTGCGCATGGCCCCCAGCGACGACGCATTGATTAAGGATTTTGCCGACTATGCTTCCCGTAACGGCATAGCACCTCGCTGGTACTACATCAACCAGTCCCATGACGTCATTGTGACGAACCTGAAGGCGTTGATTGCCCGTGACATCTTCGGCAACCAGGCCTTCTACCCTATCCTGAACCGCAACGACAAGACGGTGCAAGAGGCTCTCAAAGCCTTGAACAAGCACAAAGCCGCCTTCCCCATCACAGAATGAGGCCTTAACGATTGAACATGAGAAGGAACCTGCCCATTTGGTTAACCATTGCCATCGCTTTGATCGCGTTTGCAACAGGATTATTCATTGACCGTCATTACCTGAATTCCGCACCCGGACCCGAAAACGGCGACAGCAAAGTCAAAACCATTCTTGACCTTATTGCTCAAGAATATGTGGACACCGTGAATCCTGATGCCCTCATGGAGAAGAGCATCCCTTTCATCCTGAGAGGACTTGACCCTCACACCAGTTATTTTGATCCCCAAAATTCCAAGATCACTCGAGATTATCCCGATGGGGTCATTCCTGACATCGGCGCTGTCCTCATCGTCATCAACGACTCGCTCCATGTTGAATGTATTGTTCCCGCAGGTCCAAGCGATATAGCGGGTATCCTGCCTGGTGACTGTATCGTGAAGATTGACGGACAGCCAACCGCCAAAATCAAGAAATCCTCAGGCGAGGTCTTCAAGCTCTTAACCGGACCCAATGGGAGCAAGCTCACATTGAGCGTTCAACGCCATGGCTATCCCAAAATCCTAGACTTCACAGTGACTCGCAACAGGATCGTGAAGAAAACCCTTGATTCCCACTACATGATTGACATGAACACGGGATATGTCAAGGTCAACCAGTTTGAGCGCAACACCTATCAGGAATTTGTGGAGGCATTAACCCAGCTGCAAGCCCAAGGCGCCAAGCGCTTCTTGATTGACCTGAGAGGCAATGGCGGAGGTTATATGGAAATTGCGGTGCTCATGGCCAACGAGTTCCTGCCGTCACGACAACCCATCGTTTCCACACGCGGCAGGCGCAAGCATTACAATCAGTCGATCAAAAGTGACGGAAAAGGAGCATTCCAGAATATCGAGCTCGCAGTCCTTATCGACGAGTACAGCGCCAGCGCCAGCGAGATTTTTGCAGGTGCCCTCCAGGATAATGACCGTGCCCTTATCGTGGGTCGTCGCTCCTTTGGCAAGGGTTTGGTGCAAAAAGACTTCATCCTTCCCGACAGCAGTATCATCCGACTCGCCGTAGCCCGCTACTACACCCCAAGCGGCCGTTGCATCCAGAAGGAATACAAAGGATATGACCTCGATCAATATATCGTGGAGCTGTTGGAACGATACAAGCACGGAGAAGCCTACAGCCGAGACAGTATCCAGATTGACAAGAGCCAGAAATACGCCACAGCCCACGGCCGCACGGTGTATGGCGGTGGCGGCATCATCCCCGACATCTTTGTCGCACGCGACACTTCGGGAATCACCAATTACTACATTGATGTGGAAAATACGGGCCTGTTACAACGCTTTGCCTTCACCTATTGTGAGAAAAACCGCAAGACTCTTGAACAGATGAGCGACTACAAGCAGTTCTTGCGAACGACGCCGATCGATAATTACATCATTAAAGAATTTGCTGAATTTGCCGCAAAAAGCGGCATCGTTCCACGATGGTACTATATCAACAAGTCCCGTGACCTGATTTTGACCAAGATTAAGGCAATTATCGCTCACGATATCTTTGGTCCAGAGGCCTATTCGTCAATCGTTAACCGCAATGACAAGACCGTTCAGACAGCCCTCAAGGCATTAAGCCGCCACAAGGCCGCATTTCCCATCACCGACTAACCGAATCACCGATAAACGAAAATGACGAGGCAGAGGTTATCTGTCTCGTCATCTTTCATTTAGAATCAGTTGGAAAGGATTCCATAAAAGTCTAATCTCTTTTCTTCTTGCGAATGGTGACCTGTCCGTTGCGGAAGTTGTATTTGTCACCTCTCGGAGTGAGGAAATCGATGCGTTTGCGCAAGCGCGGTCCCATCTTGTCCTTCACCACCCACTCACCATTGAGGGCGGGCGTTGACTCACTCTCCACAATAATCACGTCACCCATTTTGAAGCCATGCTGCTTGAACATGTCATGCGAGAGGGCGACCCATCGGATCTGATAGTTTTTCAACTTATCATAGTTGATCCGGTCTCCACTTGCTGTTACCCAACCAGCGCCACCCTGTCCAGGGTGATATTTGGTTGCATGCAATTTATAATCCTGCCCCACGGCAGACACAGCAATTACAACAGCAAGCGCTAAAAAAAATCGTCTTAGCATACGTTGTTAGTAATTGGTTTGTACTGCAAAGGTAGAAAAAACAATTAAACTGACCAAATTTTCGAGCCATAAAGTCATCCCAGCCAAGGGCCAAGAATGCAGAAAAAGCCAGTGTTTACGGGCGATTGCGGCATTTCTTGCTCTCGACGACAAAAATAGCGCCAACTACTGAAAAAAGGATTATTTCATGCCTTTTTCAAGATTAAGAAACAATCAGCAACAGGTACAAAAACCCACAGATTCCGTGGGTCGAAATGACTTGATTTGAACTATCATTTACTGGGAATCAGAATGAGTAGTCGAGGATATTGGGATTGAAATGGATGTCACGGTTCTCAAACAGGCGGTTCATCGCCCCATCGGCTACCAATTGCTGGGTTGAGCCGGTGATGACCTGGCGGTCGGTAGTGATGAGCCACAGTTCATCGGCGAGCATCAGCGATTGGGAAATGTCGTGGCTGGAAAGCAATACCGCCTTGCCTCGGTCATGGGCAAGGGTCTGCAACAGGCGCATCGTCTCGATGCGGCTGGCCACGTCAAGGAAGGCTGTGGGCTCGTCAAGGATGATGATGGGTGTCTGCTGTGCCAAGGCACGGGCAATCATCGCCTTTTGACGTTCACCGTCGCTCAGCGAGGCCATGTACTCATTGGCTTTGCCTATAATACCGGCATCATCCATCGCCTGTCTTACAATCTCATGGTCTTCCTCATCCAGACGCCCCAGGAACCCCATATGGGGCTGACGTCCCAAGCCTACCAACTCGGTGACGGTGAGTGCACCGGCCTGGATGCGCTCGGTGGATACGAGACCTATGAGGCGTGAACGGTCCTTCTGACTCATGTCGGCAAGGTTCCTGCCATTTATTTCGATGGTACCAGACAACGGACGCTCGTCACAGGTGAGGGCACGCAACAAGGTGGATTTGCCAGCTCCATTCTGCCCCAGCAGGGCGACCAGTTTGCCTTTCTCTAATGAGAGGTTCAATCCCTGAAGCAGAGTGACGGCGGTCTTGCCGTTGCGGTAGCCAACGGCGAGTTCATGAGTAGTATAGACGGCGTTATCGTTTTTCATCAGTTAAAGTATTGGATGCGACGGCGGTTAATGATAATGTACAGGATAATGGGCACACCAATGACAGGTGTGATGGCATTAATCGGGATAATGCCGTGAGGATTGCTCACACTGGCCACAGCACACAGCAAGGCAATGTCGGCACCAGCAAGAATCGTGGCGGGCACCAGGCGGCTGTGGTTGCTTGTACCCATTGACATGCGGGCAATGTGTGGCACCACCAGGCCGATGAAGCCGATGGGACCGCAAAATGCCGTTACCACAGCAGTAAGTATGCCCGTGATGAGCAAGAGGATGTTGCGGGTGCGAGAGACGTTAATGCCCAAATTGCGGGCATATCGCGCTCCCAGCAACAGAGCGTTCAGCGGCTTTATCATAAAAGCCGAACCGATGAGCGCCAAGATAATAATACCGGCATAAATGGGCATTTGTGCCACGCTCACCCCCGAGAAATTGCCGAACCCCCAAGCGACATAGTTGTGAACCCCCTCCTCGGTAGCCACCGAGTTGAGCAGCTGCACCACGCTTGAAGTGAGGTAACTGACCAGGATGCCAATGATGAGCAACATGGTGTTGCTGCGCACAATGGCCGAGAACGCGATGAGTATCAATAGCACCGCACCAGCACCCAACAGGGCGCCCAGGAGGATGGCCATGTAACTGCCCACATTTCCGCCCCAGAGTCCACCTAGCGTACCGCCCAAGGCAAGGATGACGATAGCGACGCCCAAGCCAGCGCCCGACGAAACGCCAAGTATAGAGGGACCAGCCAAAGGGTTGTTGAAGGTCGTCTGCAACAGCAGACCCGAAATGGAGAGCGCCGCACCCGCGAGGGCTGCCGTGGCGATCATGGGAATGCGTGATTGCAGGATGATGATGTCCCATGCCTTGTTTCCGCTGCCCTTTCCGGCAATGATGTCCACAATTTTGCCAAACGGAATATCCACCGAGCCAAAGACGAGGCAGGCCAGCATGAGCAGCACCAGCAGCAGCGTCAAGGCAACGATTGTGATATTGAATCGGCGGGAGGTCATCGGCAGGTCAATCTATGTGGTGATACATCTGATTCTTGTAATCGGGGAACAGTTCGGGGTGCAGGATGGCGGCAAATTCCCGCAACAGCACCTCGGGGTGGAACGGGATGCGGTCAAAAAAGCGGGTCTTGTCCGTGTCGCACACATACACGCGCTTGTTCTTGAAGGCTGCCATCTCCTTATTCAGGTCAAAGGCACCTTGCAAGTCCTCGAGCGTGTTGATATTGGTCCACTTGATAAACCAGTAGTCGGCATCCTGAGCCACAGCCAGCACCTGATTGAAATCCAATGCCAAAGAGCCTGTGTTCTTGTCATGGGCCCACAGGTATCGTCCCCCGGCATCAGCCAGGATGCGTGCCATGTAACTCTGTCCTCCAGGCACATGCCACACGCCACTGATGACCATTTCGGTCACCACGGTGGGATGATTCTCGGCCCCGGCAGCCTTCTTTTTCATATCATTGTAGGCGGTGACGACGGCTTGATAAAGACTGTCAGCCGCTTCCCGTTTGCCCAGAAGTTCGCCATAAAACTTCACCCACTCGGCTCTTCCCAGCGGATCGTATTCCAGGTAGTCGGCACACTCGATGATGGGAATGTCCAATGTGGCAATCTGGCCGTAGCTGGCATCCTGATAGGGCGACAGCAAGATAGCGTCGGGCTGCATGTCGATGACCCGTTCGACAGTGGGGTTCATCGAGTTGCCGCAATCGGCAATCGTGCCGTCAGCGATACCCGCAACAATGGCCGAGTCGATAAAATACTGCTTGTCCACCACCCCTTTTACAGTATTGAGGCATCCTAACTCGTTGAAGAGACTCGTGTGGACCGATGAATAAACCAGAGCCTGGCTGATGGGAGTGCGCACCACTGTTCCCTCAGGCAGGCCGTCAGGCAAGTCAGCGTCACGAGGCACCAGCACATAACGGTGCAGCACCCCACCCTTCCACGGGTCGGCCACAGTGACCAAGGTATAGTCGGCCGTGCGCTGCATCGAGAGCAACCTGGCAGCAGTAATGATGGAATCCTGTTGATTCAACGCCATTCCGCTTTTCCCGCTCTTGAGACAGGAGCAGAACAGCAGCAAAACGGCAGATAGAGCAATTAACCTGTTGATATAATTCTTCATCACACTTGAACGTCCTGATTAGTTACCCACCAGATCAAGGATATAAGGACGCATGATGTCCTCGGTTGCGCGGTCGATATACTTGTAGAAATAGTCTTCGATGATTTCCTGTTTCTTGTAGTTCTTCATGCCCTCGTAGCGCATCTGGAGGTCGTGATATTCTTCCAAGAGTTCACTCAGGTAGGTATGCGTCACATGCTTAACCATATGATTCTGAAAATCTATGTAGTAAAATGCCTGAGAATATGACGTGACACCATCAACGTTATTACCAAAGAGAATGTCCTTTGCCCTCAGCGGTCCATTGGCAGTGAGATATGCCACCTTATCATTAAAAAACACGGGAATATATCCACTGAGCCCCTTGACATCTCCTTTGAAATATTTTTTGATGAATTTGCTGTTCATGAGCCAGATGCTGTCGCCCTGCGACAATGCGAGATAACCAGTTTCAATGGCCTCGTTGGTGTCTTCATATCCAGTCTCAATATAAATTTCATAAGGCGTTTGAGCAAAAATGATGGGGTTGACGAGATAAGCCGAAGGCTGATTATCAAGCATCTGCTGCCACGTTTTGTAGAAATATATGGTGTCATTGGGCACAGTCTGAGCCGCAGTACACAATGACATCGATGCGATCGCCACCAATACGATAAACTTTAACCTGTTTTTCATCTTTTCCTTTATACTTAGAATGTTTTCAACACTTGATAGAGTTTGCGTGTGGGAAGCCCCATCACGTTGTAGAAATCACCATTGATACCCGAAATGCCGATGTTGCCTATCCATTCCTGGATGCCATAAGCACCAGCCTTATCCAACGGGCGATAATGCTTGATATAGTAGTCAATTTCGTCATCAGTGAGCTCGGCAAAATGGACTATACTCGTGTCGGCAAAAGACTCGATGCGGTCGTGCGTAGTGACGCAAACGCCGCTGATAACCCGATGGGCGCGGCAGGAAAGAGCCCGTAGCATTTTGCGGGCATCGGCCTCACTAACGGGCTTGCCCAGCACTTCATCGTCAAGCACCACGACCGTGTCGGCCGTGATAAGCAGTTCATTCGGCTGCAGCGGATGCCCTTCGGCCTTGATGCGGGCAAGATAGACGGGAATTTCCTCGACAGGCAGGTTGGCGGGGTAAGTCTCGTCAATGCCCTTGATGGCCTCGACACGGAATTCCACGCCCATGTCGTTGAGCAGTTCACGGCGCCGGGGCGAGTTGCTGCCCAGCACCACGTCATATTTTTCAAGATTATTGAGCATTATCGTCAAGCGGGTTTCGGTTCATGATGGATTGCGTAATCAAGTCATAGATTTCGCGCTTGTCCCCGTCCAGCATGGCCAAGTGGTTAGCAACGACTTTCATGTCGTGGCGGATGGCGGGCCCGGTCTGGGACTCGGCAGGTGACAGGCGGTCAAGTTTCTCGACAGTGGTGCGAATCAGGGGCTTCATCGCATCAAACGGCAGCCCTGCCTCACTCAGCACCTCGGCAGCCAGCGTCCACATGTGGTTGGTGAAATTGCACGAGAAAACCGAGGCGACATGCAGTTGAAGGCGCATGGCACTGTCGGCCTCGACGACGTGGCAGGAGAGCAAACGGCCCAACGCCAGCAAGTCGCCGAGGGCAGCCTCGGTGTTGGCCTCGGCAAAGAAATGGACGTCGTCGAGCGGGGTGACAACCTGACGGGAGAAAGACTGCATGGGCCAGAGCACACCGCAGCGGGAGCGACGACCGGCAAACAGATCGATGGACTTGCTGCCCGATGTGTGCACCCACAGGGCTCCGTTATCGGGGACGGCGGTAATCACATCGGCAATCGCATCGTCACTCACGGCAATGATATAGGCGTCGGCATCGGGCACGAGCGCCTGCAGGTCGTCGGTGGCATTACTGCAACCGATGGCATGGGCCAACGACTGGGCATGAGGCAAGCGGCGGCTGTAAATCTGAGCCACCTGGCAACGCGCCGACAAGGCATGCGCCATGCTGGTTGCCACGTTTCCTGAGCCGATAATCACTACTCGTTTCATTTCTCATGCAAAATTACAGTTAAGACTCGAAATGCGCAAATAAGTTTAAGTAATTCAATAGTTCATGCCCGTAGATAGCGCGGCGCTTTAACAATTGGCAGCAAAAAACATGTTTTTCTTGCCATTGTCTTCGGCTTGCACTATCTTTGTCCAATAATTACAAAACAAAGCTATGAAAGAGATCTATTTTGCGGGAGGATGCTTCTGGGGAACAGAGCATTACTTTAAACTGGTGAACGGAGTCGTGGAAACCGAGGTGGGCTATGCCAACGGCCATACCGAGAATCCCACCTATCAGGATGTGTGTACCGACAAGACCGGCTTTGCCGAGACGGTGCGCATCGCTTATGACCCCGAGGTCATCTCGCTGGAGTTCCTCACCGAGATGTATTTCAAGGCCATTGACCCGACAAGCGTCAACCAGCAAGGCCATGACAAGGGTACCCAGTACCGCACGGGCATCTACTATACCGACGAGGCCGATGTGCCGACGCTGAAGAAGGTGTATGACCGCGTGCAGGCCCAAGTGAAGCGCCGCCTGGCCGTTGAACTACTGCCGCTCAAGAACTTCTACACAGCCGAAGAATACCACCAGGATTATCTGGACAAGAACCCTGACGGCTATTGCCACCTGCCGCTGGAACTGTTTGAGATGGCCAAAAAGGCCAACCGCAAATGACCTCCCTCCCATGCGGCAAAACCTAGAAAGGATATGGCCACAAGTCAAACGGTGGTGGAAATGGTGGATTGACCCTGACAACCGCTGGCTGTCACTGCCATGCACCATTGCCGCGCTACTGGTGCTGCTGGTGCTCGTCAAGAGCGCCCAGGGCATTGCCTATAACTTCACCCGCGAGTGCAAGATATACAAGTTGGGCTATCCCATCGAGGATGCCCGTGTGCTGGCAGCGACATTGAGTGATGCGCAGGCCGATACGCTTATCGCCCACCAAGAACATGACACCATCGCTATCCCCGTCATTCATGCCCGCTATTTCATTGCCGACAACTTTGACCGCTATCTCGCCTATCACAAGAAGGACACAACGGGCGCACCGCTCGACGTAATCGTCGCCTTTGTCAACGTGGGATATGATCAGGACAGGTTGGAGGTAGCTGCACCTTGCGATACGAGCAAGGGCCAGCTGATGCTGGTGAATGGTCGCCATTACCTGGATGAGAACTACAAGCCCGACAGCCTGGCGACATTCAGCATGGACTACTGTTATGAGCTTCAAAAGGCTCAGCCTGTCGTGGTTGATGCGTTCATGGCTTTGCAAAAGGCTTGTAAGGAACAGACCGATGCCCAACTGATGGTCAACTCGGCCTACCGTTCCTATCAACAGCAGATAGGAACCTACAAGCGCAACCCCAAAGGATATGCCGCACGGGCGGGAGGCAGCGAGCACCAGACGGGTTTAGCCATCGACGTCACATCGCGGCAGCATCCCATGAGATGGCCTTTCGACAAGTCAGAGGAGGGCGTGTGGATGCGGGAGCATTGCCATGAATACGGCTTTATCCTGCGCTACCCCGAGAAGCAGTCACAGATCTTTGGTTTCGCCTACGAGCCGTGGCATCTGCGCTACGTGGGCAAGGAAGTGGCCAAGCGCATCCACGATGAGGACATCACCTTCGACGAGTACTACGCCTACTACATCGACAACAAAGAGCCTCACGTTAAGCCGCTAAGTCGCTAAGAAATTTTTAGAGAATAACCGGATTTGCTGGCGACTATTGAGAAGTTGCCGTGTAGGCCATGACGGCTGCCCATGGCTGCTGTAACCATGCCCATGGTCATTCGCAGGTTGACTTCCACACAGGGATTTAGAGCGATTTTGCCATTCTCATCCCAATAGAGCATCATGTCGATGCCCAAGTATCCATTATAGTGCGGGGCAATAAGTTCATCTATGGCCATGAGGACTTGACCTATCACCGGGTCAAGACCGGGATACATGCCCAGCAGCATCTCATGCAGTTCTTCCATCGGGGCTACCCTACCCGCTCCGAACTGGCTGTGGAAGTCGCTGTCAAAGACCGAATAGCCCATAAACATCGTATGGCCATCACGGCACTTGCATTCGATGGCGAAGTCCTGTACCCTGTCCAATCCCACCTCGCACAAGAGTGAGCCTTGACGGTTCAAGGCGCCTTCTATCCAGCGGGGCACATGGTTGTCGCCCGTCGGGTCAATAACGCGATAGATGCCCTTACCACTGCCTGACCACGGCATCTTTAAGTAACAGCCAGGGTGGGACGACGCAAACGCCATCACATCATCGTAGTTATCCAGTTCCACAGGATTGGGAGAAAAAGCGTTACCCAAGGCTTGATGAACAGCAATGCTGGTGCGACGGTGAGACAAGCGACGAATCCAATCCAACTGTTCATCGGTGGGCAGATAGTCGGGTGAAACGCCCGCTTGCAATAACTGGTGGCGCAACGTGGCATCCCAGCCCCAAGGGTGGATGCGGCAATCGCCGAGATCCGCGATTTTGCTAATGGGGACGGGAGTTATGTCAAGTTGATGGTCATGGAGCCAGCGGCGGTCCTCTTCAATCGGGCAATCGTCAGGAATGGCGATATAGGAGCCAGCGGGTGCCACCCACGACAGCAACAGCCGCAGGTCATGACGCAGCTGGCGGGCAAACGGCGGTGCGGTATAGTTGTGCGCCCCATGTGCCAGTGCCAAGTCATGCTCAGGATTGAACAGATAGATTTCTTTCATGTAAATGCAAAGGTAGCAATCTTTGGACAGAAAAGTGTAAAAAGATTAGACACTTTTATACAAAAAACACACAATTATTGATGATTTTGGCAAATCAAGTTGTCCCAAACAATAAGTGGCATTAACTTTGCGACAGTTAAAAACTATAACCACTAAAACGATTCTATCATGAAACTTACAACATTTTTCCAACGAGCATCCCTGCTCAGCGTATTAACAACAGTGCTGGCCTTCAACAGCGCCCACGCACAGATTCCCACCGATTCCATCGTAGCCGACTTCAACGAGTTTGTCAGACTGCTGGAAGAGACACACCCCGACCCTTACACCAACTACGGCGGTAAACCCTTCTTCCGTTTGGAAGCCATGGATACGCGATTCGGCCTAATCGAGGATTCGGTAACCAGCACCGATGAGTTGGCACGCCGCATCACAAAATTCCTGGTGCCCCTAGAGGACGGCCACACCAATATTGACATGGGATTCTCTTCATTTTTTGAAGAAAGGGAACCCGAGATGGGGGCTCCCATCGGTTTCTGGCCCATTAGTGACGGTGTTGTCATCAGCTCCATCACGACAGAATATAAAGACCTTATAGGCAGTCGATTAATCGCTATCGAGGGTATTCCCCTCAAAGAAATTTGCACAAATTTAGCACAATATCATACTGCCGAGAACGAAATTGGTCGCATTACCAACTTCTGTTTTATCAGCAGTCTCTCACCAAACGAATTAAGAAAAGCGATACCCGACATGCGCCAGGATTCCATTACATTCTTAATCCAGACTCCTGAGGGCAAACAAATGAATCTGACTCTTCCTCTCATTAATAAATATGGTTCTGGTTCTAATATCGAGTTATCCAGTGTTGAACACACTAAACCATTCCCCAGCCAAGGGAATCTGTCCTACCTGTTTGTTGATGACAAAAAGAACACGATGTACTTCCGCTCAAGTCAGATCATATCCCGTGATGCGCTGGAAATAATGATCAATCGCGGCATGGACGTCGGTCAGTATCTCAAGAGG
>CACYAW010000004.1 GCA_902772455.1 uncultured Bacteroidales bacterium
ATCACGGGCACGGGAAGACTCAATGCCGGAAGCAATGCAGGAACAGGTTGCTTCGTATATAGCGGTAAAACCCTGAACATCAACGGTGGTGTGCAAGTGAAAATCTTGGGAGCGATATATGGCATCATGGGTTATTCGACCACATCCCGATTGATTATCAGCGGAGCCACCACCAAACTGACGGCCAAGGGCGTTAGCCAGGGCAGTTACTACCAGCTTCCCACCACCATGAACGACGGGCTCGCCATCACCTCGCCCGCTGGAGCCTACTTCAACAATGGCACCGTGATCTACAACGGCAGCGTGGCCAAGAACATCGAAGTTGTCATCAGCAACAGCGTGGCCAAGAACATCGAAGTTGTCATCAGCAAGCCCGACGCCACCCGTGGCGACGTGAACGGCGACAGCAGCGTCAACATCAGCGACGTGACCGCCCTGATCGACTACCTGCTCAGCGGTAATGCTTCGGGCATCAACCTGACAGCCGCCGATTGCAACCAGGACAGCAGCGTGAACATCAGCGACGTCACCGCTCTGGTCGACTACCTGCTCGCCGGCTCGTGGTAATGCTCGCTGCGCTCGCAGCTTAAAGCTTAGAGCTTAGAGCTTAGAGAGGCATCCGCGTTCCTGGCAACAGGGGCGCGGATGCTGGTTGTTTGAGTTGTTTAAGTTGTCTTTAATTCAAAGAACGCGAATGCCAATAAGGATTTTGTTTAATTTTTTGCGAGCACTTGCGAGCAATTAAAAACAACTTAGCGGCTTTGCGCCTTAGCGTGAGGCCAACGGGTGCGGAGACCCCTTTAAGCTTTAAGCTGCGAGCGCAGCTCGCATAAACGCGAATGCCATTGTATTTGTTGTATTTCTTGTTTTCCTCTTTGTGACGGGGTGCGGATGCTTCAAGCAACGCAGACCTCAAACTTTTATGGTATTCGGCCCTAAGAAGATTTGGAATTTTGCTCAAAACACTCTAACTTTGCCGATGATGAAACACTTAAAATTTATCATAACCAGTGGCGGTCATTTGCGGTTGGGAGAGGTAACCCTGCACCGCGAATTGATTATGCCCCACGAGCAATGCATGGGTGGAGGGTTCTATGAGTACGATTATGCGAGCAACGTATTGATTCTTTCCGGAAAATCGTTTGACTATGGTGCTCCCCGATGGGACCGTGTTGACGTTCTTCTGGTCCCCGAAGCCTACCGTGGCATCACCATCGTCTATCGCGACCAATGGGATGACGAGATAAATCTCAACGAATCTTTCTCCATCAAGTATTATTAATCCACGATGAAAAGGCTCTTGAACGAAATCAAAGGGATTCTGCCCCCCAATAGGGTCTATACCGACGAGTTGAGGACATTGGCTTGGGGTACCGACGCGAGTTTCTACCGCCTGACTCCGCAGGTGGTCGTCCGCGCCAAGGATGAGGACGAGGTGGCGCAAATCGTTAAGGTGGCCAGCAAGTACAAATTGCCGTTCACCTTCCGTGCCGCGGGAACGTCCCTGTCGGGGCAGAGCGTGAGCGACAGCATCCTGATTGTGGCCGGCAAGAACTGGGAGGACTACAGCGTGGCAGCCGACGCCGAGAGCATCACCTTGCAGCCCGGCATTGTGGGCGCACGGGTGAACCAGATCCTGAAACCGCTGGGGCGCGTTTTCCCGCCCGATCCTGCCAGCATCGGCTCGGCCATGGTGGGCGGCATCGTCGCCAACAACGCCTCGGGCATGAACTGCGGCACCCACGCCAACAGCGACCGCATGCTCATCTCGGCACGCCTGGTGCTGCCCGACGGCACCGTGCTCGACACGGGCGACGCAGCCAGTCGCGAAGCGTTCAGGCAGAGCCATCCCGAATTCATCGCCAAGATTGAAGCCCTGCGCGACCGCGTCCGCGCCAACCAGCCGCTGGCCGACCGCATCCGCAAGAAATACAGCATCAAAAACGTGACGGGACTGAACCTGCGGCCCCTGATCGCCTATGACGACCCGTTTGACATCATCGCCCACAGCGTGGTGGGCAGCGAGGGCACATTGGCCTTTATCAGCCAGGTGACCATGCGCACGCTGCACGACTATCCGTGCAAGGCCTCGGCCATGCTCTACTTCTTCACCATGCGCGAGAGCTGCGAGGCGGTAGTCGCCCTCAAGCAGCTCAAGTCGAGCGATGACGACATCGCCATGAGCGAGGAGAACCTGATGGTCAAGAGCGCCGAGATGCTTGACTACCTGTCGCTGGCCTCGGTCGATGACCCCGTCTATCTGCAATACAAGCAGGATGTGGATGCCGGGAAAATCCCTGGTGTCGAGCCCGGCGATTACCACAACCTCACCGCCATCCTCACCGAGACCAAGGCCGTCACCCCCGACGAGCTGCAAGGCCGCATCGACGCCATCACGCAGTGCCTGTCGCAGTTCAAGACCTATATCCCCGTGGCATTCACCACCGACCCGGCCGTCTATGGCAAGTACTGGGCCATCCGCTCGGGCATCTTCCCCAGCGTGGGCGGTGCGCGTCCCGTGGGCACGTCGTGCCTGATCGAGGATGTTGCCTTCGCTGTCGAAGACCTGCCCGAGGCCACCGTCAAGCTGCAAAAGCTCATTGCCGACCACGGCTATCGGGATGCCTGCATCTACGGCCACGCCTTTGAGGGCAACTACCATTTCATCATCAACCAGCTCTTCAGCAACGAGAGCGAGGTGCAGCGCTATGCCGGCATGATGCGCGACGTGGCCCGCCTCGTGGTCGAGGAATATGACGGCTCGCTCAAGGCCGAGCACGGCACGGGCCGCAACATGGCGCCGTTTGTCAAGTATGAGTGGGGCGAGGAGGCCTTTGCCGCCATGCGCGAACTCAAAGAGATTTTCGACCCGCACTATCTGCTCAATCCCGGTGTCATCTTCAACGACGACCCCGAGTGCTTCATCAAGCACTTCAAACCCCTGCCCGAACTCAAGATGCGGGGACTGGAAGCGCCCCAGGACCCTCCCAGCGTGCACAAGACCGTGGAGGGAGTCCTCAAGGCCAACAAATGCATCGAGTGCGGCTTTTGCGAGGTGAATTGTCTGACCTGCGGCTTGACGCTCTCGTCGCGCCAGCGCATCGTCATCCAGCGCGAGATATCGCACCTGCGCGAGACGGGCAGCGACCCCGATCGCCTGGCGACACTCGTCAAGCAATACCGTTATCAGGGCGAGCAGACGTGTGCCGGCGACGGCCTGTGCGCCACATCCTGTCCCATGGGCATCAACGTGGCCGACCTGACCCACCTGGTGCGCAGCGAGGCACTGCCGCAAGGCAGCATGGGTTACAAGACTGGAGACTGGGCTGCACGGCATTTTGCGGGCATCAAGAGCGGACTGCGATTCACCTTGGATGTCGCACGCCTGGGCCACAACATACTCGGCACCAACGCCATGAAGGGCGTTGCGGGCGCCATGCACAAGGCTGGACTGCCCTTGTGGACACCTGCCATGCCCGGCAAGGCACGCCAGCCTAAGTCTTGTAGAGACGCAAAATCTTGCGTCTCCCCTGAAGAAAGTCAAGTCCTGCCCCTCAAGGTCGTTTATTTCCCCTCGTGCATCAACCAGACCATGGGCCTGTCAAAAGGCGCGCCGGTGAAGAATACGCTCGTTGATGAGATGGTGCAGCTGTGCCGCAAGGCGGGCTACGAGGTCATCTTCCCCGAGGGGTTGGAAAAGATGTGCTGCGGCACCATCTGGGAGTCCAAGGGAATGCTCGACATCGCCGACCGCAAGACCGCCGAACTCGACGAGGCCCTGTGGCAAGCCAGCGAGCAGGGCAAATACCCGATTGTGTGCGACCAGAGCCCCTGCCTGCACCGCATGCGCAAGTGCATCACCCGCATGCAACTGTATGAACCTGTGGAATTCATTTGGGAATACCTTCGGGAACGCCTGGAGTTCACGCCCATCGACCGACGCATCGCCTTGCACTTCACCTGCTCGACCCGTGAGATGGGACTGGTGGACAAAATGACAAGTCTGGCGCGCCTGTGCAGCAACAACGTCTTCCTGCCCGAGGGCGTGGGCTGCTGCGGCTTTGCCGGTGACCGAGGCTGGACGCATCCCGAGGTGAACCGCTGGGCGCTGCGCAAACTGCGCCGACAGCTGGAGGACAACCGCATCGAGATGGGCTACAGCAACAGCCGCACCTGCGAAGTGGGCTTGGAAACCAACGGCGGCATCCCCTACCAGAGCATCGTCTATCTGGTCAACGAGGTCACCACCCCCAAGTAATCTTCCCAAATAACCGCCTTTAAACCGCAATCACCCATCGAGCCTCGCTCGAAAAATTAAACAAAATCATGAATAAAAATCAAAATAAATATTATTTTTAATTTAATTTTATACTGAATTTTGTTTAATTTCTCGGCCGCAGGCCGATTCTAAGTTGTGTCAGATGAGTTGGTTGCCGTCGTGAAAGGCGGTGCCGACGGCGGTGCCCAGCTGCACGTATTTGTAGCGGGTGGGGTCGTAGGTGATGATGTGCATCTTTTCGATGTCGGGGTTGCCCTCCTCGTCGAGATATTGCTCGTGGCACAGGACGTTAACGACCTCGGCAATCAGGTAGTAACCGGTGTTGCGGTCCTCGTCGATTTTCTCTTTCACGCGGCACTCCATCGTCATGGGGAAGTCAGTGAACAAGGGGGCATTGACGTTGGGGGCCTTCTCAATGGTCCAGCCGGTCTTAGCCATCTTATCGGGGTCTTTCTTGGCGCTGACGATGCCCACAAAGTCGGAAGCCACCATCGTCTCGGTCGTTGCAAAGGCGACGGTGAAGGTGTCATTGACGGCGAGATTGTCGGTCGTGGCGTGTGACGACAGCGAAATCATGATTTCCTTCATGTCCCAGGTGCCGCCCCAAGCGGCATTCATGGCGTTGGGACGTCCCTCCTTGTCATAGGTACCGATAATGAGCACCGGCTGTGGAAGTATCCACGGTTTAGATCCAAAACTCTTCATATACTTTTTCGATTTACTGTTTGATAAACGGTTATTTCAATTTCAGGATGGCAGTCACCGGATTAGGAGTGATGTCCATCGGTATTTCAATTTGTGTGATCGTGCTGTCAGGCACCGGGAGGATGAGGTAGCGCTGACCCTGATATTCCAGCGGGAAGAAACCCTTAGGCTCATAGGCTGTCGTCAAACCATAATCCTGACGGCGCTGCAATTCCTCTTGGGAGAGGGCTGTTTCGGCTTTTTCAAAGCTATAACGTGCGGTCTGCGGGGTCGCTGGCAGCGTGTCAAGTCTCAGGGTGACAGCGATATAGTCCTGCCTGGGTATGCGCAACACATCACCTGTGATATCGGGATTCTTGGCGGTCATGGGCCATATTTGAGCCCCATCGAGCAGACGTCCCTCATGATAACGATGATAGACCGAGTCGTTGACAAACTGCACGTTTTCTTTGCCGTAATAGGCCCTGTAGATGACCTCATGGCCAAAGTAGTTGGTGGACATGTAATTCATGGGCTTGATAAAGCGGCTGTAACGATCAAACTGGCGTTCAAGCAGGATGGCCTGACCGGGTGCCCCAGCGATTTCTCGCTCCACCTGCTCGTTATAGGCCTTATACTGGCTTAATCTTATTATACCACGGGCATAAGTGAAGGCACACAGTCCCAGCAGAGCGATGACAGCCAACAGACGCAGACGCTGCCAACGCCCTGCAAGCAGGAAATCGACAACCTGGATGACGATAATTGCGGCAACGGTCACCAGCGGAGCATAAGCACGTTCATGGTTCAGCCCCAGCGCAAACATCACTGCTGCCGAGCACACAAGGACGTAGGTCCACACCGATTGTCGGATCACGGCCCTGTCGCGACGCCTCAACAGCAGGAACACGCCCACTGCCGCCGCCAACAGGGGCAGATAGAAACGCCACATCTTTTCCATAAAGATGTGCCAACGGCTCGACAACATGTCGTCAGGACTGAGGTTTAGGGCTATATCGGTTGCCATACGGTTCCACGCACCAGGCGACGAGGCAATAAGCATGATGCCCAACGCATAGCCCATCAGGGTAACGACTACCCGCCTGTCGAACAGTCGATGGTTAAAAGCGTAAAACAGCATGAGTCCCCCCAGGAATCCCAGCGAAGTCGCCTCGTTGAAACCTCCTGCCACGAAACCAAACAGCAGCCAGACCAAAGCCATACCCCACCCTAACGGTTTGCCTTGAGCGCGTTTCAATGCGAGCACAAGCGCCAGTGACAAGGTAATGGCCCACATGTAGTTGGCACTGCCTGCCATCCACAACATGGTCTCGCCGGGGACGGGATAGCATGTGCCCACCACGGTCAAAAAGGACGATAGCCCCAACAGTGACCGTCGCCCTGTGGCCAGCAGACTCACCAAATGGGCCATCAGGACAAACATCAACGCGTTGATCACGTTAAATGCTGTCTTGCCCAACAGCCCGCCAAACAATTCAGGCACCAAATCGGCCAATCGGCCGTTGGTGCCTGTGTAATGTGTCAAATGAGATTGCAGCAGGTCGGCAAAGGAACGCACTGGCGTCCACACGCCCTCGATGAGCGTGAAGGCCAAGTCATCCTCCTTGAAGGTGGTGAGTGCGTTCATCACCAGCATCACGGCAAACGCCACAACGAGCAGCCCCCAATAGGCCACGTCGTGCCAGCGTCCGCTACGCGATGCATTCAAGGCCCACAAAGCAATTATACGGTAAGAATCTCTTTCTCCTTGGCAGCGAAGATCTCGTCAATCTTCTTCATGAACTTGTCATGAATCTTCTGCACTTTCTCCTCGCCATCCTTGCTCACGTCCTCGCTCATGCCTTCCTTGACGGCTTTCTTCAAGCCTTCGATGGCCTCGCGGCGGGCGTTGCGGATGCTCACGCGGGCCTTCTCGCTCTCGGCCTTGGAATCCTTAACGAGCAGTTTGCGGCGTTCCTCGGTCAACGGCGGGATGTTAAGACGGATCACCTCACCATTGTTCACGGGCATGATGCCCACATTGCTGTCGATAATGGCCTTCTCGATGGTTCCGATCATGTTGCGCTCCCAGGGCATGATGGCAATGGTGCGCTGGTCGGGAGTGCTCACGTTGGCCACGTTGGCAATGGGCACGGGGCTGCCATAATAGTTCACACGGATGCCGTCCAGAATCTTCACGTTGGCCTTGCCGGCACGGATGTGTGCCAGGGTGTCATCGAGGAAATCTACGGCTTCCTGCATCTTTTTCTCGGCTGCGTCGAGATAGAATTTCACGTCGTTCATAATGTCGTGTTTTTTATTTGTTTTGTCGTTAATTGTTATTTCTTGGTCACGAAAGTACTGTATTTGCCACAACCCTGCAAGTTTTTTGCCAAAAAATCAAAATTTGCAGCTCCCAGCACGCTTTCCCCGTTGAACTCCCTCACGATATAATCGGGACGGTTCTTGGTCTCATTGTAGATACGCCCGATATACTCGCCGATGATGCCCAGCGACAGCAACTGGATGCCTCCCAGGAACAGGATGAGCACGACCAGCGTGGGATAACCCTGCACGGGATCACCCCATATCAGCGCCTTGACGAACACAAAAATCATGTAACAGAAAGCCAACAGCGAGACAATGAAGCCAATCACCGTCGAGATGCGCAGGGGCACGCTGGTGAACGAGGTGATGCCATCGATGGCCAGTGAGAACAGGCTCCCGAAATTCCATGACGATTCTCCTGCCACACGGTCGCCTTGAGTGAACTCCACCTCTTTCTTTTTAAAGCCGATCCAGCTGTACATCCCTTTGGTGTAACGTTCGCTCTCGCGCATTTGTCTCAAGGCATTGATGCACTTGCGGTCCAGCAGGCGGAAGTCACCCACATTCTGCAGCACATCAAATCGCGACGAGCGCTGCAGTGTCTTGTAAAAGAGCAACGACATGCGCTTGCGCAGCCAGCTTTCCTTGCCGCGCGACAGGCGCTTGGCATACACGTCGTCATAGCCCTGCTCCCAGTATTTGATCATCTCGGGAATGAGGTGCGGGGGATGTTGCAGGTCGGCATCCAGGATGACCATGCAGTCGCCGGTCACATAGTCAAACCCTGCCAGCATGGCCGCTTCCTTGCCAAAGTTGCGCGACAGGTCCACATAGTTGACACGGCTGTCCTGCTGGCGCAGGCGCTGCAGCTCAGCCAGCGTGCCGTCAGCACTGCCGTCGTTGATAAACATGAGTTCCCATTCATATCCCGGTTGTCCGTCCATGAGTTTAACCAACTCGGGATAGAGCAACGGCAGGGATTTCTCCTCGTTATAACACGGAATCAGGATTGATATCTTTTTCATCTTGTAAAGTGATTTCATTCAACTTATTGGAAGGTGAGTGACGAGAGACAGTCACTCTTGAGATAAGCCGCTGCCTGAGCGATCTCGCTAGGCGTGACGGCCTGGATACGCGCGATGGTGTCGTCGATGGTAGCCACCGTTCCGTGATACAACAGGCCGCGCCCTGCGCGCATCGCCATGAACTCGGTACTGTCAGCTGCCACAACCAGCTGGCCGCAATACTGTTTCTTGTAGGCCTCCAGCCGTCGCTCGGGCAACAAGTCCTGACTCAAACGGCTGGTGATGCGGTCAATCACATGCAGGCTGGAGCGCACATCATCCGGGTCACAGCCCAAATAGATTTCCATCCACCCGCAGTCGCTCAAGAGCGTCAGGGTGGATTCAACGGTATAGACATAGCCGCGTCGCTCGCGCAGTTCCACATTGAGCAGCGAGTTCATGCCCGGGCCACCCAGGATGTTGTTCAACAGCATCAAGGCGTGGCGCAGGGGGTGGTTCATGTCGGGCACACGGGCGCCCACGATGGTATGGGCCTGATGGGTGCCTATCTTGATAGTCTGGTGGAACGGTTCTACCATTTGGGGCACATGGCGCTGTCGTGGCGCTATCGCATGGCTCATGCCGCCGAAGCATTTCTCGGCCAGGCGGAACACACGCTCGGGGCGTTCGGGCCCCACCGAGAAGAAAGCCATGTTACCGGGCACATACAGCGTCTTGAGGTAGCGCATGCAGTCCTCGCGGGTGAGGTTCTCCAAGTCCTCCTTCTTTCCCAAGATATTGTGCCCCAATTCGCTGCCCGCCAGCAACAGGTCCTCAAAATCGTCATAAACGGCATCGCTGGGCGTGTCACGATAACTTGCGGCTTCCTCGAGCACCACGTCACGCTCACGGTCCAGCTCCTCCTGGGGAAACACTGACCACTGCACCAGGTCGGCCAGCAGGTCGATAGCCCGCGACAGATGCTGATGCGGGAACACCGAGTAAAGCATGGTGCCTTCCTTGGTCGTGTAGGCATTGAGTTCACCGCCCACACGTTCCATGCGGTTAAGGATATGCCATGCACGACGGTGCACTGTTCCCTTGAAAATGGTATGTTCAACAAAATGGGCAAGGCCATGATGGCCGTCACACTCGTCACGGCTGCCGGCATTCACGGCAAGACCGCACCAAGCCACTTGACTTGTGGTGGTCACGTGCACCAGGCGTAAGCCATTGGAGAGGGTATGATAATTGATAGTCACTTGCTTCTTTTTAGTTTTTGTTGGAGGATGTGTCATGTTCGCACCTAAAACTTTGATCGGCCAAACGGCAGTGAAATTAAGCAAAAATTACACAAGACGACATTTTCATTAATGATTTTGTTTAATTTCTCGTGCGAAGCGCGATTACATTGGCAACGTATGAATGATGACACACCTTCACGATGAACCTTAATTTTACTGTTAGAGCCTTGTGTTGAGGTGGAGGACATGCTGGACGAGCAACATCTCGTGCATGTCACTGCGGCGAACGTCCATATCGTCGTAATTGGGATTTTCACTGCGCAGGACGACCATATTCGGGTCAGTGTGGCGCCGCAGGTATTTTACCAATCTGAAGTCATCCAGCTGGATAACATAAATCTGCCCCCAGTAAATCTGGTTGGGGTTGCTCACCTCGCGCACGGCAACAAAATCGCCATCGTTAATGACCGGAGCCATCGAGTCACCGCTCACACGCACGATGCGGCAATTGGGGCTCATGTTGGGCAGATTCACCCATCCCACGATATTCTCGCTGGCAAACAGTTCGTTGCGGCCCGAGGCCGAGCCTGCCGTGACGTCCACATCATAAACGGGAATTCCGCCCCCAGCAGCCGCAGGCATCATGTCCCCGTCAACACGCACGGGTGTCTTGCCGAAGGGCAGGTCGGTACCGTCCATCAGCCATTCCTTGCTCACCCCCAGGTTAACGACCAGGCGGTTCAGGAAAGACTCGCTTAACGGCATGTGGGCATTAAGATACTTCGACAGATTGGAGGTGTCAACTCCTATTCGTTCGGCAAACTGCACTTGTTTCACACCCATTTCCCTCATCAAGTACTTGATGCGGTCAATGATTTCGGCATTCTTTTCTTGTTCCATGATGTTGTGTTCTATGGTTATTTAGCGGCAAAATTACAACAAAATATTGCAATATGCAAATTTTGGCCCATTATATTGCCAAATTTGTGGTATGTGCGCCGAAAAAGAAGATTTCATAGCTTTTACAACGAGAAGATTGATTAAATTTGCAAGGAGTAATAAAACTAATGATTCTATGACAGGATTGACACATACCAGCCAGTTGACGGTCACCGAGGCCGTCACGGCCATCGCCATGGGCTCGGGTGACATGCCCGTGCTGGCCACGCCGGCGATGATGGCCCTGATGGAGAATGCCGCCATGCTAGCCGTGGCCGACCATCTGCCCGAGGGCTGCACCACCGTGGGCGGCCACATCGCCTCGTCCCACCTCAAGCCCAGCAAACTGGGCGACACCGTAACCGCCACCGCCACAGTCACCCGTGTTGACGGCAAGAAAATAGAGTTTAAGGTCCAAGCCTATTGCGGCGACACGCTGCTGGGCGAAGGGACCCATCTGCGTTTTATTGTTGATCGTAACAAATTCATGTCAAGATTATGAAAAAGATACTGACCATTGTAGTGCTCGCCGTCGCATTGTTCACCGCTGCGGCAAATGCCCAGGACCAGACGGCACCCAAGAAGGTTTATAACGAGGACATCAATCCGCTGGAACAGATCGACCAGGCCATCGCCCAAGCCCAGGCCCAGGGCAAGTACGTCATTTGCCAGGTGGGCGGCAACTGGTGCCCGTGGTGCCTGCGCTTTGCCGACTTCATCACCAACGACAGCACCATCAACAGCGTCATCGAACAGAACTTCGTGTATATCCACGTGAACTATCATCCGCGCAAAGCGGGTGAGGTGGGAAAAGCCCTGATGAAACGGCTGAATAACGCCGGACGCTTCGGCTTCCCCGTGCTGGTCGTGCTCGACGGGCAAGGCAACATCATCCACATCCAGGACTCGGGCTACCTCGAGGAGGACAAGAGCTACTGCACCAAAAAGGTGCTGACGTTCTTCCAGCAGTGGACCCCGAAGGCCGTGCGTGGAGAATAACGACCTAACGGACAATGGCAAGCAATCCCGACTTTGTGCAATACATCGCCGACCAGTGTGCTGGTGCCGGCGAAATCTCCGTCAAGAAGATGTTCGGCGACTACGGCATCTATTGTGACGGCAAGATATTCGGACTCATCTGCGACGATTGCTTCTACCTCAAGCCCACCCAGGCAGTGCGGCCCCTGCTGCGAAACGAGGAGCTGCGCCCGCCCTACGATGGAGCCAAGGACTATTTCCTCATCGCCGACGTGGACGACCGCGATTACCTCGCCCTCCTTGTCAGCGAGACCTGCAAGAACCTACCAGAACCCAAACCCAAGAAAAAGAAGAAATCATGATTGACGAGATTATCGAATACAACAAGACGTTTGTGGCCCGTAAAGGCTATGAACCCTATGTGACCGACAAGTACCCCGACAAGCGGTTGGCCGTGCTTTCCTGCATGGATACCCGCCTGACCGAACTGCTGCCCGCAGCACTGGGCCTCAAGAACGGGGATGCCAAGATCATCAAGAACGCAGGTGGTCTGGTGATCTCACCTTTTGACTCAGCCATGCGCAGTCTCATCGTGGCTGTCTATGAACTGGGCGTGGAGGAAATCATGGTGGTGGCGCACTCCAATTGCGGTGCCTGCCACATGAGTTACAGCCACTTCCATGACGAGATGATCAAGCGTGGCGTGACCGACGAGACACTCCACACCATTCGCTGCTGCGGCATCGACCTCAACCATTGGCTCGAAGGCTTCAAGGACACCCCTGAATCGGTGCGCAAGACCGTCGAGGCCATCAAGACCCATCCGCTCATGCCCCGTGACATCACCGTGCGAGGCTTCATCATCGACTCCACCACTGGAGAACTCGAAGAAATAACAACTTAAAAACCGACAACAAACATGGCACATATCTGCGAAAACTGCAAATTCAGAGCCCGTTATGACGAGAAGCCCAACTCGGCCCTGGGCAAGTTCTGGCGCTGGCACATCAACTTCTGCCCTGGCTGGAAGAGCTATTTCTCACGCCAGAGCGAAGAGAAGAAAGCCGAGTTAAGGGAGAAATATCACTTTAACCGGTATTAAGACCATCAACCGCTGTTACCAATGGCCATGAAAGTTTATTTTGCCGGCTCCATTCGTGGCGGGCGTGTCGATGCCGACCTGTATCGCCGCATGATTGAGTATATCCAGCGTACCGACGTGGTATTGACCGAACACGTCGGCAAGAGCGACCTGAGCCTCACCGAGCAGGGACGTGAGCGTGACGCGCGCATCTACGACCAGGACACGGCATGGCTGCGCGAGAGCGACGTGCTCATCGGCGAGTGCACCTGCCCGTCTCTGGGCGTAGGCTACGAGCTGGCCTATGCCGAGGCACATGGCATCCCTTGCCACATCTTCTATGACAAGGGCAAAACCCAGCTGTCTGCCATGCTCACGGGCAACCCCTATTTCCATATCCATCCCTACTCCACCGAGGCCGACATCTATCCTGTCATGGACAAGATTCTCGGGAGATCCTGAAATATGGATGGAGCGACTTTAAATCATTCAACCTATCAAGAAAACCTATAACATAGAATGTTCTTTTTAATCATCACACTGGCGATGGGCTTGTTGATGCCCTTCCAGACGGCCGCCAACTCCAGGTTGCGTCAGGTCGTGGGACCGGCCTATGTATCGACGCTGGTCTCCTTTTCGGTTTCAACGCTGGCATTGCTACTGGTATCGCTGCTGGCGGGAATCCCTATCCTCCCCACAGAAACCATGCTGGCCGAGGCTCCCTGGTGGAGCTGGTTTGTCGGCATCATTGCCGTGGTGACCATCACCATCGCCATTCATCTGTTCAAGGAAATCGGGCAGTTACAGGCCTTGATTATCCCCATGTTCAGCCAGTTGATATTCAGCCTGCTGATTGACCACTTCGGCTGGTTTGGCGCCAAGGTCATCCCTTTGGGAGCCAACCGCGTCATCGGTGCGTTGCTGCTCATCGTGGGCGTGACGCTCGTCGTCGTTCTGCCACGTCTGAAGTCCGGCCAAAAAGCGGTTGGTGCCAGCACCGGCTCACGGCAGACGTTTTGGCAGCTGATCGCCGTCCTCTCGGGTTGCTTGTCGGCCAGCATCACGGGCGCCTATGCCCAGTTGTCGAGCATCGTCGGCAATCCTGTCCAGGCCACTACCGTCGCTTTCTTTGTAGCTACTATAGCGCTGTTGCTGTTCTGTACCTGCCTGGGTAAGACCCAGCTGGTGGGCAAGGCTTTCAACCGCCAAATGACGGAGCAGCGAGAGCCCTCAAACGAGTTTGAAGGGCCGAGTCGCGACGGAATTCGACGAAGTCAATACCCGTGGTGGATGTGGACTGGCGGCCTGTGCGGAGCCATTATCGTATTCGGCAACGCGTGGCTCGTGCCCAAAGTCGGTGTCGGCGTGTTTAGCATGGCATTGCTGGTAGGCCAACTCGCCCTGAGCATGCTCATGGAGCATCGCGGTTGGCTCGGCGCCCCCCGCAAACACATCTCCTGGCTGCAAATCGTAGGCATCCTGCTCATGCTAGCCGGTGTAGCCCTCATCCGCCTTTAGTTGAAGCTGCTTAAAACAACAATCTCATTTTCTATAACGAAGAACACCGATTTAGAGAAACAGAAGTGAATACAGCGGCTCATGGCGCTAGAAATAATCATTTGATTGTTTGGAGAATCGGAACTATTGTTGTAACTTTGCAACTGATAATATTTTACTATTAATTAAATGGAAGACAGTAATACTGCTAATATATTATCAGTTCTAGATGGTTTTACAATGGAAACTGCGGAAGACATCTCCAAGAAATTGGCAGATGACTTCCGCCAACGACGTATCGAGAAAAACCTGACGCGTAAACAAATTGCCGCAAAGGCAAAGATTTCGCTCAGCAATGTGACACGTTTTGAGCAAAAAGGGCTCATATCGTTGAACAACCTTATCGCCCTCGCAATGGCCTTGGGCTACACGCATGAGATCAAGAGCATCTTCGAGTCACCCAAATATGCCACAATGGAGGAATTGACACAAATACGCCACAATATGGGCAAGAAAAGAGCGTACAATAGTAAACGATGAAGAAAATAGAGCGACTGACGGTAAAGTACCACGATGTCATTGTGGGCATCTTATCACTGACTCCAGACAGCAAGTTATGCGCCTTTGAGTATGACAAGGCATGGTTGCTGAACGGATTCAGCATTTCACCGTTGGAACTTCCGCTTCAGCCAGGGCTTTTTATTGCCAAGCCACAACCGTTTTACGGTAACTTCGGCATCTTCGAGGACAGTTTACCTGATGGTTATGGGCGTTATCTTCTACACAAAGCATTGATGCGCCTTGGTGTGAATGATGCCAGTCTCTCCTCATTAGACAGGTTAAGCATCGTGGGCTGCAACGGCATGGGAGCGCTCACTTATCATCCGCAGACCCCTATCGGACAAGAAATGACCAGTGTCGATCTGGACGCCCTGCAACAAAAAGCCCTTGAGGTGTTACAGGAGCAACAGGACACCGATGCCGAATTTTTGCTTTACAATAGCGGCAATAGCGGCGGTGCTCGCCCAAAAACCGTTTTCCAGGACAAGGACGGGCACTGGCTTGTAAAATTCCGCCACACCTATGATCCCCAAGACATAGGACAACAGGAATATCACTACAACACAGTAGCAAGACAATGCGGTATCATTGTTCCTGATTTCAAGTTGATGAACAACAGATATTTTGCATCACGCCGATTCGACATAGATAAAGATGGCAGCCGAATTCACACGGCAACATCAGGAGCTCTGCTTAATGTATCCTTATCGACCCCGATTCTTGACTACGGCAATCTGCTTGCCCTAACCGGATTTCTCACTCATGACGCGGACGATTTGGAACAAATGTTCCGTCTGATGGTATTCAATTATCTGACTGACAACAAGGACGATCACTGCAAGAATTTCAGCTTCAGGGTCATCACCGATGCAACAGGACAATATGCCTGGCGATTGGCACCAGCCTATGATCTCACCCTGTGCACCCAAGGATATAATGGCGAACATGCCACCTCGATTAACGGCACTGGGCATCCTACACTAAATGATATCATCGCTGTTGGTACCAAAGCAAAGATAAAAACACAGCGATGCCGAGAAATCTATGACGAGGTACGGACCGCCTGTCAAGCTGGCGGCTTACTGCTTCATGACATTACACAATAACTAAAACAATCGAATGATTAAACGGGGAAGTATACATAATGCGACCGAGATGGTGGACCTCATCCAGCAAGTGGGGTTCCTGCCGCTGCTGTATAGCGGCATCAGCGGATTCTCGGCCGAGGAAGTGGTAGACAGCGACTGCCGCTATGTGGTCTACAGCGACGGGGGCTGGGACTGGCCCATGTGGAAGTGGAAAGGCCCCATCGTGACCGAGGGCAATTGCGTGTACGGCAAATTCTATGACAAGAAGGCGGGCTACATCAGCATGGACTGGTGGCCTGACTTCATGAACTGGCGACGCCATGCCTACCCTGCCCCGCCCGAGGGCTCTATCGAGGAGGCCATCGTGCTCACCCTGCGCGAGCACGGCAGCCTCATCACGCGCGAACTGCGGGCCGCTTGCGGCTTCACTGGGACTAAAATGCGCAGCCGCTTCGACGGCTATATCACCCGACTGCAGATGGCGTGCCGCATCGTCACCCAGGACTTTGTCTATCCGCGTGACAAGCACGGCAAGGAATACGGCTGGGGATGGGCGCTGCTCACCACGCCCGAGCAACTGCTGGGCAAGGAAGCCTGCGAGTGTGACCGCACACCCGAGGAATCGCTGGAACGCATCATCGGCCACCTGAAGGGGATCCTGCCCCGCGCCAGCGAGCGGGAAATCATGAAACTCATCAAATAAAACCATATCATTATGAAAAGATTTCTTATAGCACTTGTCATGCTCATGGCCTTCACGGCAGTACAGGCCCAGAAGATCAGCTATATCGAGACCACCCGGTCATGGAACCATGTCTATGACGGGAACGGCAAGAAGGTGCATACCTTCAGCACCACCCAGGGCGAAGTGGTGGCCTACAGCGAGTCGTTCTATATCGTGAAACACGGCAGCTGGTATTACACTTTTAACGCCAAGGGCAAGAAACTGTACACCTTTGCGGTGAGCAACGTGGGCGAGGTACTCTCGGCCACCGGCGACACCTTCACCAGCCGCAAGGGCAGCTGGATTTACACTTGGGACAAGAAAGGCAAGAAACTTTCCACACGACATAGCCAAAACTAAAAGGGCCAACACAGCCTCTAACAACTCTTAACACCCAAAAGTTGCATAATTCGAGGATTTTTCCTAGTTTGTGCTACCAAATTATTCTTCAACCATGGGGAAAAGCAGTATGAAGCATTGTTAAACTTAACTTAGTAAATTGTTACCATTCATGTTCACTTTCATTCACACCAGTGACTGGCACCTAGGCCAGAATTTCTATGGCTATGACCGTAGCGAGGAACAAGCCGACTTCCTGAGTCAGCTAGCCGACATCGTGCGCAAGCGCCAACCCGACGCCCTGCTCATCAGTGGCGACATCTACCACACCGCCGCACCGTCCAATGCGGCCGTCAACCTGTATGTCAACGCGATGCTCGACATCCACAAGGCCTGCCCCACCATGGCCATCATCGTGATTGCAGGCAACCACGACAGCGCCTCACGCCTGGACAGTGACCAACGCCTGTGGCAACTGGCCAACGTCACCGTGCTGGGCAGCATCTCACGCAACGAAAAAGGCCTGGCTGACCTCCCTCGCCACATCATCAAGGTGGGTGACAAGGGCATCGTGGCAGCCGTTCCGTTTGCCTATCCCGCCAGTTTCCCTCTCGCTTCGGGTGCTACCGACATCAACCGTGACCAGCGCCAGCAGGCCTATTTCCAGTCGCTGCTCGACCATGCCAACGAACACAACGAAAACAGCCTGCCCGTTGTGCTGATGGCTCACCTGGCCGTCAACAACAGCGACTTCACGGGCCATGACCGCAACATGACCATGGAGTGTGTCGAGTTGGATGCCCTGGGTGACGGCTATGACTATGCCGCACTGGGACACATCCACCGCCCCCAGGACGTGAGCCCGCACGCCCGCTACTGCGGCACGCCGGTGCCCGTCAGCTTCGACGAGCAGTGCGAGCATTCGGTGAGCATTGTCGAGATTGACAATCACGGCGCCCAACCCCGCGTCGAGACCAAGGTCATCAAGAACCTGAAGCCCTTGCACACCCTACCTGCCCACGAACCTGTCGATATTGACACCGCCATCGCTCTGCTGCAAAGCCACAATCCCAACGAGAAGGCCTACATCCGCCTCAACGTCAAAGTAGACCGATTCCTGCCCAACGGCGCCTTGCAACGCGCTGCCCAGGCAGTTAAGGACAAGCAGTGCCGGTTCTGCGAAATCAAAAAGACCGTCACCGCCATGGAGCGCCGCCACACCACCCAACTCACTGTGGAGCAATTCAACAAAATGCTCCCCATCGAGGTGGCTAACCAGTTCTTTATCGACAAGACCGGCAATCCCATGACCGAGCAACAACAAGAGATGTTCAACTATGTTTACCAAGCAGTACAAAAAGAAAACAGACAATGAAACTCAAGCAACTCATTATCGACAATATCGCGTCTATCGAGCACGCCGAAATCAACTTTGACGCCGCACCCCTGGCCGACGAACACCTGTTCCTCATCTCCGGGGAGACGGGCTCGGGCAAGTCCACCATCATCGACTGCCTGTGCCTGGCCCTGTACGGCGACACACCGCGCCTGAACGCCGCCAAGGGGGCCGACTACACCACCAGCCGCGAGGAGGGCGCAAACGAAGACAACCTCAAGACCGATGATGTGCGCCAGCTGCTGCGCCGCGGGGCCGTGTGTGCTGACGTGAGACTCACCTTCGATGACAATGACGGCACCCCTTACGTCGCCACTTGGCACGTGCACCGCTCACGCAACAAGGCCGACGGTGCTATCCAGAAGCCCGTCCGCACCATTATGACTGACGAGGGTGTGGCCCAAGCCCGCCATTACTCCAAAATCAAAGAAATCGATGATTTTGTCAAGCAGACCATAGGGCTGGACATGAACCAGTTTTTCCGCACCGTTGTGCTGGCCCAGGGCAAGTTTGCCGAGTTCCTGGAGAGCGACGACAACGACAAGGCCGCCCTGCTCGAGAAGATGACCGGCACCGAGGTCTATGCCCAAATCGGCAAAAAGATATACGACACCTGCAAGGAGAAGGAATATGACCGGGACCTGCTGAGCGACCAATTGAAGAACATCACTCTTCTTAACGAGGAAGAAAAGGCCCAAATCAACGATGAAATCGCCGATTTCAAGAAAAAAACGGCCGAGGAACAACAACAGCACGACGGGGCCAAGAAAATGACCGATTGGCTCGGTGAGAAAGCCGACAATGAAAAGAAATTGGCCGACAAGCAGAACGCCCTTGCCGAAAAAATGAAACAATGCGAGCAACCGGACTATCTGGAGCAGCAGGCTCTCATCAAGGACTGGGACACTACCGCCGATGCCCGCCGCGAACTCGCCTCACTGCGCCATGCACAACGCCAGATTGAGTCGCTAGAAGGAGAACGTCCCGCGCTGCAGGAAGAATTCGACAGGTTGTGCGCTGCTCTGCGCGCCACCGAGACCGATTTGACAAAAAAGCAGAAAAACCTCGATGAAATCAAGGGATTTCTGCAGCAACAGGAGCCCAACCGTGAAATGTATAACGCCGTGGGCACCATCAAGTCGGTGATGAAGAACCGCCAATCGGCCAGTGACAACATCGCGACCTATACCACTGCCCTCGAACGTGAAACCGGACGTCTGCCCAAAGCCGAAGAAACGCTCAAGCGGGCTCTTGACGAATGCAAGAAACAGGAGGCCGCGGTCGAGAAGTTGCAGCAGGAATATGACGGCCTGCACATCGAGCAGGTGATCGCCCGCAAGGACAATCTGTTTAAGGCCAAGCAGGATCTCACCACCTATAAGGGCAAACTGGATGACAATGCTCAAGCCAGACAGAAGTTGGAACAGCTCAAAGAGGAACTGGGTAAACAACAGACGGCCCTCGAAAAGGAAGAAGCGGCCATCAAGGGCAAACGCGAACTGGAACAGAAGGCCCGTGCCGCCGTCGAGCGCCAGAAGGACTGGAACGCCCTCATCAGCCAAGCCCACAAGACACTGCATGAGGGGGACACTTGCCCCGTGTGCGGCAACGTCATCAGCACTTTGCTGGCCCCCAAGGCACAAAGCGAACTGGACCAGTTGCAGAGGGAGTTGCAGGCAGCCGAACAAGCCGTCATCACGGCCGAGGGTGCCATCAAGGCAGGCCAAAAACTCACCGAACGGCTTCAGCGGGATATCCAAGACAAAGACAAGGACCTCAAGCACAAAACCGACGAATGCGCCAAGCAATGGAAGCACATTCTGGAATTGCTCGAGATATGTGGCAAAAAAGCCGATGAAATGGGCAGTTCGAGCCTCGCCGAAGCGCTCATCCATGACATTGATGGTGACATCGAACGCCTGAACGGCATCATCAAGCAAGCCCAAGACCTCAACGGGCGCATCAAGCTGGAACGTGAGGCAAGCGCGCTGAAAGTGAAGGCCCACAATCAGGCTCAAATTGATCTGAACAACATCAATGCGAGCATCGGCAAGCAACGCGATGCCATCCAGGCAAGCAAAGACCTGCTGGAAAAAGCGACAGCCGAATTGGACAAATTATTTGTGTTCAGCGACTGGCAAGAACGTGCGAAAAACGTCGATTTCATCGAGAATTTGGAAAACGAGGCCAAGAACTACAAGGCCAAAGAGAACGAAGCCCAGCAACTCGACCACGCCATCGCTCTGGTAAAGGCACACCTGCCTGCCATGTCTGCCGCCAAGGCAAACATCAAGAGGTTGACCGACAACGGCCGCACCACCGCCTCGGTTCCCGATAGGCTGAATGACTTGTGGAATAACCTCGAGAACAAATCGCTGGAGTGGAACACACGCCTTGACACGGAACAAAAGAATGCGCAGCAGGCACAACAGGCCCTGGACGCCTGCATGGCCAGCCAGCCGCTGCTGACCATCGAACGGCTAACTGCTCTTGCCGGCCACAACGAGGCAGACATCGCAGCCATCAAGCAGGCACACCAGGCACTGGCCCAGGACATCGCCCTCATGCAGGGAGAGGTACAGGCCTTAAAGACACGACAAGAGGAGCTTGCGGCAAAAAAGCCCGATTTCATCGAGGAAAATCCCGAACGCCTAGCCCAAATCATCGAAGCGACCGGCAAACGCATCGAGGAACTGAATGAGGAAGTATCGAACCGCGCGGCACGCCTCAAATCCAACGAGGAGAACGCGCGCCTGATGGGTGAGAAGCAGAAACTGCTTGAACAGGCCGAAGCAATCTACCGCCAATGGGCTGAGTTCAGCAACATGCTGGGCAGCGCCGACGGTAAGACCCTGCGCAAAATCGCCCAAAGCTATTTGCTGGGTGAACTGTTGGGTTCAGCTAACGGCTACCTGCGCCAGTTCAACGACCGCTATGAGCTGGAATCCAACCCCGGCACACTCACCATCCTAGTGCGCGATCTGCTGCAGGGCGACCGCACTGCGGTGACTACGCTCTCGGGCGGCGAAAGCTTCATGGTGTCGCTGGCACTGGCCCTTGCCCTCTCCAACATGTCGGGCAAAGTCTTTAATGTGGATACCATCTTCATCGATGAGGGCTTCGGCTCACTGAGCGCCAGCTATCTCGACAACGTCATGGAAACGCTCAACCGTCTGTACGACATGGGCGGCCGCCGCGTCGGCATCATCAGCCACGTCGAGATGCTCAAAGAACGCATCACCACCCAAATCCAAGTCACCCGCGATCCCAAAGACAACACCGCCTCCCGCATCACCGTCATCCCGGGATAACTGCAGTAAAAACAAGTCTATAGATTCACTGTCATTACATGACATGAATTGGCACTTTAACGAGGAAGTTGAATAAATCCCCAAAAACGCATTAATAAATTAGGATTTTTTTGAAAAAACTACTAAATTTGTAACATCAAAAAGGAATCAGTTCACATAAGACGACTGGTGCAGAATTGAAGCAAATATCATGAGAAAGGCTAAGCATGGCTCATGTTCTTTACGGAATATGTGCCATGCTCAGACTCCCAAGCTTTTCCCTCATTATTTCATTGACGCTCAATGGGGTAGCGGAGCAAAAAGCAATTATTATTATGAAAAAACTATTCCATTTACTTTGTCTAATAGCGATGCTTTGTTCCTCGCTAAACGCATCGAGCGAAACTCTCTATTTTTGGCTCGGTGAAAAAGTCATTATTCCTGAGAGACCATATAATGGTGGATACTCAACTGGTGGTTCATATAAAAACCATTTTACAGTAACGTTCAATACCTCAAATCGAAGTATCGATATTAAACTACATACTTTTTTTGTCGGATGTGATAGTATCACAATCTATTGGCAGGCCTCTACTACAAACAGTACAGTAATACAAGAAAGGTATTACCTACGATGCAATCAAGTCGATATGATTCTTTATCCCACGTCATTATCGATGAATATTGGCGACACAGAAAAGCTACAATGGATTTTCTCTGACACGCCAGAATACAATGCACCATCACCTAAGGCTACTTTCTCGTCCAGCAATACTGGAGTTGCAACGGTTGACAGCAATGGTAACGTGAGGGCTGTAGGCCCTGGTTCCGCCACAATAACTGCTACCACAAATTATGAAACCTCTGCCACTTGCCAAGTTACAGTTTATCCATCAATGGCAACCGGATTAAATCTAGACCAAACAACAATGGATCTGAACGTTGGAGCAACGCAAAAGCTAACTGCTACAATTTTGCCTATAGGGATGACTAACAGCTCTGTAACATGGACATCAAGTGATGAAAGTATCGCAACAGTTGATGCCGATGGCAACGTAACTGGAGTTAACACTGGTCTTGCAACAATTACTGCATCAACTACAGATGGTAGCAACTTGAGCGCTTCCTGCAATGTGATAGTTTCGCTGCCACAAGCAGGATTCATCAAATTAGACTTGACTGAATTGGAACTTGTAGAAGATGAGACGGCAAAACTGACTGCTATTGTTATGCCATCAGGAACGGCCCAACGTGTTTCCTGGACAAGCAGTGACCCAGCAGTAGCGAGAGTAATTGGCGGTACAGTTTATGCAATCGGCTGGGGTGAATGCATGATTACTGCACGAACACTTGATGGCTCGAACATCACTGCCGATTGCTTAGTGATGGTTTATCCCAAAAGATGGCCAGGCGATGTGAATCGTGACGGCACAGTCAACGTGAAAGACATAACTGATTTGATTGACATAGTCATTAATGGCAACTGATAAGGCAGGCATAAACCACACAACGTTTCCTATCTCAAACTACGACAGAATTGAGACAAACAATTAACAAAACAGGGGCGGTGCCATCGAAAAGGCGCCGCCCCTAATTATTTACCCTGAATTGCGTTTTGTGAGTTTAGTTCAAGATGTCTAAGCCGTGAATCATGCCGCTGTAGGAAATGGCGTCACGGCCGCGGGGATCAACGTCGATGGTGGTTTTGCCGTTCATGAACACCTCGACGTGGAAGCGGTAATTGTCGTCGCCGTTGTCCACTCTGAAGGTCACACGGGCACGGTCAGGCTTGGGATACTCGACCTTATAATCAAGAATCGGACTCGAGAAATTGAGCGCCTTGTATCCACTGGCACCATAACCGACATTCTGTCCCGAACCTGCGTAAGGCAAATAACAGGACACGGAACCATCACGGATAATCATCTTCTGACCCTGAGAAACACTTACTGTGGGTGCTGACAACGGCCGCATCGAACCAACCATCACCACATACTGACGTGATTCCAGCAAGCCTTTAATGGCCTCGGCACGCTGAGCGTCAACCACCTTATTACCTGTGCTGCATGCAGCAAGCATCATCATCGTTGCTGCCAATAAAAGTAATACCTTTTTCATCATTTCTTCAGTTTTCCGGGTTATTGATTAAAGAAAAATTTCTATAATTTAGACTCAAATAATTATCACAAGTTTAAAAGGAAATTCTTTTTTATTCAAATTATTATTCAGGCCCTAAAACACCATTTCGCCTTGAAATGAAATCGAGTCCCGGTCACGCGCCCAAATGTCTATAATTGCCTTACCGCTGGAGAACAAGTCAATGCGATAATGGAAAACATCCTCATCATTCACCACATCAAACTCAATGAGATAGCAATTGCCGGCAGTCTGCGTCTGGACATAGTTAAGTATGGGCGCCTTGAAATTCAAGCCCTTTCCGCCTCCATAGGGCAAACGGTAGGCCTCGCCCATATAGGGCAGGTAACTATCCATTTCATCGCCATTGATCTTCAGTTCATAACCGTAACTCAAGTGCTTTGGTGTCCCCCTCAATGGCTTCATCCAGTCAACCGCAATTGTGTATTGACGCGATTCGAGCGATGTCTGCACTCGACGTGCGACTTCGGCTTGACGCTCGGCCTTCGCCAGTCGGTTACCTGTATTGCAGGCAGCGAGCGACAACATCAGTAGCACCAGAGTCGTAAATAAGGCCTTATTCATCTTGACAAAAATATGATTAACGGATTACAGCTATCTTGGTCACCACAGCATTACCGCTGCCGTTAGCCTGAGAACAGAAGACGAGATAGACACCAGTCTTGACCTGGTTGCCATACTGGTCACAGCAGTCCCAAGTAACCATTCCGCCCGTGGACTTCATCTGTGCCAACACATTGCCGCTGGCATCGGCAATCTTCACCAGGGAGTTATCCATCAGCCCCTTGATGGTCACGTTGCCGCCATACTCGGGACGCACAGGGTTCGGATAAGCGTAGATGTTACTATAGTTAGGCTCGGCAGGACTGGAGTCACTGAAGTACTCATAGAAGCCTTCGGGAGTCGTCACATACACCGAGTTGCTGCTGGGATCACAGCACACCTTATAAATAGTGTTAGAACCCAGCGGACTGTTGGTTGGGTTGAATCGATTAATGATTTGTGAACCATCAGAGCTGACAAGGAACAACCCCGAAGTCTCAGTGCCAATCCACTTGCGGTTAGCACCATCCACTGCGACATCATTAACCTGAATGCCATCCATCAACCGGTCGGCATAGCCGGTGCCATCGTTGCGGGGCACCTTGGGCCGTACTACCGAGAATCCGCTCTCCGAGAATGCTTGTGCAGGATTGAACATACAGATACCTTCGCTCGTTCCCATCCACACCATGCCGTTAAGGTCCTCGGTAAGGCACTTGATGTTGGTCCACGACACACTCAGCCCATCTTGGTCGATAAACTTATTGAATACCTTTGGCTCATACTGCGTTGTAGTCTCGCCGTTAGAATTCCAAATCACCAAGGGCCTCTCAAATTCACCGTCGGCAAACAACTTGATGTCGTACTTGCTATTGCGGGTTGAGATAAAGCGGCTGCGCCATGAAGTAGCTCCCGTGTAGATGCTATTAATGGTGGGTAGCACCCAATCATTAATTTCAGTCTGCTCAAGTTTAGCCTTTGCGGCAGGAAGCACCATCACAGGGTGCTCCTTGTTTTCAAAAGGCTGCAACACCCAAACGTTGCCATTTCGGTCAACACTAGTGACTGGGTACATCGCACCCTGCGACTTCATCAAGGGACTGTTGTCCTTGTTATAGATCTGGACAATCTCATTATCGACGACTTTGAGCAAGCCATAGCGGAATGTGCCCAAGAAATAAGTATTGGGGGCATCTGGAAGAAATTCCAGCCAGAACGAGCCATCAAGTGGGTTGCCGTTTGTTGGGACACCCTCAGGAGTCACATCGGCCCACTTCATGCCGTCATAAGTATTCACTGCCGTCGGGGATGCCGTATTCAGAACACCGTTAGCGGCAGTATTGGAAACAAAGAGTTTATCCTGGTCCTGATTATATGTCATCCAGAAAGGAGTTGCAAAAGACAGCGCGTTGGGCATATAATAATTCTGTGAGACCTGTAGGTGCAAACCCTGTTTGCCTACAGCCCACAACTCACCATTACCCTCACGATTAGCACTGCACAGCTCGCCGTTGTCACTGATCACCTCAAGGTCGAAGCCGTCCTTATTGGCTTTGTAGCATTTGCTTTGTTCGGGTACATTAATCAGCAATCCATCCAATGTGCTCTGCACATCATTTGCGGGTTTCTCGACAACAGGCTGCGAACTGAAAGTCGCATTATCGTTCTCGTCAAGAGTCATCGTGACACGGTATGTAGTATCTGCGATGCAGTAAAAGGCGTTATCATTAATGGGCCAAAAACGGCATTTTTTCTGGAGCGTTTCAGTCTTGAACGAGGTCAGTTTCTCATAGTACTTGCCTGCTTCGCCATAGTAGAAGGCATCGTCCGTGGAGATGAGCAAAGTCTCGCCCACCTGAGCCACCGAACACAAAGCCTTGCCATACTGACGCGACTCCTTAACCACCATCTTTTTGTCATCGATAACCACATAGCCAAAGTCTGTGGCTAAGTACATCAAGCCAGGAGCAAAAGTGACATCGTTGATCGTCCTGCTCGTACTGAGTATCGCATCTTTTATCTCAGGCATATTCACGACAGCTCCATCACTCAGGATGACATCGATATTGGAGTTGTTGTACACGACCACCAAATAGTCCTTGTCACTATTGTAATAGATGTTGGCGATACTCATGTCGCTCAACTCGTTCACCTTGCTCAAGGACTCATTCTCTTCGGTGGATTTATCCAAACGAAAAAGATCGTTATCCGACAGGTAATAAACCCACTGACGACCCTCAACGACGGCTTTCAATTGATCGCCGACGAATGACGGGTGATACATCCAGTCACCAACAGCGTTCTGGGCGACAACGTTTAGAGCCAACGTCATCGCTAACAGCAAAAATATCTTCTTCATTGTCATGTATCTTTATCGACTTGTAATATAATAACGAAAAGACCTTCTGGAAATTGTGTTTAGTAACCGAGAGAGACCTGTTTCTCGCTGGTGGACGCGGCATCATAGGTAAACGATGCCCAACGGCTTGTGACCTGGCTCTCGTAACGGATGCGGTACTTGATGGGGCGCAAGCATTTGACCGTGACTTCTCCCTTGCATGGCACACCGATGACGCCACGACGCTTGACACCCTTCTTCTCAAGTATGGTGCATTCATCATCCCTGATGGTGAACACGAGATTGACGGTTTCTTCTTCACCCAGCATTAACCCATCGCGGGAAATGAGGACCCGCCCGCCTCCGACATACTTCATACGCAAGACATCATCGTCAATTTCTTCATCGGCTGGAGTTGTCAGCAACTGCACGATATGCGTGCTTGCAGGCCCCTTGTCCCGGTGTCCCATGAGCAAGGCCACCAGCGCCATGGCTACTACAAATGCCAGCGTGTAGAATTCGGGTGAGTTCAAGTCCATAGCTACTTGAGTTTCTTGATGATTTCGCCGGCAATCAGTCGGGAAGAAGCCGGTGACCAGTGGGTATCATTAAACAGATAGACATCCTTGACACCTTGCTTGACATAGGGGAGCAAAACTTGCTTGGAAAAAACAAAGTGATCCAGTTCAGGAGCCATCCATTGCTGCAAGTCCTCATTCAAGGTCTTGGCTGGATAAGGATTGTCAATAATGTAATCCTGGTACAAGTCATATTTGTCACCAGCGACAAGCATGATGACATTGACGCCTCGCTCCTTGGCCACCCTAATCACCTGCTGGTAAGAATCGATGATTCTTTCTCGGCTCTTGCTGGAGACGTCAAAACCCATCTCGACATCCTCACGGTAGAAATACAACTGGTCGGGTTGCGCGCCACCAAAGACTGGACGCGACAACTGCACCTTGAAAATCGGGTTGGCGCCGAACAGGTGATAAAACAGAAAGTCCTTCACACGCAGCAGTGGGCTTGCTTCCTGCTTGGGGGCAGGAGCGGCGTTAGCGTCCCGTTCCGGACGTGGTATTGTGGTATGGGTGGTCACGAAGCCATCATGACGAGGCACCAGGTAGCGTTCCACCTCCTGCACGACCAGGTTCTTGACGTGCGTCGAGTCGATACATCCCAGGTTCAAGATATCATAAGCAATTTGAATAGGGCTGGACAAGGTGGGATCATGAGGAGTGAACACAATCACCTTGCGGCCACTATCATGGGCCAGGAAATTCACATAATCACCTTCCTTGCCCACTCCACCGCCATGCGAGAATGAGTCGCCGATGACCAGGATGTCGCAAGTGTCCTGACGCAACAGGCTATCGTCATCCTGTCCCATGTAATAGACCGACGGCAACCGATAGGCACAAATGGAGTCGGTATATTCCGGCCCGCTGTTGATGAGGCCCAACCGCATCAAGTCTCCCGAATTGTCATTGGTTATCCACAAATAAACCGCCATCCCGACAAAGAACAGCCAGACGGGCAACACGGTGTAGGATATGTTAATGAGAAATTTGCGCATGACAGTCAGAACTGGAAATAGATAAACGTTTGTACCTGGCCCGCGAAATAGAAAATCAGGAACACAAGGGCTGCATATAGCGCCAGGCGCACAGGACGCAGGGATAGCACACGGTAGCCGTCAATCTGCAGCACGTGCTGCTTCTCACGCTGCAACCACTCGACAAGCAGCAGTGCCGCACACCACAGCAGCATCGTCGCCATCCTCATGGTCAAGCCATGATAGTTGAACAACGAATGCGAGAACAGTCGTGACACAAATTCACTGAAGGACGCAAAGTCTGGAGCACGGAACAGTATCCAGCCAAAGTTGACGAGCAGGAAGGTTACCACCATAGCCGTGAGTTCTCTGAACGAGGGCAACCAACGTCCATGGGCAACGGTGTCCTTGTGGCTTTTGGAGCCCAACAGGATAAGGGGAATGAAAAGCAAGGCATGATAGAGGCCCCACAAGACAAACGTCCAGTCGGCACCATGCCACAAACCGCTCAACGAGAACACAACGATCGTGTTCAGCACTGTGCGGCCACGGGAACAACGGCTGCCGCCCAGCGGGAAATAAACATACTGTGTGAACCACCCCATCAATGTGATGTGCCAGCGGCGCCAAAACTCGCGCACGTTGCGGGAAAAATAGGGGACCTTGAAATTCGTGGTCAGCCTGATGCCGAACAGCTTGGCGCACCCGATGGCAATATCGCTGTAGCCCGAGAAGTCGGCATAGATCTGGAATGTGAACAGCAATGAGCAGACAAACAGCATCAGACCCGTTGCCGAATCCAGTCCATTCCATGTCTGGTTCACCACCTCGGCACACCCATCGGCGATAATAAGTTTCTTGAAAAAGCCCCATAACATCTGGCGCAGGCCATCAACTGCACGACCATAGTCAAAACGGCGCGCCGTCAACATCTGCGGCAGCAGGTTGGTAGCACGCTCGATGGGACCAGCCACCAGCTGCGGGAAAAAGCTGATGAACGAGAAAAAAGCAACGATGTCCCTTGTAGGCTCAATCCTACGGGCATACACGTCGATGGAATAACTCAATGCCTGAAAAGTATAAAAACTGATACCCACCGGCAGGATGATATTGAGCGTGGGCCAGTCCACCATAACGCCCATTGCCGACAAAACCGCCTGAAGGCTGCCAGCAAAGAAGTTAAAATACTTGAACGTTGCGAGGATGCCTAGGTTGAGCACAATGTTTGCCGCGCTAACAGCACGTTGCGCCCGTCGGTTCCCATCATAATGCTTGATGAGCAAACCGCTGGCAAAACTGCTCAACGACGTGATGACGATGAGAATGAGAAAACGCCAATCCCACCAGCCATAGAACACATAGCTAGCGACAAGGATGAGCAGGTTCTGCCACCTCAGTTGCTTGAAAACAAACCAGTAGAGCAAAAACACCACCGGCAAAAAAATCATAAATGTGAACGAGTTGAATAACATATCACATCATAATTGGCTGTTAAAAAAGGAGGGCATGCGGCTATGGCATACCCTCCTGTCTGTAATTTCTCAAGCAAAGGGATACCCCTATGTCGTTTTTTACTTGATAATCCTTATCGTCACTTGAGGCGCGCCTGTAATGTCGGGGGCTCCGCCCTGAGCAGCATAGATATTATAGCTTCCTGTTGCCACTCGCTCGCCATTGTCTGCGCTACCGTCCCACAGGGCACTTCCCGTCACAGGACCCAGCTGAGTCACGATATGGCCTTCACGGTCGGTGATGGTGATATAGGTATTCTCCATCAGGCCGGCAATTTTCACATAACCCGTGAAGTCGGGCTCAACCGGATCAGGGAAGGCATACATACCGTCGAAGTTCAGTGCAGCGGCATCACCCTCGGCGACATACTCAGCAAAACCATTGTCGGTGAACACATAGACACGCTCATTGACCGTGTCACATTCCACCGAGTAAACCATGTTGCTGGGCAGGTCACTGTTGTCTGTCGTGAAGTGGTTATAGATCTCGCTGCCATCGGGCGAAACAAAGTACACACCGTCGTCGGTAGCCAGCCACTTCTTGTTGTCGCGGGTAACACCTACGTCAAACACACTATAGCCCTCGCACAGGACACCCTTGCCCTCGGAGGACTTGGTCACAAACGGGCGGACAGCCTTAGGCTGCTCATCATACACCACATCAGGATCAAACATAAAGACGCCTCCAGTGTGGCCTACCCACACGTAACCTTCATTATCCTGCTCCAGGTGGTTGACATAAGTCCATTCAACAAGACGGCCATCCTGGTCGATGAAACGGCTAATATTCACCAAACGGTAGTTATCGATTGTAGGATCCACCTCACCGTTGTCCCAGCAGAAGAGTTCGCCATTGCCTGGACCATCAGGCCAGTCACCATCGATAAATATCTTGATATTGTTCTTCTTGCTCACCAGCAAACGGGAGCGCTGCATGTCGCCAGTGTTCAGGGCCGACATCCCGCTAGGGACAAACCAATCGGACTTGGTAGCTGTAGTCTTGGCAAACTTCTCGGCAGGCAGAACCGCAACAGGAGCGGCAGAATTGCCATAAGAGCAAACAATCCACAAGTTTCCATAGACGTCAAAGGCAGGAGTAGGTTTGTACGTACCCATCTGGGCATTACTCTTAGTATAAGTGGTTGTCAACACATTGTCAGTCACTTTGTGCATACCCTTGCTCCAACTGCCGCGCACATAGGTTGTCGGCATCAACGGACTGAATTCAAAAGCATAAGCGCCACCAGCAGCGGAGTAGGCCGTAGCAGTGGACCATTTTGTGCCATCATAGGTATTGATGACATTGGCAATGGATGTCGAGTTGTTATTGATCTTGGCGATGGGGCCCGACACGGCTGCATAAAGCAAGTCCATAGCCGCGTTATACTTCAACCAATAAGGTTGGTCGGTCGTCAACGAATTAATCTTGTAATAGGCAGTAGAGCCATTGATGTGCAGGCCGTTGGCATCAAGAATCCACACCGTGCCGTCACCATTGGGATCAGACGATGCAAAGCTGATGACCGTACCCTGCTTGGTAGCCACATGACCGGTCTCATCGATCGTGTAGTAGTAAGTCTGGCCCTCAAAATTAGCGACATAGCCAGTTGGGGTTTTCTGCACACAGGTGGGAAGTGCTCCCGATATCAACGTGGTCAATGCAGGGGTTTCCTGCGAGAAGTCATAAAAGTATAACCTTGAATTGCTCATCAGGAATGCTGATTGATCATCAATCGGATACAACTTGGCTCCCGCGAAAGTACCACTCCTCTTGTTGTAAGTGTTGATGGGATCATCGGCATCAGGATCACCATAATAGGTGTAAGAATCAGACAAAATAACCAGATTCTCACCAATTTTTGCCACCGAGTTGACAGTGACGGTATTGCGCACCTCCACACTCCTGATAATCGACAGCGTGCTCTCATCAATAATCGCAAAGCCATATCCCATAGCAACGTAGGCCCTGCCATCAGTAAAGGTGATATCACGGATTTCCTTGCCCACATAATTGGTCAATTCACCACTTTCCAGCGTGTAGTCATGCACCGGCACCAGTACGTCTTTGACTCCATTGATATTGGTCACCTTGCCGTCAGCATCAATCACATCGATATTGGAACTGGCATAAGCAACAAAGAGCAACCTGTTCTGCCAATCATAATAGATTTGCGAGATCTGGTTGTCCGATAACTTGTTCTGACGGTTCAGCGCCACCGTCGTCAACGTGGCTTTATCGAACTCAAACAGGCGGTCGCTGTTCAAATAATAGACCTTGTCACCAGTGTCAAAGACATTCTGGATCTTCTTGGTCATAAAATAATTGTGAATCTTCCATGTGCTTGCACTGGCAGTGGCAACAGCCATCACCATAAGCATCAGGAAAACGAAATGTTTCTTAGTCATATCGCATTTATTTTTTGTTGCACCTGTCAAAATATAATATATTGACCAACAGAGGATTATCGTTAAAAAACCAACAAAATCCTCTCAATCAAACCCCAAAGTTATAAATAATGATGGAAAAACGCGGCATTTCGGTCCGAAGAACAGACTAAAATTATTCTTAAAAATTGCAAAAACAAAAAAACTCTCAGAAGCAAGTACACGAGATTAGGTACTTGCTTCTGAGAGGGTTCCCACAGGTTATGGATATCACATTACCTGATGATTCTGATTGTTGCCTGAGGCGTACCCGTAGCGGTGGGAGCTGCGCCTTGAGCAGCATAGATATTGTAAGTCCCTGTTGCCACTCGCTCACCATTGGTAGCGCTGCAGTCCCACAGGGCACTTCCCGTTACAGGACCCAGCTGAGTCACGATATGGCCTTCACGGTCTGTGATGGTGATATAGGTATTCTCCATCAGGCCGGCAATTTTCACATAACCCGTGAAGTCGGGCTCGACCGGATCGGGGAAGGCATACATCTCGTCATAACTCAGTGCGGCGGCATCACCCTCGGCAATGTACTCAGCAAATCCGTTGTCGGTGAATACATACACACGTTCATTCACCGTGTCACACTCTACCGAATAAACCACGTTGCTGGGCAGGTCACTGTTTTCTGACGTGAAATGGTTGTAAACCTCGCTACCGTCTGGCGAAACAAAATACACACCATCGTCGGTGGCCAGCCACTTCTTGTTATCACGGGTAACGCCAACGTCATACACACAGTAGCCGTCACACAGAGTTCCCTTGCCCTCGGTGGATTTGGTCACAAACGGACGCATAGCCCTGGGCTGCTCGTCAAACACCACATCAGGGTCAAACATATAGACGCCTCCAGTATGGCCAACCCACACATTACCGTCATTATCCTGCTCCATATGGTTAATATAGGTCCAATCCACCTGACGGTCATTCTGGTCAATGAAACGGCTTATGCTCACCAAGCGATAGTTGTTGATGGTAGGATCCACCTCACCGTTGTCCCAGCAGAACAATAGGGCCGATCCGTCAGCATTGGGATAATCGCCATCGGTGTACATCTTGACATTATTCTTCCGGCTCACCAAGAAACGGGAGCGCTGCATGTCGCCTGTATTAAGGGACTGCATGCCACTGGGAACGAACCAATCAGATTTGCTAGCTGAAGTCTTGGCAAATTTGTCGGCAGGCAATACGGCTACAGGTGCCGAGGCCAAGCCGTAAGAGCTAACCACCCACAAATTGCCGTATTTGTCAAATGCGGGAGTGGGTTTTAGTGAGGCAATATGAGCATTGGAACTGGTATAAGTGGTTTTCAAAGCGTTATCGGTTACCTTGTGAATACCCTTGCTCCAGCTAGCGCGGACGTAAGTAGTCGGCATCAGCGGGCTGAATTCAAAAGCATAAGCACCACCAGCAGCAGAGTAGGCCGTAGCAGTGGACCATTTCGTGCCATTATAGGTATTGATGACATTAGCAATGGATGTCGAGTTGTTATTGATTTTGGCAATCGGTCCCGAAACTGCGGCATAGAGCAGGTTCATGGTTGCATTATACTTCAACCAGTAAGGCAAGGATGTGGTCAACGAATTGATCTTGTAATACGACGTGGATCCGCTGATATGAAGTCCATTAGCATCGTTAAGCCATACAGTGCCATCACCATAGGGATCTATTGTCGCAAAGCCCACAGCCGATCCTTGCTTGGTCGCCGTCTGGCCTGTTGCATCAATAGTGTAGTAGTAAGACTGACCAGCAAAGTTGGCAAGGTAGCCCGTTGGTGTCTTCTGAACACATGTGGGGAGGGCACTCACCAGACTCGTCATTACAGGAGCACCCGAAGCGAAACTATAGTAGTAAAGCTTTGAACTGCACATCAAGAATGCAGCGTTGTCATCTATCGGGAACAACTTTCCACCTGTGAAAGTACCGCTCTTTTTGGTATAAGTATTAATTGGGTCAATCGCATCAGGGTCACCATAATAAACATAACTGTTGGTCAAAATTACCAGACGATTGCCGATTCGTGCCACTGAGTTGACACAAAGATTACTGCTCACAGCAACATCTCTGACGATCGACAGCGTCGACTCGTCGATGACAGCAAATCCATATCCCATGGCAACGTATGCCCTACCACCGGTAAAGGTGATATCACGGATACTCTTGCCTTCATAAGCGATCAAACCTTTTTCTTCGTCAAATGAATAGTTGTGCACAGTGGCCACAGCATCCTTGACACGATTAATATTCGTCACCTTGCCGTCAGCGTCAATCACGTCAATATTGGAGCTGGCATAAGCCACAAACAACAGCCTGTTTTCCCAATCATAGTATATCTGGGAAATCTGGTTGTCTGACAACTTGTTCTGGCGGTTCAATGCGGCCGTCTTCAATGTGGCTTTATCAAACATGAATAAGCGGTCACTATTCAAGTAATAAATCTTGTCGCCGGTATCAAAGACGTTTTGAATTCTACTGGTCACATAGTAATTGTGGATTTTCCATGTGCTCGCACTGGCAGTAGCGATTGCCATCACCACGAGCATCAGGAAAAATAACTGTCTTTTTTTCATATCGTGTTACTTTATTATATTTCTTACAAGGATTTCCAGGATTATCATTGCCTCACACGGACCATCACCTGATAATCAAAATTGTACGCAAAGGATTATCAGTCACGACAGGCTGTGAGCCTTGAGCGGCATAGATGTTGTAAACGCCTGTTGGAACAAAATGGCCGTCTGGACCGCAAGTGTCCCACAAGACGCTACCCATTGCCGGGCCTAATTGAGCGACGATATGGCCTTCACGGTCAGTGATGGTGACATAGGAATTATCCATCAGTCTGGCAATCTTTACGTAGCCAGTGAAGTCAGGATCTACTGGATTGGGATAAACGTACACATCATCAAAGCTAAACGCAGGCGCATCACCCAGAGCGACATACTCGGCAAAGCCATTGTCGGTATACACATATACACGACCGTTAACCGTATCACATTCCACCGAGTAAACCATATTGCTGGGCAAATCACTGTTATCGGTCGTGAAGTGGTTATACACCTCGGTGCCGTCTGGTGACACGAAGTACACGCCATCGTCAGTGGCCAGCCACTTGTTGTTACCCTTGTCAACACCCATGTCATAGACGCAATAGCCTTCGCACAAGATTCCTTTACCCTCGACCGAACGGGTCACAAAGGGACGCATGGCTCTGGGAAGCTCGTCAAACACCATTTCAGGGTAAAACATGAACACACCCTTGCTGTGGCATACCCATATATTACCATCATTATCCTGCTCCATATGGTTAATGTAAGTCCAGTCCACCTGACGGTCATCCTGATCAATGAAACGGGTAAGGTTCACCAAGCGGTAATTATCAACGGTTGGATCGGCATCGCCATTGTCCCAGCAGAAGATTTCACCTTGACCTTCACGATTTGGATGATCGCCATCTGTAAATATCTTTACATTATTCTTCTTGCTCACCACAAAACGGGAGCGCTGCATTTTTCCAGTGTAAAGACTTGATAGAGTGCTCGGCACAAACCAGTCAGTTTTTTTTATAGTAGCTTTAGCGAATTTTGCGGCTGGAAGCACTGCGGCTGTGGGAATAACACCCAACTCACTGCTGACACTCAGATAGGAACTGACAACCCACAGATTGCCGTAGTTGTCAAAAGCAGGTGTAGGCTTGGTGCCGCCAATGGGGGCATTGGCCTTGATAAAGGTGGTTTTGAGTACATTATTTGTCACCTTGCAAATGCCATTGCTCCAACTGGAACGGACGTAGGTCGTAGAATCCAACGGACTGAATTCAAAACCATAGCTGGCAAGAAAAGTCGGATTGACCGTGGCATTGGTCCACTGTGCTCCATCATAGACATTAACCACGTTTGGGTTAGTCATGGGATTATTATTAATCAAAGCGATGGGGCCCGAAGCGGCGACATATAGCAGATTCATTGACGCATTGTATTTCAACCAGTAGGGCTGGTCGGTGGTCAATGAGTTAATCTGGTAGTATTCGGTAGAGCCATTGATGTGCAAGCCGTTAGCATCATTCATCCACACAGTGCCGTCACCTAGGGGGTCTGACGTGGCAAAGCCAACTTCTGAACCCTGTTTTGTGGGCGTCTTGCCAGCCGAGTCAAATGTGTAATAGAACGATTTGCCTGCAAAGTTTGCGATATAGCCAGTGGGAGTCTTTTGAACACAGGTGGCTGCTTCATTGACAAGTCTTGTAAATGAAGGCGCCCCTGATGAGAAATCAAAATACAATATACTTGATGTACCTAATAGAAATGCCGAATGGTCATCAATAGGGTACATCTTATACCCTGTATAGGTACCGCTTCTCTTAGCAAATGTGTTGATGGGGTCTTCGGCATTGGGATCACCATAATAACAATATGAATCACTCAAAATGACCAGATACTCACCTATCATGGCCACAGAATGGACGCAAACGGTATTACGCACTACGACATCGCGCAAAATTGTGAGCGTTGCTTCATCAAGCACTGCAAAGCCATAGCCCATAGCAATATACGCCTTGCCACCTGAGAAAGTGATGTCACGGATTGATTTGCCCTCATAGCTGGTTAATTCGCCATTCTTGAGGGTGTATTTGTGCACCTCGACCACTGCATCTTTTACGCAGTTGATATTGGTCACTTTACCTGCCTCATCAATCACATCAAGATTGGAATTGGCATAGGCCACAAATAGCAATTTATTCTCCCAGTCGTAAAATATCTGAGAAATTTGGTTGTCAGACAACAAATTCTGTCGGCTGAGGGATATCGTTGATTCTGTCGTCTTATCAAACTGGAACAAGCGGCCGCTGTTCAGGTAATAAATCTTGTCGCCCGTGTCAAAGACGTTCTGGATTTTCTCCTTCACATAATAGTTATGCATCTTCCAAGTGCTGGCATTGGCAGCCGCAATGGCCATCACCAGAAGCATTAGTAAAACTAAATGTTTTTTTACCATAGTGCGATCTTAGTTCTATAATCAATAATACTCAGTACACTGATTCACAGGGGGATAAGCATCAATAAGCGAACTTTACCCTCTGAATCAAACCCTAAAATTATAAAATAAAAACGTAAAAAACCGTTTTTAGCCCAAAGTAGGCCCTAATTTTTTTCTTAAAAATTGCTAAAGCAAAAATCCTGGGGCACGATGCCATTTGGCGATCAATGCCCCAGGATAGGGAATGATGTCAAAATATCTTATCTGAGATGGCTGTCACTCCTGCCCTGCATTAGTTGCAGCGGCAGCCTCGACCCATTTCTTGACCTCGTCAACGACAGGCACTTTGTAGCCCAGCTTGTACTTCTTGTTGATGTCGAGCAAATCTTGGAACAGTTTGCCGGGTTTCTCCAGCGCACCCAGCGCAGCAACGGTCAGGAAACCGGCCTTCTGGATAGGAGCTACCCATTCCTCGGGGATGCCCAGTGTGGTGAATGCCTCGACCTTGTCGCGGGCGGGCACCTTCTCGGGGCGCATCTGCGGGAACAGGAGCACGTCCTGGATGTAGCTGTTACCGGTCATGAGCATCACCAGACGGTCGATGCCAATGCCGATGCCACTCGTGGGAGGCATGCCATACTGCAGGGCACGCAGGAAGTCCTGGTCGATGACCATGGCCTCGTCGTCACCCTTATCGGCCAGGCGCATCTGCTCCTTGAAGCGCTCCTCCTGGTCGATGGGGTCGTTGAGCTCGCTGTATGCATTGGCCAGCTCCTTGCCGTTAACCATCAGCTCAAAGCGTTCGGTCAGGCCTGGCTTAGTGCGGTGCATCTTGGTCAGCGGCGACATCTCGACGGGATAGTCGATGATGAAGGTGGGCTGGATGAAAGTGCCCTCACAGAACTCGCCGAAGATTTCGTCAATCAGCTTGCCCTTGCCCATGGTGTCGTCAATCTCGAGATTCAATGCCTTGCACACCTCGCGGATCTCGTCCTCGCTCTTGCCTTCCAGGTCATAGCCCGTCTTCTCCTTGATGGCGTCGAGGATGGGAAGGCGACGGTAAGGTGCCTTGAAACTGATGACCTGACCGTCGATCTCGGTCTCGGGTTTACCGTTGACAGCGGTACAGATCGTCTCAAGCAGATTCTCGGTGAACGACATCATCCAGTTATAGTCCTTGTACTGCACGTACAGCTCCATGCAGGTGAACTCGGGATTATGGTTGCGGTCCATACCCTCGTTGCGGAAGTTCTTGCCAATCTCATACACGCCCTCGAAGCCGCCCACAATCAGACGTTTGAGGTAGAGCTCGGTAGCGATACGCATATACATGGGGATATTCAACGCATTGAAGTGGGTGATAAACGGACGGGCCGTTGCACCACCGGCGATGGCCTGGAGAGTCGGGGTCTCAACCTCGGTATAGCCGGCATCGTCGAGCACCTGTCGCATGGTCTTAACAACCTGAGCACGCTTCAGGAAAGTCTCCTTAACGCCCTTGTTCACCACCAGGTCGACATAGCGCTGGCGGTAACGCATCTCAGGATCCTCAAACGCGTCATAGGTCACACCGTCCTTCTCCTTGACAACGGGCAGCGGTTTCAATGACTTGCTCAACAGTTTGAGTGACTGGGCATGGACACTGATCTCTCCCGTTTGGGTGCGGAAGACGTAACCCTCCACGCCGACGAAGTCGCCCATGTCAAGCAACTTCTTGAACACGGTGTTATACAGCTCCTTGTCCTCGTCGGGGCACAGGTCGTCACGGCTCACATACACCTGGATGCGGCCACGCGAATCCTGCAACTCAAAGAAGGATGCCTTGCCCATGATGCGGCGGTTCATCATACGTCCGGCAATGCTCACCTGGCGCGGCTCGTCATCATCTTTGAAGTTGGCCACGATCTCGTCACTATAGGCATTCACCACATACTCAGCAGCGGGATAAGGGTTGATGCCCATTCCCTTGAGCGTCTCCAAACTGTTGCGGCGAATAATCTCTTGTTCGCTTAATTCAAGTACATTCATTATTATATCCTTTCTGATGTCGTTTTTATTTCAAAGCGCAAAGGTAGTAAAAATAGTTCGTTAGTCGATAGTTTGCCACCAAGTTTATCACTTGACGACTTTCTTGTAGCGTTTGCCCAAGAGGAAAGGAAGGTAACGCTCGATGAACAAAGCCAAGGGATAGAGCACCGCCATGACAACGAGTGCAATAACGATCTTGAAGAGGATGCTGTCATCGAGGACAGCAGGTCCCAGCAACTTGGCAGCGACAATCTTGATGACGCCGATAAGGTAGTTCTGCAAGGCCAGATAGGTGATGCCAGTGATGGCAACGGTCTGCGCTATGCGACTCGTGCCACACCGGTCCTCCAAACACTTGCACACGGCTGTGTAGAAGGGCAGCACCAGAATGACAGCCTCGGGGGCAAGAACGTAGGCCACTGCCCGGTCGATCGTCAATGGTGCTATGATAAGGAAACCCAGTCCCATCACCGCCAACAGAACCCACAACAGGGAGCGCGCCGATGTGGAGAATTCAAATTTGTCCACCAACGGGCGGCAGCAGTTACCAAAGGCATAGATGGGCATATACAGGAAGGCCTTGTCAAGATTCCAATAGCGGAACCAGGGCACATCGGGCATCACGAGCAGCCCCAAACTCAGCAACAGCGCCACAACAAGTGGCAAATAGCCTGACAAATACCGCTTTATCGGGTAATAGATGACCTGCATGGTGAACAAGGCGGCCAGGAACCAGAAAGGACCTAACACGACGTCGGGAGTGCCCTGGACGAACTGCCACAGGGGAGTGAGCACGTCAATAGCCTGTTCCTCAGGGCCTGCCATGCGGCGGCCAACGGCAAGCCACAGGGCATAGAAAATAATGAAAAATGTAGTGTAAGGCACCAGAATCTGGCGGGCCCGATGTCCTAGAAATGTAAAGAAATCCTTCTGCTTGGCGATATTGAACAGATAGCCCGCGGCAAAGAAAAAAACCGGTGCCCCCATATTGAACAGGGCCACCTCATGGGCATTATCATAGCGTGGCGGCGTGTGGTACACAACCACCAGCGTCATCGCAAAGAACTTAATATAATCAAGCCAGGCCTGTCGCTTCATTACCTCTCTATCAAAACTACGAATTACACAAATTAAACTAATTATCTATTACAAGGATTTTTAGTTTAATTCGCGTAATTCGTAGTTGGTTCCTATCGTCAGTCGATGATGTCAAAACCAGTGTAACGCTGCAGGGCGGCAGGGATGCGGATACCCTCAGGCGTCTGGTTGTTCTCGAGCAGGGCGGCTACGATGCGCGGCAGAGCCAGTGCCGAGCCGTTGAGGGTGTGGCACAGGTGGGTCTTCTTGTCGTCACCACGGTAGCGGCACTTCAGGCGGTTGGCCTGATAAGTCTCGAAGTTGGAAACGCTGCTCACCTCGAGCCAGCGCTGCTGGGCTGCCGACCATACCTCAAAGTCGAAGGTAATGGCACTGGTGAAGCTCATGTCGCCACCGCACAGGCGCAGGATGTGCCACGGCAGTTCCAGTTTCTCGAGCAGACCCTGGACGTGGTCCTTCATCTCCTCGAGGGCGGCATAGGAATCCTCGGGCTTCTCGATGCGCACAATCTCCACCTTGTCAAACTGGTGCAGACGGTTCAGGCCGCGCACGTCCTTACCGTAGGAACCGGCCTCACGGCGGAAACATGCCGAGAATGCGCAGTTCTTCTTGGGCAGCTCATCCTGCGGGATGATGACGTCGCGGTACATGTTGGTCACGGGCACCTCGGCAGTGGGAATCAGGTAGAAGTTGTCCACTTGGCAGTGGTACATCTGGCCTTCCTTGTCGGGCAGCTGACCCGTTCCCAGACCTGAAGCCTCGTTGACAACAAAGGGAGGCTCGATCTCTACATAGCCTGCCTTGCCAGCCTCGTCGAGGAAGAACTGTACGAGGGCACGCTGCAAGCGGGCACCCTTGCCTACATAGACAGGGAAGCCTGCACCCGTAATCTTCACGCCCAGGTCAAAGTCAATCAGGTTGTATTTCTTGGCCAAGTCCCAATGAGGAAGGGCATCCTCGGGCAATTCGGGCATCTTGCCGCCGGTTTTCTCGACCACGTTGTCCTCGGCAGTGCGGCCCTCAGGCACACCGCTATAGGGCACATTGGGCACACTCAGCAGAATCTCGGTAATCTCGTCCTGGGCGGCGCTCAGGTTGTCGTCAATCTCCTTGTTGGCGGTCTTAAGCGATGCTACTTGAGCCTTGACGTTTTCGGCCTCTTCACGGTTACCCTGTTTCATCAGGGCACCGATCTGTGCGGCCATTTTATTGAGTACAGCGGCGTTGTCGTCGCGTTGTTTTTGCAGTGCACGGCGCTGCTTGTCCAGTTCCACGATGCGCATGATGGGTTCGCGACCGTCAAACTGCTTGACGGCGAGGCGGCGAATCACCTCCTCGGGGTCCTGGTTGATGAGTTGTAATGTCAGCATTTTAGTTTCTAGTTTCTAGTCCCTAGTTTCTGGTTTTTAGTTCTGTGTTAAGAGTTCTTTGACCTTGGCGCTGATGGCGCGGCCCTCGGCACGGCCTGCGAGTTGCTTGGTAGCGATTCCCATGACCTTGCCCATATCCTTCATACTCGTTGCACCGGCCTGCTCGATGATGAACTTGATATGGGCCGTGAGCTCCTCGTCATTCATCTGCTTGGGCAGGAATTCTTCAATGACGGTAGCCTGCAGCAATTCCACATCGGCCAGGTCTTGACGTTGCTGGTCGATGTAGATCTGCGCGCTCTCCTTGCGTTGCTTGGCCATGCGAACAAGCACCTTGAGGGCATTCTCGTCACTCACCTCCCCGTTGTTACCCGGGGCGGTCTTGATGAGCAGGAATTCGGCTTTGATACCCCTGAGGGCCTCGAGCCGTCCCTTGTCATGGGCTTTCATCGCTTCCTTGATGCCATTATTGACTTGATCAAAGATTGTCATAGCCACTTTCTCCTGTTATCAGTTTTAGTTAAACGACTCGTCCCCAAAGTTAATCGTCTGGGAGTCGCTGCTGTTGCCACGCTTGGCTGCCTTGGGCACCTCAACGGGGCGCTCATTGCTGGCAGTCTGCTGGCGCTCCTTAATCTGGTTACGGAAGTCAGGCCTGCGGCCAAAAGTCGTGTTCTTTTCAATCATGTCGATCACGTCGTCATCATCCATCTGATCAGGAGACAGGACAAAATAACGGGCGCTGAGCTGCCTGAGTGTCATGTCGGAGATAGCCTTATCACCATACTCTGCCTTGAGACGTATATCATCAGCACTCTTGGGATCGGCATGTACCGGCTCACGCCTGGGAGACTGCACCGTGGGGACAGGAGACTCCTTATCCAGCGACACGTTAAAGCCCGAAGCCAGCACGGTCACCTTGATTTGATCCTCGAGCGTGGTATCAAAGGCCATACCCCAAATCACGTCAACCTCCTGATCGAAGTTGGCCATGAACTCCTGAATCTCGTTCATCTCATCCATCAGGAGAGGATACTCGCTATTGGGATTATAGTAGAAGTTCATCAGAATCTTCTGCGAGCCATATACGTCGCGGTTCTTGAGCAGCGGCGATTCGAGTGCGTCCTCAATAGCCTTGGTCACGCGACGCTCACCCGTACCATAACCCGAACTGATGATGGCGGCGCCACCATTGCGCAACGTCGTGTTCACATCGTTGAAGTCCAGGTTAATCTTACCCTCAACGGTAATCAGGTCACTGATGCTGCGCGCAGCAACGGTAAGCGTGTCATCAGCCTTACCGAAAGCATTGGTGAAGTCAAGATCCTTATAGATCTCGGTTAAGCGCTGGTTGTTAATGATCAGCAGGGCATCGACATACTTGCCCATCTCATCGGCACCACCAAGCGCCTTGAGAATCTTCCTCGGTCCCTCGAACAGGAAGGGAATGGTCACAATACCGATGGTGAGGACGCCCTTCTCGTGAGCGATTCGTGCCACAACGGGAGCAGCACCGGTACCGGTACCGCCACCCATACCGGCGGTGATGAAGACCATCTTGGTGTCATCGTCAAAGAGGGCAGCGATTTCAGCCTCGCTCTCCTCAGCGGCACGCCTTGCCACATCAGGCACATTTCCCGCACCCAGACCGTGAGTCGTGTTGGGACCCAGCAGCACGCGGTTGGGCACCGGCGACTGGTTGAGTTGCTGGCGGTCGGTGTTCAAGACGACAAATGAAACACCTTCGATATTCTGCAAATACATGTGGTTGATGGCGTTGTTGCCGCCACCGCCCACGCCCATCACCTTGATAATGGTACGGGCTTTATCTTTATCCTGAAAGCCTGAATTCTGATCCAGTGTGGACATAATGTCCGGACCCGACTCGCGCGAGCCCTGGCTATTCCCACCAAATTTGATTTTATTCTCGTTCATATTGCGTTATATTTGTTTTAATGGTTGGTGATTGGATTCTACATGCGTTTACTGGTCATCTTCAGACATGTCATCCTCAGACATCAGGCGTGAGAGCTTGTCGGCCCAAGACTTCCACGGTTTCTTCTTTTCAGACTTTTTGGCCTTGGTGGTACGGGACTCCTGCACGGGTGTGGGTTCATCGTTCTGGGCAGGCACAGGTCCATCAAATTTAGGACCGCCATCAACGTACTTATTGAGCTCTACACAGGTCTCACCCGGCTCAATCATCTCGGCAGCCTTTGCCAGCAACGAGAAGACCTCGATGTATTCCAGGCGATTGATCTCAGGGTTAAGGATATTCAGGCCCATGGGGTTCTGTCCCTTGCGGACGTTGACCTTAATGGTGTCCTCAATCTTCTGCTGCAAGCCGCCCAGGTGAGCGCTGCCACCAATCAGGACGATGCTTTGGATATCGTTCGACGAGATGCCGGCATCAGCCAGTTGACGGTTGATGTTGGCGATGATTTCTCCGGTACGGGCGCTAATGTAGTTGGCGGCATCACGTGCATTCAGCCCCTCGATGCGCACATCGCTCACGTTAACCGGGTCAAGTGGATTATTGATGTTCTTCTTGACGTTCTCGGCAGTTTCCTCAATCACGTTAAGGCCGGTCATCACGTCACGGGTAAGGTTGCGTCCGCCCAGGGGAAGGGTGCACAGGTAGATGAGCGCCTTATTCTTATAGATGGTTACCGTAGTGGTCTCGGCACCCATGTCCACGAGCATGCAGCCCAGTTCACGGTCACTCTCGCTCAGGATCTGTTCGGCCACAGCCAACGGGGTAACGATATAATCCTTGACAGGAATGCCAAAGGTCATCAAACGATTAAGGTTGAGCTTGAGCGACGGCTTGGCAACAATCAGGTTGACCTTGATCTTTATCGTTGAGCCGAACTGACCTACGGGATTCATGGTCTCCACCTTGTCCACATAGTAAGCCCTGGGCACGATATCCACCGTGTCATGGTTGCGGATAGGGGTGCTGGTGGCGTCATGAATGATACGGTCGATGAGTTCTTTGGTGATCGGCTCGGTGGAGTCCACACTGCGGTTCACCTCGCTCACGATGCTGTGCAGCGAGCGGCCGCTCACACCCATATACACCTGGGTAATGCGTCCGTCCACCATACCCTCCAGGTTCTTGAGGATGCGGTTCACACTGCTCTTGATATTCTCAACATTCTGCACGATGCCATACCTCACGCTATTGAGGTGCCGCTCCTCTTGCAGATGCTTAACACTCAAGTATCCTGCCGATGTCTTCTCGGCAATGGCTCCAACAATTTTAGAGCTTCCGATTTCAAGTGCTACAATGTACTGGTTCTTTTCCATAAAAGTGATTGCTATATTTTTGTGTTATTGTTTTATATAGTTTAATTACTCTTCTTTTGGTTTTTGCTGTCAGTCTTTTGGGAATCGTCCTGCGCGGGCTTTTTCTCGTTTGCCTTGGCGGCCTTTTCCTGCTGTTCGGCCTTTTTGGCTTCGGCAGCGGTGCCAACGGTCATGGTCTGGATATCAGGAGCCTGTTCATCATCATCGGGAGCGTCGATGATAACGGGTTGCACGGCCTTGTTTCGGCGCGTTGCCACCACCTGATGATTCCACTTGACCGAGATGGTGTCAAATGTGTTCCACCCGCGCTTGGGCATCACCTCTTTGTAGAACAGCTTTAGCTTGGCAAACTTGTTGTCCAACCCCGAGGCGTGACCGATGTTGATGACGTGGCCGCTGATGGCAGGCACCAGAATGATATTGTTGGTGTCACGCATGATATACATGGTCACCAGCGAGTGCAGCAGCGAGTCTCCCTCGACATAGTCGATGAGCGGCAGCAGGCGCGTGGGAGGGAATTTGCGGTTGAAATGGCCCTGCACCACAGGCACGTCGCTGTGATAGTAGTTCGAGGCAGACATGTGCTTGCCGGCGCGGTTCACATAATAGGAGTTGTCGCCGTCAAAGACGCGGAACACCGGCACAAGCTGGCTCACGCGTATCAGCAGCCGGCCATCCTGGCACTTCACGATGTCGGCGTTCTCCAGATAGGGCGAGAGACGCAAGACTTCCTCGATTTTTGAGGCATCAATGTCTCCCATGCGTTTTCCCTCCACCTTGATGCCTTGGCTCTTGAGGTCATTGAGCACGCCCTGGGGGGTGACAAACGCAGTGCTGTCGGCATTGATGACCTGTACCTCGACACCGGTACACAGCTCACCCCGCGACTTATCTCTCGCCCACAGGATTCCGATGACGAGAGCTATCGCAAGGACAGCCAGAATACTATTTTGTATCAGTCGTTTCAACGCCTTTGTTTCTTGAATTCAAAGCATATTTGTGGCAGCAGATTGGCGATATCGCCGGCACCCGCAGTCAATAAAACGTCAAAATTACTCAATTCTATTGATTCAATCAAATTTTCTTTCGAGTAAATACATTTTTTTGTGCTGGTGACCTGTTCGAGGATCATTTCACTGGTCACTCCGGGAATGGGTTCCTCGCGTGCAGGATAGATAGGCAGCAAAATCACCTCGTCGGCCAGCGACAGCGCCTGTGCAAACCCTGGAGCGAAGTCACGGGTGCGGGTGTACAGGTGAGGCTGGAAGATGACGGTCAAACGGCGGTCGGGGTACAGATCGCGCACCGACTTGATGCTGGCCTTCAGCTCTCCGGGATGGTGGGCGTAATCGTCTATCATCACCCTACCCTGCTTGCCTGGTTCCTTGAGCCAGAACTCGAAACGGCGCTTGGGACCCATGAACGACGCCATCGCCTTGCGCATGGCCTCTGCGGGCGCCTCGATAAGGCGGCATGCCGCCATCGCGGCAATGGAGTTCTCGATATTGATATCGACAGGAACGCCCAGACCGATGTCATTAATCGTCTCCCAAGGCGTCACCAAATCAAAGGTGATTTCACCGTCGCCCTTGCGGATATTGGTGGCATGAAAATCGCCATCCTCGCGGCCATAGGTATAGGTCTTAACACCCTCTTGCACACGGGGTTTCATTTCCAATCCAGTGTGAATGATGAGGGAACCGCCAGGCTGGATAAGCTCGGTGAAATGGGCGAAACTCTCCAGATAGGCTTCGGCGGTGCCGTAGATATCCAGATGGTCAGGTTCTGTAGAGGTTACCACGGCGATATAGGGTCGCAGGTGATGGAACGAGCGGTCAAACTCATCGGCCTCGATAACCGAGTAAGGGCTCGTCGCCGACAGCAGGAAATTGCTGTCATAGTTGCGCAGCACACCGCCCAAGAAGGCGTTGCAGCCGATACCCGAATCATGCAGGATATGGGCGGCCATGCTCGACGTCGTGGTCTTGCCATGGGTGCCGGCAAAACAGAGTCCTTTGCTGTGGGAGGTCACCACACCCAGCAGGGCGGCACGCTTGAGCACCTCAAAGCCACCGTTGCGAAAGTAGGTCAAGCCCTTGTGGCTATCGGGAACGGCGGGAGTATAAACCACCAGTGTGCGTTCAGGGTCACGGCAGTAATCGGGAATCAAATCCGGGTCCTCGTCAAAGTCGATGTGAACCCCTTCTTGCTGCAGTGCTGCGGTCAAGTCGCTCGGTGTGCGGTCATAACCGGCGACACGCTTGCCCTGAGCCAGGAAATAGCGCTCCAGGGCAGCCATTCCGATGCCGCCAGCACCCACAAAATATAATGAATCAAACTCTTTCATTTTTCCTATGTTGTTTTGTTAAGCCTTCTTCTTTTCAATGATTTTCTCTACCTCGTCAACGATGCGCTCGGCAGCGTCACGAAGTGCCATCTGCAACACATTGTTGCTCAGCGAAGCGGTTTTCTCGCTGTCGGCAACGGTGTCAAGCATGGTGTCCACAAGCTGCTGTCCGGCATCGGCATCGGTGACCATGATGGCGGCGCCACGGGTCGAGAGGGCAAGGGCGTTCTTGGTCTGGTGATCCTCGGCGACATTGGGCGAGGGAACCAGGATAGCGGCTTTGCCCAGCAATTGCAGCTCGGAGATGGAGCTGGCACCGGCACGCGAAACGACAAGGTCGGCGGCACGATAGGCCATATCCATGTTGCTGATAAAGGCCATCTGAGCCACATTCTTCACCCCTGAGGCCTCAAGCGCCTCGCGGCACTGCTGGTCATAAATCTTGCCCGTTTGCCAAATGACCTGCACGTCATGGACGTTGCCTATCTTTTCCAACCCGTCGATAATGGCGTTGTTGATGGTGCGGGCTCCCAGGCTACCGCCAATGATGAGTATGGTCTTCTTGTTGGGGTCCATTCCCATGGCCTGACGGGCCTGCTCAGACGTGGCACCGCATTCCAGCAGGTTGCGCCTCACAGGATTGCCCGTGAGCACAATCTTCTCGGCAGGGAAGAATCGCTCCATGCCATCATAGGCGACACAGATGCAGTCGGCCTTGGCAGCCAGCAGCTTGTTGGTCACGCCGGCATACGAGTTCTGCTCCTGCAAGAGCGTGGGAATGCCCTGTTTTTGAGCCTCCTTGAGCATGGGGCCGCTGGCATATCCGCCAACGCCAATCGCGATGTCGGGCTTGAAGTCCTTGAGGATCTTGCGCGCCAAGCCCATGCTTTTGAACAAGCGTGCCACGACCTTGAAGTTGCGAAGCAGATGCTTGCGGTCAAAGCCGCTCACAGGCAAACCGATGATGTTATAGCCTGCGGCAGGCACTTTTTCCATTTCCATGCGCCCCTCGGCACCGACAAACAGGATTTTTGCTTCAGGATGGCGACGGCGCACCTCATTGGCAATCGACAATGCGGGGAATATGTGCCCACCGGTACCGCCACCGCTCACCAGTACATTGAGTTGTTGATTATTTCCAGACATTTCTAACAGGTATTTCAGTTGGGTTTTCGGCGTCAAGACCCTCGATAATGGGAGTCTCTTCAACCTTATTTTTCTTATTGCCATAGTTGGCGATGGTGCGGCTCACGCTCAACATCACGCCAAAGGCTACACTAATCACGATAATCGAGGTGCCACCCTTGGAAATGAGCGGCAGTGGCTGGCCCGACACGGGGAACACGCCCACGTTGATGGCCATGTGGAACAGCGCCTGGAATGTGATGAACGACGCCATTCCGATTACGAGCAGCGAGGGCAGCACGCGCTTGCTACGGCGCACAATCATTGCGGCTCGTCCCAGCAGGGACAGGTACAGCAGCAATACGAAGATGCCGCCCACAAAGCCCCACTCCTCGACAATAATCGAGTAGATATAGTCGCTGAAGGCCAGCGGCAGACGGCTGCACTCCCTGGACTTGCCCACGCCAAAGCGGATAATGCCGCCGTTAGCCTGAGCCATGCGCGAGAACATCTCCTGCTGATTCTTGGCGGTGATGTCGCGGTACACCAGCGAGTCGCTGTGCCACCAGTCATGCAGACGCTTCTTCCATGTGCCTGTACGCGCCACCTCTTCCTTGGCGCCCGACCCTGTGGGCATTTCGTCAACCATTCCGTCGCCCGTGTGGGCAGTGCACTGCATCTCCTTTTGCGTGTCCTTGAACACTTCTTCCTTCTTGTCATTGCTGTTCTTGATGATGACAAAGAAGCCGAACATGATGCCGAAGAACAGCATCAGGATGCCGATTTTCTTGAATCGCGCACCGCCAATGAGCAGCATCGAGCCGCTGATGGCAATCAGCAGCAACGTGTTGGTCAAACCGCTGCGGATCATCAGGCCGCCATACAGGGCCACCACCACGGCCGCAGCGACAAGACCGTTAGTGCTGATGTCCTGATTCTTTTGGCTCTTGGCGAAGATATAGGACAACATGGTGACAATCGACAACTTGGCCAGCTCGGCAGGCTGTAGCGTCACGCCAGGCAAAATCGTCATGGCACGCCTGGCGCCGTTGATGATCTCGCCAAAAAACATGACGTACACCAGACTGAATACCGTTATGATGGCCAAGCCTGGAATCATGGCGTACAGGAATGCAGGTCTATTGTAATCCACGCGCTGCAGCAGCACGACACACACGGCGCCGACTGCCAGAAAGAGACATTGCTTGATGATGGGCATATATATGCCCTGAGAGGCGATCTCGCGGCTCGATGCGCTATAGCTCTCAACGATGGAAATGATGAGCAGCATGATGTAAATGCCCCAAATCCACGGATCGCCGAATTTTTGAGAAATCTCGGTATATCTATTGGTCTTTTCGCTTGGTGACATATCGCGATAAAGGAATTAGTCAGTGGGTTATCGGTTAGCTTTCATTTGCTTAACACACTCCTTGAACTGATTGCCGCGGTCGGCCATGCCGTTGAACAGGTCGAAGCTGGCGCAGCAGGGCGACAGCAACACGGTGTAACCTTCATGAGCCAGTTCACGGCACTTGTCCATGCACTCGGGCATGCTCCGGGCATCGGTCACCACCGGCACCTTACCGTCAAAGAACTCATGCAGCTTGGCGTTGTCAACACCCAGGCACACGATGGCGGCCACCTTTTGCTTGACCAGCGGCTCGATCTGGCTGTAGTCATTACCCTTGTCAATACCGCCCAGGATGAGCACACAGGGCTCATTCACGCTTTCAAGGGCATACCAGCAGGCATCAACGTTGGTCGCTTTGCTGTCGTTGATATAGCGCACGCCATCCACCGTATCGACATATTCCAGGCGGTGAGGTACGGCCTCAAAGTCGGCCAAAGCCTCGCGGATGACATCCTTGCGGATATCAAACACCTGGGCCGACAAACCTGCAGCCATGGTGTTATACACGTTGTGAAGACCCTTCAGGGCGAGTTGGTCACGGGCAATGTCCCAGCGGTCGCCGTCAACGTTGAAGTTGAGCACGCCGTCATGCACCCATGCCGCCTTGCTGTCGTCATCGTCGGCAGTGAAGCTGAGCAGCCTGGATTCCAGGTGGTGCTGACGCAGCTGCGAGGCGATGATGGGATCGTTGTGCCAGAAGATGAAGGAGTCGTCGTCAGTCTGGTTCTGCGTGATGCGGAATTTGGCAGCGGCATAGTTCTCCATCTTGTAGTCATAGCGGTCCAGATGGTCAGGCGTGATGTTGAGCAGCACGGCCACATTGGCCTTGAACTCATACATGTTGTCGAGCTGGAAACTGCTCAACTCGATGATATACACGTCATGGTGCTCGGTAGCCACCTGCAACGCCAGGCTGCGGCCCACGTTACCAGCCAGTCCCACATTCAGACCGGCTTTCTTGAAAATGTGGTAAGTGAGCTTGGTGGTCGTGGTCTTGCCGTTGCTGCCGGTGATGCACACCATCTTGGCATCGGTATAACGGCCCGCAAACTCGATTTCGCTCACGATGGGAATGCCTTTTTCGATGGCCTGCGCCACCATGGGAGCGGTGTCGGGGATGCCGGGGCTCTTGACGATCTCATCGGCGTTGAGGATTTTCTCGGGGGTATGGCCTCCTTCCTCCCAGGCGATATCATACTTGTCGAGCATGTCCTTGTAGGTCTGACCGATGTTGCCGGCGTCGCTCAGCCACACGTCCATGCCTTTTACCTTAGCGAGCACCGCGGCTCCTGCGCCGCTCTCGCCTCCGCCTAATACTACTAATCGTTTTGCCATATATTATCTTGTCTGTTAGTCGGGTAGAATTATCTGATTTTCAGCGTCACAAACGTCAAGGCTGCCAGCAGGATGCTCACCAGGAAGAAGCGCATCACGATTTTGGCCTCGGGAATGCGGTGGTCTGGGGTCTTGATCTTGTAATCCCAGGTAAGTTTTTCGGGATCAGCCGTGAAATGGTGATGAAGGGGCGTCATCTTGAATAGACGCATGTTCTTGTTCTTATGACGCTTGACATACCACACCTGCATGATCACCGACAGCTCCTCAATGAGGAAGATGCCGCACAACAGGGGAATCAGCCACTCCTTGCGGATGAGCACGGCAAACACAGCGATGATGCCGCCCAAGCACAGGCTACCGGTGTCGCCCATGAAGACTTGGGCCGGATAGGAGTTGTACCACAGGAAGCCGATGGTGGCCCCGATAAACGCTGCCGCATACACTACCAGTTCGCTGCTATCCGGAATGTACATGATATTCAGGTAGGATGAATAGATGACGTTACCTCCCAGATAGCACATGATGGCTAGGGCTACCCCGATAATCGCCGATGTGCCTGTCGCCAGGCCGTCAACACCGTCGGTCAGGTTGGCGCCGTTGCTCACTGCAGTGATGACAAAGATGGTCACCAGGATGAACAGGATCCAGCCGCCCAGCTGCTTGTGCTTGCCCATCCACTTGGTGAAATAGGCGTAATCAAAGTTGTGGTTTTTAACAAAGGGCAACGTGGTCTTGGTTGCCTTCACCGCCTGTGACTTGTGCACCTCGACGAGCTCAGGCGTCTCGTTGCGGTTCGTCACATGAACGTTCTCGTTCATCACGATGGCGGGGCTCAGGTACATGGTCAGGCCCACGATGAGTCCCAGACCCACCTGGCCCACAATCTTGAACTTGCCCTTGAGGCCCTGCTTGTTGTGGTGGAAGACCTTGATGTAGTCGTCGGCGAAACCCAACGCACCGCACCACAGCGTGGACATGATCATGAGCAGCATATAGACGTTGTTGAGCTTACCCAGCAGCAGGCACGGCACCAGAATCGAGATGATAATGATGATACCGCCCATCGTGGGAGTGCCCTGCTTGGCCGAGTTGCCACCCAGCTTCTCCTCTCGCTCCTTGTCGCACATCTGGCGGCTCTTGAGCTTGAAGATGATGCGGCGACCGATGACGATGCCGATGAACAACGACAGGATGAATGCAAATCCCGACCTGAAAGTGATGTACTCGAACAGGCGGGCACCACTCACGTGGTATTGCTGCAGATAATGGAAAAGATGATATAACATATCCTGGCTATTTGTTGGTTAATAATCACTTGGTTTCGTGGGCAAACACTTCAAGGACTTCTTCGCGGTCATCGAAGTGATGCTTCACATGGTTAATTTCCTGATAGTCCTCATGGCCCTTGCCCGCAATCAGCACGACGTCACCGGCGTTGGCCAGCTGGCACGCTGTGCGGATAGCCTGACGGCGGTCGGTAATGGTCAAGGTAACGGGGCGCTTGTCATCGGGCAGTCCCACCTCCATCTGGCGCAGGATTTCATCAGGATCCTCGGTACGGGGATTGTCGCTGGTGAGGACAACACGGTCGCTGCGAACGGCAGCCTCTCGTGCCATGATGGGACGCTTGCCCGAGTCGCGGTCACCGCCACAGCCACACACGGTGATGATGTGCCCATTGGTGCCCACCACCTCGCGGATGGTGTCAAGGACATTGACTAGGGCATCAGGGGTGTGGGCATAGTCCACGATGGCGGTGTAGCCTCGCTGTGAACGCAGGGTCTGGAAACGGCCTGCTACAGGTTCGAGCAGACTCATCTTGACCAGTGTCTCCTGCGGGTCAAAGCCCAACAGCAAGGAGGCGCCATAGACCGACAGCAGATTATAGGCATTGAAACGCCCGGTGAACATCACCTCCACCTGGTTGCCGTTGAGCTCCAGTGTGGTGCCGTCGAGACGTGACTCAACGATGCGGCCCTTGAAGTCGGCGATGGAGCGCAACGAGTAGCGGTATTTGTCGGCAGCGGTGTTCTGCAACATCACTTCGCCCACCTTGTCATCGGCATTGACCAGGGCAAAGGCGCCCTTGGGCAACGCGTCAAAGAACATCTTCTTGGCGGCGATATAGTTGTCCACGGTCTTGTGGAAATCCATGTGGTCGCGCGTCAGATTGGTGAAGATGCCGCCCGCAAAGGTGATGCCCTCGATGCGGCGCTGAACACAGGCATGCGAGCTCACCTCCATAAAGGCATATTCGCACCCGGCCTGCACCATATCGTGCAGCAGGCGGTTGAGCGTCAAGTGGTCGGGCGTGGTTTGCTTGGCAGGTTGCTCCTCGGTGTCAATGATGTTCTTGACAGTGGAGAGCAGGCCCGCCTTATGGCCCATGAGACGAGCCATCTCGTAGAGCAATGTCGCTGTCGTGGTCTTGCCGTTGGTACCGGTGACACCCACCAGCCGCAAGGTCCTTGACGGATGGTCAAACCACTCGTCGGCAAGATGTGCCAGCGCGATGACGCTGTTCTCGACCTGGATATAGGTGACCGACGGGTTCAGGGTCTGGGGCATGTCCTCACACACGATGGCACGCGCGCCGGCAGCTGCCACATCACCGATGAAACGGTGGGAGTCCACAGCGACGCCCTTCACGGCAATGAACAGGACGCCCTCACGCGCCTGACGCGAGTCGTTGATGACGTCGGTGATGTCGATATCGGTGTTACCCACCACTTGCAGCGGGTTGATGGATGTTAGCAGTTGTGATAATTTCTTCATGTTATATATTCTGGTATTATTTGATTATATGTTTCTTAACCTCAAGTTGATGCGCTGTCCACGGGCATAGTTTGAGCCAGCAGCCAGACTTTGTCCGGTTACCATACCCGAGCCGGTGAAGCCCACGCTCAATCCGGCATCCTCAAGCACCTTGATGGCCTCGCGGATGTTAAGGCCGATGACATTGGGCACGCCTTTCTGGACTCGCTGCGGACGGGCATAGGTATGCGGCGCCTGAATGCCCAGGCCGCGGCTGATGTTGTTAGTCGTCTTATCTCTCATCGAAGCGTACAGCGTGGGATAGCTCTTGCCATCTTTCGCCTTGTCCTTGGACGCCACCGAGGCATAATCGGGAGAGCTGCCCAGCATGCCGCGGGCATACATCTTGCGGGCGATGTTCTTCAGCACCATGCCGCTGCTGGCACCGGCGCCACGGTCAGCACCCAGCATGAGCACGATACAGGAATACTTGGGATGCTCATAGGGGAAGAAGCCGCAGAAGGCTAGACGCTTCTTGGCTCCATACTGGCCCGCAGCGTTGATAAAGGCGGTACCTGTCTTGCCGGCAATCTCCACCTTGTCGTCCTGGACCCAATGGCGCGCGGTGCCGTGACTGCCCCACACCACGTCACGAAGCATGATGCGCAGTTTTTGGGCATTCTCGGGCGAGCACACCTGCTTGCGGATGTAGGTCACAGGAATGATGGAGTCGGGTTCACCTTCACGCGAGAGTTTCTTGAACAGGTGCGGACGAACAAACTTGCCATCGTTGGCGATAGCGTTATAGATGGCCAGCGTGTACAGGGGAGGAATAGTAGTGGCATAGCCATAGGCCTGTCGTGTGAGCGACAGCTTGTCCCAGTTCTTGTTGCCCAAAACGGGATAGTTGGGAACCATCTCACCGCCGATACCTGAATGGAAGGGCTCAAAGAATCCCATTCCCTCAAGGCGCTTGCGGAAACCGCCCGGATTCTGGCCATAATCCTTGACGATGAGTTTGGCCATACCGATGTTGGAGGACGTCTCGATGATCTCACGCGGGGTGCGCGTGGCAGCCCCGTGGGGACGGTCACTGATGTTACGTCCGGCATACATCCAGTCCGAGCCTGTCGGTATCGGGGCATTGATGTCGGTGACAATGCCGTCTTCAAGAGCCACCATCATCGAGATGGTTTTCACCACCGAGCCCGGCTCATAGCCCAGCACGGCGTGGTTCACGCCCTCGACATATTCGCCCGTGTTCGGGTTGCGTTCCAGGTTGCTGATGGCCTTGATTTCGCCCGTGGCAACCTCCATGAGCACACAGGTTCCCCAGTCGGCACCGCTCTCGATGCACATGTCGTTGAGTTCGTTCTCGACGATGTCCTGCAGCTGCACGTTGATGGTGGTGGTGATGTCATAGCCCTTGACGGCAGGCACACTCTCGGCACGCACGATGCCGTTAGTGAGCTGGATGCTTTGTGCCACACCAGGCTTGCCATAGAGCAGCGAGTCCAAGGCCATCTCCAGACCCGAGCGGCCATGGATGCTGGAACTGAGCGAGTCCTCGCCCACGTTGCCGATACTTCGTGCCGCCATGTCACCATAGGGCTTCATGCGGCGGCTGTGCTTCTCGTAGTAGAAGCCGTTCTTGTTCTTGGCACGGCGCAGGAACGGGAACTGGCGCACTCGCTCATACTCCTTGTGGGTGAGCATATAGGGGAACAGCCTGTAGGCACGGTTCTTGCGCGCCTTCTTGCCAGGAGCGGGATGTTTTGCCGCATCCAGGATATCCTTGCGGTCCTGCAGGATCTTTTTCTTCCACTGCGCGGCGTCCATCGAGTTGTCAAAGGCGGCCAAGCTGTCGCACAAGGGACCGATGTCCTTCATCAGCGTGTCAATCTTGATGCCGTCGGTGAACCAGTCGATGCGCACCACATAGTATTGCAGGTTGGCGGCCAGCACCGACCCGTTATCGGCCAACAGTTTTCCGCGTTCGGGCTCAATGGGTATGGTCTCGGTCAGCACCTGATCGGCCTTCTCGTTCCACGCGGCGGCATACACCACCGTCGTCTTGAACAGGTTCCACACGATCATCGCCGAGAAGAGCAACATGATGCCCACCACGATGCCATAACGCATGAGAATATGCCGTTTGTTGTTCTGTTTCATCTTTCCTGTTTCGTTTTTCGGTGTTAATTGGACGGCAGTTCAAAGGGCGGCTCCATGGGCGCCGTCAGGCCGATGTGCTTCTCTTGCATCAGCTTGGTCATTTCGCTCTCACGGATCATCGAGTTGTATCTGGCACTGGAGTTCACCAGGTCGGTCTGGGCATTGGATAGCTCGGTCTTGAGCTTGATCACCTCTTCCATGCTGCTCTGGCAGACGAACTTGTTGGCGATGTAGGCTAGAGCCATAATGACCAGGGCAATGATATAGACGGCATTGCGCTTAAAGAAATCCAGCGAGAAGAAGCGGCCCTGGATGATGTCCTTGCCCGCCTTCTTGCCAGTGGATGATGTGTAATTCCTTTTCTCGCTCATGGTTGCAGTTATTGATTCTCGTGAGATTGTTGTTTGTCATTCTGTGAAACGAATTCGGCGACACGCAGCTTGGCACTGCGCGAACGGGGGTTGCGCTCCACCTCCTCGGCACTGGGGACGATGGGTTTGCCTGTCACCACACGCCATGGCGTGCACACGCGGCCAAAGAAGTCCTTCTCCTGCTTGCCCTCGATATTGCCCGTACGCATGAAGTTCTTGACTAGGCGGTCCTCAAGGGAGTGATAGGTGATGATGGCAAGACGGCCGCCGGGATTGAGCACCTCCAGCGACTGCGACAACAGGCTCTGCAAGGCATCGAGCTCGCCATTGACCTGGATGCGCAGGGCTTGGAACACCATCGACAGCTCTTTCTTCTCCTGTGACGGTTTCAGCAACGGACGCACAGCGTCCACAAGCTGGCCCGTCGTGGTCAGGGGGCGGGATTTAACGATGGCCGCCGCCAACCGGCGGGATTGGCGCAACTCGCCATACAGGTACAGGACATCGGCCAGGCGCTCCTCGGTGTAGGTGTTGAGCAGCTCTTGAGCTGTGAACGACGCAGCACGGTTCATGCGCATGTCCAACGGGGCATCGGCACGAAACGTGAAGCCTCTCTCCACGGCGTCGAAATGGTGGAACGACACGCCCAGGTCGGCAAGGATGCCGTCAACGCCATCGACGCCATAATAGCGCAGGAAGTTCTTGAGATAGGCGAAGTTGCCGTGTGCAAATGTAAACCTCTGGTCCATCAAGCGGTTCTCCCACGCATCCATGTCCTGGTCCATTCCAATGAGTCGGCCCTTTGGGCCGAGGCGTTCCAGGATGGCACGGCTGTGACCGCCACCGCCATAGGTAACGTCAACATAGGTGCCATCGGCATCGACTGCGAGAGCCGCCATGGCCTCGTCCAGCAGCGCAGGTATGTGATATACAGGTGTTTCCATTGCTATCTTCTTGCTATCGAAAGGGGTTTTGCCACCCTTATTTTTTGGGACTTCAAAGGTACTGCTTTTTTTTGAATAATTTGCAATTCCAAACCACAAAAATTCAAGTTTGCAAATAAAAATTGTTAACAGGCCTTGTTAATAACTTTAATCCCATTGATTCTCAATAATTTGTACCTCAAATTTACGAAACCGAACAGCAACCCTTGTTTTGGGGGCTTTTATCGAAAGATTTTTAGATATTTTAATGATTATATACATTTTTTCTATATAATTTGTAGTAATTTTGTACTCCGAAATGGGACCGGCTACTGCCCCGGCCACATTCAAGTAACATGATTTAAGGCACTTAGCCTTGCGCCAATCGGGCACAGGCCAAGTGAATGACAAAAAAAGTGCAACAGCTAACGAAGAGATATGGACAAGACATTGTTGTATCAGCACGCATTTGACAAGGACGTTGTGCGAAGCACGGCCACACCGTTCTACTACTACGACACGGCCCTCCTGCACGAGACGCTACAGGAAGTCAATCACCAGATTCATGGACTGCCGTTCCAAGTCCATTATGCCGTCAAAGCAAACAACAACCCACGCATTCTCAGCGAGATAGCCAAGGGAGGACTAGGTGCCGACCTGGTGAGCGGCGGAGAAATGGAAGTGGCTCTCGCAGCAGGTTTCAAGGCACAGGAAATGTCTTTCTCGGGAGTTGGAAAATCCGACCAGGAAATCATGCTGGGTATCCAGCATGACATCGGCTGCTTCAATGTGGAGTCCATCCCTGAACTGGAAGTCATCAATCAGCTGGCCTGCGAAATGGGCAAAACCGCCAACATCGCCTTCAGGGTCAATCCCGACATTGACGCACACACCCACAAGTACATCACCACAGGCACCGCCGAGAACAAATTCGGCATCTGCATCGAGGCGCTGGAACCGGCCGTCAAACATGCTTTGACTTTACCACACATCCACCTGCGCGGCCTGCATTTCCACATCGGTTCCCAAATCACGACGATGCGGCCCTTTGCGATGCTGTGCGACACCATCAACAGTTTGCTTGACAAATTCGAGCAACAGAACATACATTTCGAGAGCATCAACGTGGGTGGCGGACTCGGCATTGATTACACCGACCCCGACAGCCATCCCCTACCCGATTTCAAAAGCTACTTCAACACGTTTAAGGAGAAGCTCCATTATAGGCCCAATCAGCTGGTTCATTTTGAGTTAGGTCGCGCCATCGTGGGCGAATGCGGCACACTGATCGCCAGTGTCATCTACGTCAAGGAGAGCCGCAACAAGAAATTCATCATCCTCGATGCCGGCATGACCGAACTGATCAGACCCGCGCTGTACGACGCACATCACCTGATACAGAATTTGACGGCCCAGGGCGGGGAGCCATGCGGGGTGTATGACGTCGTCGGCCCCATCTGCGAGTCCAGCGATGTGTTCTGCCGTGACTGCAAGCTGCCCATCACACGCCGGGGGGATCTGATCGCCATCCGCTCAGCCGGAGCTTACGGTGAATGCATGTCTTCGCGGTACAACATGCGACGGCAACCCGCAAGCGTTTTTGTCGGCAGCAAGTGAACCGGTTTTCATCATCATGCCGTGCCATTTCCACAAGAAATGGGCACGGTATTTTTTTTGATTGCCACTTTGGCCACTACCAAAAGCCATCTACCTATTTTTCAGTAGCTTATCTTTATCCTGCAAAAAAAATCTGAAAATTTTTACCGAAACCTATAGCAACATCAAAAAAAAGGCCTTACATTTGCATTTAGTTCTTATAATTAAGGTTTTAATGGAAAAGATTGACACTCTAGACAAGAAAATTTTGGAGATCATCATGAATAATGCCCGTATCCCCAGCAAAGACGTTGCGCAGGTTTGCGGAGTGTCGAGAGCTGCTGTACACCAACGCATCCAGCGGCTCATCGATGATGGGGTCATCACCGGCTCGGGCTACAATGTGAATCCCAAATTGCTTGGTTACTCAACATGCACCTTCATCGGACTCACGCTCGAACGTGGATCCATGTACCGCAATGTGGTCCCTGAACTCCTGAAAATCAAGGAAGTGGTTGAATGCCACTTCACCACAGGACACTACACCATGATGATTAAAGTGTATGCCCGTGACAACGAGCACCTGATGTCGCTGGTGAATGACCGCATTCAGCACATCGATGGCGTTGCTGCTACCGAGACGCTCATCTCTCTCGAGCAGAGCATCAGCCGAACCCTTCCCATCTATTTTGATGATTGACACCACGCAAGAGCTCACCACTTCTAGGACGATAACACTACACATGACATGCCTCCCCACCGCCCCTTAACGGTGAGGAGCAGATTGATGCCTGCCGACAATACTGAAATAAAAACCACAAGAAAGAGTGTGAATCATTTTTTTACTGTACCTTTGCTAAATCTTAACAATCACAACACCTGAAACAATGGTGATTATACCTATTCAATCAACACGACAACACAATGGACAATAACCGATACTGCGTGATCATGTGCGGCGGTGTGGGCAGCAGATTCTGGCCCTTCAGTAAAGCCGCATGCCCCAAACAATTCATCGATTTCTTTGGCACCGGACGCAGCCTGCTCCAGATGGCTTTTGACCGCCTGCAGGGCATCGTTCCCGTCGAGAACATCTTCCTGATCACCAACGAGAGTTACGGAACACTCATCAGGCAGCAGTTGCCCGAGATCAGCGACAGCCAAATCCTTATGGAGCCTGCACGCCGCAACACAGCACCCTGCATCGCTTGGGCCGCCCATCACATTCAGGCCATCAACCCCAACGCCAAAATGATGGTCGCCCCCAGCGACCACCTGATCATCAACGTGGAGAAATTCAAGCAAAGCGTCAACAATGCCTTTGACTTCATCGAGACAAGGGATGCACTGGTGACGATGGGCATCAAGCCCACACGGCCCGAGACTGGATATGGCTACATTCAAGTTGGAGAAACAGTTGAGGGTAACTTCGCTAAAGTCAAGACTTTCACCGAGAAACCCGATGAGGATCTTGCACGCGTATTCCTCAAGTCTGGAGAGTTCTTCTGGAATTCCGGCATGTTCTTCTGGAGCGCCGACAGCATCATCAAGGCGCTTGACTTATGTGCCCCCGACGTGAATGCCATCTTTGAACAGGGCGAGGAATACTTCGGAACACCGCAAGAGATGGAATACATCGATGCCAACTTCCAGGCATGCCCCAACATCAGCATCGACTTCGCAGTCATGGAAAAAGCCCCCAATGTTTATGTGGAAACGGTAGACTTTGGTTGGAACGACCTGGGAACCTGGCGGTCACTGTATGACCACTCTCCCAAGAACAGCGATGGCAATGTCACGCAAAACTGCAGGGCTCTCATGTTCAACAGCCACAACAACATCGTTGCCCTCAAGGGCGACAAACTCATTGTCGCTTCGGGGCTCGAAGGCTACATCGTCGCCGACGTGGATGACGCGCTGCTCATCGTGCCGCTTGACGAGGAACAGAAAATCAAGACCTATGTCAATGAGGTGAAATCCAAATTTGGCGACAAATACCTGTAAGACAGCGCATCAACAACCGCACAAAAACATCACGGGACCCGTTGCCTGTAGGCATGAGTCCCGTGACGTTTATTATTTCAACAGGAAACTCTAGCGAGATTTCCTATGAGCCTTAAGTCCTAGAAACTGTCTCAAGATTTTTATCACTCGGCAGGCTGTTGGGGTGCCGCCGTTTCACGCGGACGGGCCAGCAGCTCGAAACTGTCAACATAAATCTCGGTGATGTAACGCTTCACCTGGTTACGGTCCTCCCAGGCGCGTGTGCGCAATCTTCCTTCAAGATAGATTTGGGTACCCTTGCGGATGTAACGCTCGGCAACCTCGGCGTTCTTTCCCCACATGACGATATTGTGCCACTCGGTGCGTTCGGGCACCTGTGCGCCATTGGCATTAGTATATGCCCTGTCGGTTGTAGCGAGTGTGAATGATGCTACGGGCTGGTTTTGTGCGACATAGCGCACATCTGGGTCACGGCCCACACGTCCCAATAAAATGACTTTATTTACTGACATGATTGAATATGATATATGTTGGTTTGTTAAATGAAACTCTATCTCACGGTTAGATTCCTGTACCCTTCAAGGACAGCCCCACACGCTCCTGAAGACCGAACATCAGGTTCATCGCATGCACCGCAGTGCCAGCGGCACCCTTGAGCAACGCATCCATCACGGCGGTGATGGTGAGCACGCCGCTTTGCTCGTCTTTGTCCAAGCTAATGAGACACTTGTTGGTATTCTCCACGTCGGCAAGGGTAGCGGGGTGGTCCACAATGAACACAAAGTTGTGGTCATCATAGTACTGCTCATACAGTTCACGCAGCACCTTCACATCCGCACCACACTTCAGGCTCGCAACCACGGCAAGGGTCCGGCGCTCGTCAACGGGCTTGACCTCCAGGTCGACCGGTTGTTCAAAATCGGTCTGACTCTGCTTCAACGCATATTCCACTTCCTGACGCTGATCATCGGCCCATTCGCCAAGCGTAAAGCCGTCTTGTGTCTTACCGCCTACAGGCATAACCGATGTCCCGAGCGAGACGCGCAAGGTCAGCGGGGAATCCAGCATCTGGTTGCGTGCGATGGGCAGCAAGGCCAACAACGAGGCGACTGCCGCATTACCAGGCACTGTGACAAGGCGGGTGTCGTGGACAAGCAAGCGGCGTTGCATCTCGCCAAGGCCATATTTCCATGGCACCTCACCGCCGTAATCGCGATTGAAGCTACCGCTCATGTCTATCACGTACAGACTTTCGTGGTCGGCCAGCCAGAGCAGCTGTGACGACACCTCGTCACGGCTACCACACATGAACACCAGATCTACATCATCGGGCGAACCCGAAGGGTGCACCACCAGGTCACTCTCACCCTTGAGACCAGGCACGATGTCTTCCAGACGCGACCCTGGACAGCTGCGTGCACTCACCCATTTTATTTCCACATCAGGGTGGTTAATGAGCACACGCACCAGTTCTTGAGCGCGCAGGTTGTCACATCCGCTGATCCCGACTTTAATCATTAGCAGGAGTGAATTGTACCGGGTCCATGCTGGTGGGCATATTCTTGGGCATGAACTGCTCAAACACCTGTTGTGCCTGCTCATGAGTTACGCCCTCGGCAAGAATGGCCACAACGGTGTCGGCGCCAGCGATGGTTCCAAGCACCTCAGGCGGACGGCACATGTCGATGTCGTAAGCCAAACCAGGAGCATAGCCATTACGCGTCTTGATCACAGCCAAGTTTCCTGAGAACTTGACCGATACCAGTCCCACCTGCTTGGCAGCATGAGCATCGGTTTGACGCATGCTCAGCAACCGGTCTTGCAGTTGGTTGCTGTCAGGAATGATGTACATGTAAGTGTTACGGTCGGTGGCCACCTTTGAAATCTTCAAGGCCTTCAAGTCACGCGATAACGTAGCTTGAGTCACATTAATGTTGTGCTCACGCAGCATATCAGCCAACTCACTCTGGCTACCAATGCAATTTGTTTTGATCAAGTCAGTGATCAACTGCAGACGGTCACGTTTTCTTTTCACGAGTACTTTCTTTTTTCTAGGTTTCTTAATAATTGTCTCCATAAAAATATATATACTTAAAATTTGGTTTTGATTGGCAAAGATAATCACATTTTTAAAAACACAACAACATATTTATTGATTTTTTTGCAAAATAACGTCCAACCACTGAATTATAATAAATTATTCATCAAATCCAGTAAGCCCTTATCCAAAATTTATTCTACCAGACCACACATTATATTATATAATGAAGAAACATCACATCATTCCATCGGGTCTTTCACGATCTATACATGATAGGGCTGTCAAGCGTGAAAAAGGCAGGCCCGTCACAACGAGCCTGCCCTTTTTCATGTCATCGAGGTGATGACGCCAACCGGATTAGTCTTCAGCCAGCAGCTTGTCGATCAATGCTGTCACGTCAGCAATGTTGACCTCATCATCGGCATAGACGTCGGCAATAGCGTCATATTCCACTGTGCTATTGGCCAGCAGGGTGTCAACCAATGTCGTCACATCTGCGATATTGACCTCACCGTCACGGTTCACGTCGCCCACTTTATATTCGGGCTCCTCTTGGCCGGCAACGGTCACGATGATGGTTGTGAAACGGGACTGCTTGTTCACGTTGAAAGCAACCTCAGTGGCATAGCCTTCCCACGTGCCGTTGTTACCGCCGGTGGTCCAGGTGCCTTCATTGCCCTCGGCCAAGGACAGGTTGCTGGCAGTGTAGCCACTCATGCCGTTGAACTCAATCTTGATGATCGGAGCGCCGGCCGAAGTGAAGACGAAAGCTGACGAGTCATTGGGGCCATAGATGCGGTAGTGGCCACTGTCATGAACCAGGCCATCGCCAACATACATGGTCACGGGGTCTTTCACAACGGTGAAATGGTGACGGGTATTGTCGCCATCGCCCTTGTCAACCGCGCCGTCAAAGGTCACATCAACGGTGGTGGCGGGCAACTTGGTGTAGGTAGCGCTGACTACCTCGCTCACCACGTCACCCACTTGAGCCTTTGCCCAAATGGTGATGTCATCGGTCACGGGAATGGGATCCACATACTCGTTCCACAACTCATTGTCCAGGCTGTAGAAAATCTTGGCGTTAGGAGTAGCGCAGGTCAGCGTGACATCGATGCGGTTCTGGAAGGTACCGGCAGCGGGGGTGAACACGGGAGCCTCTACGGTCTGCTCAACCTTGGTAAAGGTGGCATACACAAAGTCGGTGTAATCATCGCCCTTTTCAGCATAAGCGGCATAGGTCATCGTCTCGGTAACATAGAACTCGCCACTCTCAAAGAAATACATGCCTGTCGAGTAGTCAACCTCGCCGTCAATAACCTTGTAAACATAGATAGATGCATTGTCGGTAGCGCATGATACCGTTACTGCCAGGCTGCCCGAGAACTCACCGCCATCGGGGGTGAACACGGGATCTACCAGCTCGGTCACGGGCTCGGCATCCTCCATGGTGATCACCAGTTGCTGAATGCGACGATGGCCACTGTTGCCTTCAATCGTGAACACCACCTCGGCCGAGGGGTCTGACGAACCGATGGTCCACTGTTTGCCAGCCTTGTTGTAGTTGCCCACATCGCTTAAGATGTTGTTGGTACCGTCACCCGAAGCAAAGGTGAAGTCAATCTTCTTGAGATTCTGGGGAGCGCTAACGGTCATCGTGTTGCCCGCATACAAGCGCAGGGCACCGCCCGAAGTGTTAGTGTAATAGGTGGGCTTGGTGCTGCCTTCGCCGCGGTCAAAGGTCAGATTCACGCCATCGACCTTCAACTCGGTAACCAGTGTGTTGGAGTCCCAACCCTGGGCGTTGAAGTCTACGGTCACAACAGTGTCGGCCCATGCTGACATGGCCAGCAGAGCAACGAAGAGGAGAGAAAACAATTTCTTCATAAATCGTAATGAGTTAAAAGTTAATTATGTGAATAACAGATAGCTTCATCAGTTTAAACATCGGGTTAAAAACGTATCTACTCATTTCCACTGCAAATATACAACATAATCCTGAAAACCATGATACTCTTCACATGGTTTTCCACAAAAAACGACACAGCATAACAGCAAAAACGCAACCACCGTTTCCGGCAGTTGCGTTTCCATGAGTTTTGACCTGGATGACTCCAGACCGTCTGATTACTGGAAGGCGTTCTCGCTCAGGCCCTTGCCGCCGATGGCGAGGTCCTTCATGTATTCGGGAACGGGCTTGCCCAGATACTTGTCCACGTAGAGCTTAGCCAGGTACTGGCCGAGCATGAAGCCGTGGCCACGCAGGCCGGTCAACAGGCCCACTTCGGGATCGATGATGTAGCGCGGCTCGATGTAGTAGCCGGCCCAAACGGCATGGAAGCCGACCGATGCCAGGTTGGGAATCCACTGGGCAAACATCTCGCTCACGATCTTGAGGAAGGCCTGGCTGTTGTACTTCAGGTTCTGGCGTGACTCATAGGCGTCGCAGTCGGGTGATGCGCAGCCGATGATTTGACCCGTGTGCAGGAACTGCTGGCCGTAAACGGCATTGAAGCCCTTGTAGTGACGGCGGTCGATAATCATGTCGAGCGAGTCGCCGTTGACACCCATGTTGGGCAGTCGGCGCGTGATGAAGGCCTGGTGCTTCACGGGGAAGAGCTGGGTGTCAATACCGAGCATGTCGGTAAACTTCTCAGCACCCCAACCCATGGCGTTGACAAAGTGGTCGCAGGTGTATTCCACGTAGTGCTTGTCGTGGCGACGCACCAGCACGCGGTATTTGTCACCGGCACGCTGCACGTGCAGCACCTCGCAGTCCTCGAGCACCTCGCC
>CACYAW010000005.1 GCA_902772455.1 uncultured Bacteroidales bacterium
GACGCTTGCGAGGAAATCGTTGGACGTTACAAAGCAGTTGTTAAAACCATTTCAGGCGTGTATTCAGCAGAAACCAAATCAGATCCCGACCTGGAGGAGGCTCGTCGCTTGACGGCTCTCTTTGCCAAGAAGGAAGGCCGCCAGCCCCGTATCATGATTGCCAAGATGGGTCAGGACGGTCACGACCGTGGCGCCAAGGTTGTTGCCACCGGCTATGCCGATTGTGGCTTTGACGTGGATATGGGTCCCTTGTTCCAGACTCCCGAGGAGAGTGCCCGCGAGGCCGTCGAGAACGACGTCAACGTGCTTGGCGTTTCGTCGCTCGCCGCTGGTCACAAGACCCTCGTGCCTGCCGTTATCGAGGAACTCAAGAAGTTGGGCCGTGAGGACATCATCGTCACCGCTGGCGGTGTAATCCCCATGCAGGACTATGTAATCCCCATGCAGGACTACGACTACCTCTACAAGGCTGGTGTTGCCGCCATCTTTGGCCCTGGCACCAACGTCATGAAGAGTGCCATCGAGGTGATGCACATCCTTCTCGACAACGAGGAGTAAGTCTCACCCCTGAATGAGGTAAAACACATCTTTTATATTATCAAGAGCGCCACGACACTCACGTCATGGCGCTCTTGATTTATAGGGTAATGCCTCCAAAAACTGTTGTTCTTTGAACTCATTTATTGGTAATAACTTGCATATCTCCGTAATTATGGCGAATTTTGCATACTACAAATGTTACGATTAACCTTATTTTATTAACTTTTAATCCCGTCATCGGGACGAATTATCGAAAATGCATATGATGACAAGAATGCTCAGATTATTATTCGTTGGATTGCTGTTAACCATCTCATTCAGTGGATTTGCCCAGAAACCCATCTACGGTGACGTGAATGGTGACGGCGAGGTAAACATCGCCGATGTCAATGCTGTTGTTCGCGTTATCTTGGGAGAGTCTCAAATAGATAATGGTATTGTCGGTACCTGGATATCGGAATATGGAGTGGACTCCTATGGCAGATATGACATTTTGGAAAACGACATAGTTTCCTTTGTCTTCAATGAAGACCACACTGGCCGTTACACTTTTTATACGAATCAGGGTATGGCGTATGTGGACTTGGATTGGGAGAACCGTGGCGACCGCCTGTACATCCGCTACTATGAAGGTGACACTGAGAATTTATATTATAGGATTGATGAATCCGGTTATATGTTGCTGGCGCTTGATGCGCGGTTCTCTACCTACACTGCTTACCGCCCGGTTACGGAATCAGACTTGAATACAACTGGATCCAACGGGGCCTCACATCATATCTCACGTGCCGTCAAAGCGCGGCCATAAGAATGGGTTATAAGTAACAACAAATACAAGTCATTTGCTTTAGCGTGACTTGTATTTGTTGTTATTTTTGTTAGCCTGAGAAAAACCTACTTGATGAACTTGTGACCGTTCCACTTCAGGGGCGTCTTGACGACAGAACCGTCTTCGTTCCACCGTGTGACGATGATATCCTTACCTGTTCGTGGCAGTGAATAGGTGACATTACCATCATAAACGTCAAAGCCCGGCGCATCACAATAAGTCATATGCCTTGTGGCATCGTCGTAGCGAAGGAAGGTGAGCTGGGAGGTTTCGCTATAGAGTGGGCCGTCTTGGCTGAATGATGCCATGTCGTTGAATGCAAACAGTTTGTGCTTGCCGTCGTTCTCATTCCAGTAGCACATTTCCATCCTAATCGTATAATCGTCGATCTCCAGCTCATAGGACACATAGCCGTTTTTCTCATCGAGAATGAATTTAACGCCTTCGTCTTGAGGTAGCCCCTTCTGGTAACGTACCCAAGCCTCCTTTACAAGCAAAGCCGGTCGGTCACCGCTTTCTTCTTCATTTTCGATGTCATTAAAGTATGCCCACGCAAAGTCAGTGATGGTTGGGTGAGGGCCATTATAGTTTACACGAATGCCATCCTGGGCTGTCATCGACATCATGCAGCATGCAAGGATGATGGCTACTAATGATAATCTTTTCATGACTTTTTAGCTCAATGAATGAGTTAATAATTCAATGTTTACAGTTTTCGTCACAATTATTGAGGTACGCAAGAACACACAAGATAGAATGAATAGTAAATATAAACTTACTGTCATTGCGTGAGTAAGGGTGCGGAAAAGCGTTTACCCGCAGTCCCAGCAATAGTAGCAGTGCGTAAAGTCGAGATTAGCGAGGTCCGCGTGGTTGATGAAGATAAAACCGCTGCCCATGTCGCCCCACATGACCACTTCCTTGCGGTCGAGGGTCGAAAATTGTGAATCCAATTGGAACAACAGCGTGTCGTGGCACTCGATGTCACGGCGCGCATCATCTTGGGTAAAGACGGGATAGCCCAGCATCTGGTGGCGGGGGCGCTTCATACCCAAGTTTTGCTCAAAGTACAGGCAATCGTCATTGTCCAGGTATTCATACCACATCTTGCCAGTCTGCTCTACACCCGTGATTTCTTTGACGATTTCAAAGAAAAGGATATTGAAGCGACCATCACTCACACCGATGGCCGTTTCCTCCGTTTCGACGTCAATTGCTACCTCACGCTTAACGGGGGTTAGACTCCCGTCAACGCTGTAATGGGTGGGCACATCCAGTGGAGCGTCATTATCGCCAATAACATCGTGATAAATGACAGTGAAGCCTTTGCCTTCCTCGTCAAAGTTGCCTTGACAGCCATACATGCAATCGGGATTGGTGCTGATAAACCACTGCAACATGCCTTGCTGGGGCAGGGGAGCATTCAAACCCGCCTCGGCACAGTTGATTTGCATGACAAAAAGCATCGGCTTCCCCTGGCTGTCACACGGATAGGCTTTGCCGGCAGGCCAATAGGGAAGGCCGCCGATTTTACTGTCCGTTACAGTGGGCTGGCGCTCTTCGTTCAATACCAGCCTATAGTGCTCACACCTCGTGCGACGGGTGATTTCCTCGGCTATGCGCATAGCGCGTTCACTTGCTGTTCCCATCATAAAAAGCCTATTATCTATTCAGTATAATATCCCTCGATATTGTTGATGCACGGGCAGGCACGCGACTTGAGAATGCGCACACGCCATTCTTTAGCCGTCTTTGGGGCAAAGCGGACAATGCGTTTATAGCCGATGGTCGTGGTTTCTTCATCAACAATCACGGGAACCCATTTCCCGCAGCATGTCTTGTACTCGATGACAAACTCCTCAACACGTTGGCCAAGCGGGATGTATTCCTGCAGCATGATGCGGTTGAGTGTGACATCTTTCTTGGTTTTGATCTCGATATCGGCAGCGGTAACGCCGTCCTTGGGTGCCCAATAGGTGTCCCAATTGCCATCGCCCATCATTGACGGGGCGAAACGCTTGTTGCGAGTGTCGGTGGCGGTGAATTTTGCTTTTTTGAGCAAGTTGTCGCCCAATTCGCGGCTGATGCGCTCATGCCACTGCACAGCGGTAGCCGAATCGATGGGATGAATCAAACCCTCGCGATTCACAGGGAAATTCAGCAGGAGGGTTCCATTGTGGCCTACACTGCGATAATATAGGCCAGTCAGTTCCTCAACTCTCTTGACCTTGTTATCCTCGCTCTCGTGATAGAACCAGCCTGGACGGATGGACGTGTCACACTCGCTGGCACACCAGCCGTCGCCATCGGCATGGCCCGACTGCAATTCCACGTAAGCAGGATAGCCGGGATAGACTTCCTTCATGCGCAGGAACGACCAGTTAGTCGGGTTGGCATAACCCTTTTCATTACCCACCCAGCGGCATCCGGGGCCACCATCAGAAAATATGATAGCACCGGGCTGCAAGCGGTTCACGATGCCCCAAGCTTTGGGGTAGTTATAATAGGTGCTCCGGTCAATCTCACGTTTTTCGTTGGCTCCTCCGTACCATCCGTCACCGCCATTGGCACCGTCGAACCACACCTCAAACACGTCACCATACTGCGTCATAAGTTCCTCCAGCTGGTTGTAGTAATAGGTGACATACTCGGGCGTACCATAACTGGCCTGGTGCCTGTCCCACGGCGAGAGGTACACACCGAATTTGATGCCGTGTTTCTTGCAGGCATCCGACAATTCCCTCACTACATCGCCCTTGTAAGGAGAATTCGCAACGCTATAATCGGTATAACGGCTGGGCCATAGGCAAAAGCCGTCATGGTGCTTGCAGGTGAGGATCACGCCCTTCATGCCAGACTTGGCAATCGTCTGCACCCACTGCTCGCAGTCGAGTCGGGTTGGATTGAAAGTGCCCGCCGGCGTGTCGCCATAGCCCCATTCCATGTCGTTGAAAGTGTTGAGCCCGAAGTGGATGAAGGCATAGGTTTCCAACTGCTGCCATGCTACCTGCTGTGGTGAAGGGATGGGATAACATGGCTCGGGTGCCAGGCTATTATCAGCCACCGTCATGAAAGCGGTGCACACAGCCAATATTGTCAATACTATTCTATGATATACCATATCGTCAAATGGTTAATGTCTGCTATTAAAATGACCGCCTGTCCAGCGGGAAGCTGTGTCATAATTCAAGCCTGTATTAATGTCCGTGCTACGCACGGAGAAATTAAACAAAAATCTGTAAAAAAATCAAACAAAATAAATTTTCATTTAAATTATATTAATAATTTTGCTTAATTTTTCGGCCGTTAGGCCGATCAATAACCCTGAGGCGAATTATGACACAGCTTCATGATATCAAACGAGCTTGACCGTCGGTGAGAGGGTGACTTTTTGCTGCTTGTACAGCAATCCTAAGGCCTTTTTGAAGTCTTTCTTGCTGCAGTTGAAAGCCTTGTTGATGTCATCGGGATCACTCTTGTCGGTAAGTGTCATCTCGCCGCCATGGTCATTCAGGTACTCGAGGATGCGGTCAGCAAGGTCATCGACGCGCATTTTCTCTATCTTGGCGAGAGTGACATCGACTTTGCCGTCGGGGCGCACCTGCTTAACGAAGGCGGTGAAACGGTCACCGATGTTCACGTCCTGATAGGTCTCGTTTTGGTAAATCTGTCCCCAATGGGCATTGTTGACGATAACACGGTAGCCCAGGTCGCTGCGCTGCACTACCAGCACTTCCACTTTCTCGCGATGGTAGTAGTCGGGCTCGCTATGATTGAGGAATTTGGCGAGTTTGGCACTGGCTACGATGCGGTGGCTGGCCTCGTCAAGATAGACACGCACGATATAACTGCGGCCGGTCTGCATGTCAACGCGCTGTTCACTGAATGGAACAAGCAAATCCTTGGCCGTGAGGCCCCAGTCAAGGAAGGCACCTACCTTGTTCACCGCTTTTACGCGCAGGAGCGCAAAATCACCCACTACAGCCTTGGGCACTTCGGTGGTCGCCACAGGCCTGTTCTCACTATCGTTATACACAAACACGCGGACCATGTCACCTACCTTCATTTCAGGGGTGATGTAGCGCTTGGGCAACAGCACTTCATGGGTGTCATCATCTATCAGATAGGCACCGAAATCGACCGTTCGGTTAATGCGCAACTCGTTATATTCGCCAATCTTCATATCAAATCAGTATATTTTTTTGCAAAGTTCGGCAAAAAAATTGATTTCTCAACTTGGTTTTAGATAAATTTGTCGTACCTTAGCGAGATTATAACGACAAACTAAACCGAACAAGAATGAAAACTAAGTATTTCTCGATAGTTATATTGCTGTTTCTCACGATGTTAATTACTTCATGCAGTAAGGACGGCAAGGGCAAGGCCAATGATGGCAAGCCTGCGGTAACCGTGAAGACGCAGCAGTTGAATGACAAATCCACTTTTAAACTCTCTAATGGCGAGCGATGCACCATTGTGGCCGAAGCCGCCATCGATTATCCCGTTGCCAATGGCGAGGGGTTGGCCGTGGATAGCCTGCAGCGGCTTTTTGCCGCTTATGTGCTGGAATCGGGCGACTCGCTTTCGTTACCGGAAGCCATGCGACAAGTGGTTGCTAACAGTATGCATCAATATGACTTCATGGAGGAGCCCACAAGTGACGATGAGAGCGCCGAGGGTGATGAGCAAACCACGCTCAACTATGTCACCAGCACCCGCATCACCCCAATCTACAACAGGAACGGGGTTGTCACCTTTGAGCGTGTCGATGTGGTGAAAAAGAACGATAAAGTCACCTCGGTCACTCACCGCTACTACAGCTTTGACGTCGAGACCCAGACTTACATCGATGTGAACCGCCTCTTCCGTGACGATGCCACTAGCGACGTGTGTCAGTTGCTCAAGCAGCAGTTGCTCAAGCAGAATAATGCGACGGGGAACGAGCAGTTGAATGATATGGGTTACTTCAATGTCGAGAACATCACGGTGTCCCGCAACTTCTACTTCGATGAGAAAGGGGTGACCTGGAGCTACCTGCCCAACGAGTTGGCTGTAGAGGCCGTGGGCGAGCCCAAAATCACGATTCCCTACAGCGAGTTGAGCGATTACCAGTGTGACAACAGCATCCTTGAACGCTTGTATTAATTATGATGGAACACATCCTCAAATACTTCCCCGAACTCAACGGACAGCAGCGTGAGCAGATGGCACAGCTCGAGGAACTATATCCCGAGTGGAATGCCAAGATTAACGTCATTTCGCGCAAAGATATCGATAACCTTGAGGTCAATCACCTGTTACACTCACTGGGAGTGGTCAAGTTTGTCAAGTTCACACCAGGCACCCGCGTGATGGACCTGGGGACGGGTGGGGGACTGCCTGGCATCCCATTGGCCATTTACTACCCTGAAGTGACTTTCCACCTGGTGGACCGTATCGGTAAGAAACTCAAAGTGGCACAAGACATCGCTGAGCGAATCGGGCTGACCAATGTCACATTCCAGCATGGTGACGTCAAGGAAGTGAAAGGCAAGTTCGACTTTGTGGTGAGTCGCGCAGTGATGGACTTGGGCGACATGGTACCGCTGGTCAAGCGCCTGATTGCGCCAGAGGACCGCAATGCCGTGCCCAACGGACTGATCTGCCTCAAGGGCGGTGACCTGAGCGGTGAGATTTCCAAGTTCAAGAATCAGGTGCTCATCGATGAGTTGTCCAGCTATTTTCAAGAGGAATTTTTCAAAACCAAAAAAGTCCTCTACTTGCCGTTATAAGTATCTGGTCCTGGTTTTTGCCCATTCGCGGATGCCGACTAAAATCTTAAGACTAACAACTTAAAGCAAAAGCATATGAATGCGACAATGATGACCGTCAACCCGTTTGGCGAGAATATGTATATCCTATGGGACGAGGCTTCGCATGAGGCCGTGGTCGTTGACCCCGGCATGATGCGTCAGGATGAACGTGACATGGTGACCAAATTCATTGCTGACAATGACCTAAAGGTCAAGCACATCCTGCTCACGCACCTGCACCTTGATCACGTTACCAGTGCCCGATGGTTGGCTGACCAGACGGGGGCAGACGTGTGTGGCAGCGTTCTGGATAAGGAATTGGGCTTGAGTCTGCCGCAACAGGTAGCACAATTCCACCTCAAGATAGAGTCAGATATTTTGACCATCGACCGTCATCTCCAGGATGGCGAGACAATTCCTTTGGGCGACGAGACCATCGAAGTGCTGCACGTGCCGGGACATTCGCCTGGAGGTTTGGCTTTTTACCTGCCCCAGAGCAGTCTGCTCATCGCGGGTGACACCATTTTTAACGGCAGTGTGGGCCGCACCGACCTGATGGGTGGAGACATGGCTACACTCATCAATAGCATCAGGGAAAAAATCTTCCCTTTGCCCGATGAGACAGTCATTGCCTCGGGTCACGGACCGACGACCACCATTGCCGATGAGAAACGGTTTAATCCTTTCCTATAGAATAACATTCAATCGATAATACTAAGAATTATGAAAAAGCTATTTGCTGTTGCCTTGATCGTTTGCGGTCTGTTTTCATCGTGCAAGAGTACGCAAGACACTGCTCGAGTCTATGATAAAACGATGGACTCCAGCCAGTTTGTGAACATCACTGACGTCATTCCCGATGCTGTTCTCGAGATTCGTTACCACAGCACCTACAATTTTGTGGGAGCAAGAATTGACGGCTATGAGGAACCTGTTGCGCTGATGACACGTGAGGCTGCCGACAGCCTGCGGGCAGTGAGTGACGACCTGCACAAGCACGGCTATTGCCTCAAGATTTATGACGCATACCGTCCGCAGCGCGGCGTTGACCATTTCTTGCGTTGGGCACAGGATCCGACCGACACCATCACCAAGGCCTATTTCTATCCCTACTTGACAAAGAAACAGGTGTTTGAAGGCGAATATGTGGCAGAGAAGAGCGGACATTCCCGCGGCTCCACGGTCGATTTGACGCTTCTGGATATGAATACTGGCAAGGAACTGGACATGGGTGGCACCTTTGACTGGTTTGGTCCCGAGAGCCATCCCGATTATGGTGGCGGCAATCCCGAAACCTTGGATTTTGTGCAGACCGACAGCGCCTTTACATCAGTACAGTTCTATAACCGCATGATATTGCGCACGGCCATGCTGCGCCACGGTTTCAAGCCGCTGGACAACGAGTGGTGGCATTTCACCCTCAAGAACGAGCCTTTTCCCGACACTTATTTTAATTTCCCTGTCAAAACACTGGGAAAATAGAAAATATCCATCAGTTTTCTACAGTCTCCTCTGACGCTGTCGGCTGGGTAGCAATATGCTTGATTTTCCAGCCGATGGCGGCAATGAACATCGACATCAGCGGGCTCAGGTAATTAAAGAAGCAATAGGGCAGATAGGTCAACGTGGGCACACCCAGCACCGTTGCCTGCGTCATGCCGCACGTGTTCCAGGGCACAAGCACCGATGTGACCGTGGCCGCATCCTCGGTGGTTCGGCTCAACAGCCGGGCCTCGTAACCCTCTTGACGATACACGTCACGGAACATATCGGCAGCCAGCACGATGCTGATGAACTGATCGCCGGTGGTGATATTCAGGAAGATTCCGGTGCCTACGGTGCTGGACACCAGCGTAAACCGCGAGCGCACCCAGCGGATAATGACACTTGTGATACTCGATATCATGCCACTGGCCACCATAGCCGACCCAAAGCACATAGCGCAGATAATCAGCCAAATAGTGTTCAGCATGCCCGCCATGCCACCCGTAGAGACTAAATCGTTAAGTGCTGCCGATCCGGTTTCGATAGCGGTTGAGCCGTAAAAGGTGATGGCCAAGCCTTTGGCCAGCGCTGCAGCATGGCTCAATGACGCGTCATCGGCAACCTGACACAGGATGTGAGGTTGAAGAATGAGGGCCATTATGCCCGCCAAGATTGAGGAGATGAACAGTACAATACACGACGGGACCTGCTTGGCGATGAGCACACCGGTCACTATGGGCACCAGCAATGTCCATGCCGAAATGTTGAACGTGGAAGCAAGACCGTCGGTGTACTCTTCGATGTGAAGGGGGCCGCTACTGTTCAGACCCAGTCCCGCAAAAAAGAATATAATCAACGTAATGGTGATGGTGGGCACAGTGGTGTACATCATGTAACGGATATGTTTGAAAATATCCACCCTTGCCGAAGATGAGGCCAGGATTGTTGTGTCGCTCAACGGGGACATCTTGTCGCCGAAGTAGGCACCCGAGATGATGGCACCCGCTGTCCACGCCTCGCTGATCCCTAAGGCCTGCCCAATGCCCAACAGCGCCACTCCAATGGTGGCAATGGTAGTCCAGGAACTGCCCGAGAGCAATGAAATCAGTGCGCAGATGATGCAGGCACTGACCAGGAAAAACTTTGGTGATAAAATCTGTACACCATAATAGATTAATGTGGGCACTACGCCACTAATCATCCATGATCCTGCAAGCATACCCACCGAAAGCAGAATGAGCAACGTGATGAAGATGCCGCCCATCGTCTTGTTCAGTTGCTCTTCAAAGGCCCGCCACGGGACACGATAGAATGACGTGGAAATCAGCACGCAGACGGCCATGGCCATAATGAGCGCAATCTGACTGCCACCACTCAGCGAGTCGCTGCCGAACAGCGCGATGACCACCGCCAGCAGGGCGATGAGCACAACTACAGGTATGATAGAAACCAGAGGATGAGGATTAGCGGGATTCTTCATATTTCACAGCTATGATTTTGGATTGCAAACCTACAAAAAAACAGGGAAATAATCACTCCTTTCCATCAAAAAAACTTGACTTGGGAACAAAAAATCAATAAAACTCAAGCAATTATATTTTGTTTGAAAATTATTTGCTTATTTTTGCATCATCATTTCAAGAGGGGCACAAATGCCCTTAACGGATTAAAGATTAGTATGTAATATCATCAATATTTTGAGTGTGTTTTCTTTATTATTAACAATTAAATTTTTAACGCAATGAAAAAACTTTACATGATTTTGGCAGCATTAGCTGCAATGACTTTTGGTGCTCAGGCACAGGATCTGCACTTCGGGGTTGTTGAGGTAGGCGATTTTGACGCCCCCACCGAGTTCTACAACGGCTCCTACTTTGACATGGCTCCCACCAACTTCTATCTGGCCCACACCGGTGCCCAGATGATCTACACTCCCGCCGAGCTGGGAGATCTTGAACAGGATGTGAACATCACGATGCTGTCGTTCAAGTTCATGAACAATGATTCCTATGAGGACATCGTGCGTGACGTGAAGCTCTACCTGCAAGAGACCGATGCCACCGCATTTGAGGTCGTGGAGGGAGTGAAACAGTTCTTTACCTATGACAACCTCGTGCTCGAAGAGGAGCAAGTATTTGAAATGCTCGACTTCCTCTATGAGGATCATGAGCTGGTTCTGGATCTGAGCGATACCCCCTTCAAACTGAGCAAGGGCAAAGGCCTGCTTGTCACTGTTGTCTTTGACGCTCAAGATGACGACAACTGCACTATTGGCAGCGACTATGCCCCCTTCTATACCTCGGGCGTACGCGGCCAGGCTATGGTGTACACCGACAACTGGACCAGCTTCCTGGATTATGAGAACTTCCCCGATGCCTCTGCCATCTATGGCTGCGGCACCAATGTTGAGCTGCCCGTTACCCGCATCAACTACTACTATGAGGATGCTCCTTCAGCCATCAATGAGGTTGAGGCACAGAAGACTCAGGACGGCGCATACTACAACCTGATGGGTCAGAAGTTTGATGGTAACGACCTGCCCGCCGGCATCTACATCCACAACGGCAAGAAAGTCATCATCAAGTAATCATTACATTTGATCACGAAATTAAGCGCCACGTTCCGTTGGGGACGTGGCGCTTTTATGTTTTTTTGTCTTAACTGAATTTGCCAAGCAGGGCGTTAGCCATGTTGAGGGCGGCACGGCGGCCGTCGCCCATGGCCAGGATAACGGTGGCACCGCCACGCACGATGTCTCCACCGGCATAGAGGTCGTCCACCGACGACTGCATGGTCTCCTCGTTAACAACGATGGTGTTGCGCTTGCTGATATCCAGACCGGGAATCGAGCGGGGCACGAGCTGGTTGGGCGAAACGCCTACAGCCACGATAACCAGATCAACGGGGATTTCCTCGATGGCACCCTCGACGGGCACAGGGCTGCGACGGCCCGAAGCATCGGGTTCACCCAGTTCCATGCGCTGAACACGCATAGCCACTACGCGGCCCTTATCGTCACCGATGTACTCGATGGGATTGTGCAGGGTCTTGAATTCAACGCCTTCTTCCTTGGCATGGCCAACCTCCTCACGACGGGCAGGCATCTCCTCCTCGCTGCGGCGATAAATGAGGATGACGCGCTCGGTACCCATGCGCAGTGCGGTACGGGTCGAGTCCATAGCGGTGTTGCCGCCACCAATCACGGCGATGGTCTTGCCACGCAGTACGGGGGTATCACCACCGCGGCCGGCTTCCATCAGGTTGATACGGGTCAGGTACTCGTTGCTCGACATGATACCGTTGAGGTTCTCACCGGGGATGTTCATGAAGCGGGGGAAGCCGGCACCACTGCCGACGAATACACCCTTGAAGCCCATCTCGTGCAGGTCCTCATAGCTGATGGTCTTGCCCACGAGGCAGTCCTTAACGAATTCAACACCCATCTTGCGCAGGCCCTCGATCTCATAGTCCACAATGTGGTTGGGCAGACGGAACTCGGGAATACCATACTTCAATACGCCACCAATTTCGTGCAATGCCTCGAATACGGTCACGCTGAAGCCCTTCTTAGCCATATCACCGGCAAACGACAGTCCTGAGGGACCGCTACCGATAACGGCAACCTTGATGCCGTTGGCGGGAGCCATGGCAGGAACTTCCTGGGGAAGGTTGTCACGCTGCCAATCAGCGGCGAAGCGTTCCAGGTAGCCGATAGCCACGGCGGGGTGATTCATCTTGGTGTGGATGCAGCGCGACTCGCACTGCTTCTCCTGCGGGCACACGCGGCCACAAACGGCGGGCAGTGAGCTGGTCTCCTTGAGCGTTGCGGCGGCCTGGCCAAACTCACCACGCTCGATGTTCTTGATGAACTTGGGGATATTGATGTTCACGGGGCAACCGGTCACACACTGGGGATTGGCACAATCCAGACAGCGGCTGGCCTCTACCACAGCCTGCTCGGCAGTGATGCCCTGGTTAACTTCTTCATTGCAGGTGATGCGGTACTTGGGATCAAGCTGAGGCATCTCCACGCGGGGGATAGCGGTGCGCTCCTTGGGAGTCTTAGAATTACGCAAGTCAATGCGCCATTGTTCGTTACGCGAATCCATATTGTTCTGTTCCATTATTGTTTCTTTCTTTATTTCTAGTTGTCAGTCACAAGAAGGCGGATGCCAATTCCTAAATCCTGACTCCTAATTTCTAACTGATTACTGAGCTCCCTTGAGGCGCATCATCAACTCGTCAAAATCAATCTCATGGGCATTGAACTCGGGGCCCTCGACACACACAAAGCGTGTCTTGCCACCCACGGTCACGCGGCAAGCGCCACACATGCCGGTACCGTCAACCATGATGGCGTTGAGCGAAGCCTCGGTGGGCACCTCATACTTCTTGGTCAACAGGGCACAGAACTTCATCATGATGGCGGGACCGATGGTCACGCAGTAGTCCACTTTCTCACGCTTGAGCACCTCTTCCATTCCCACGGTGACAACACCTTGGTTGCCGTAGCTGCCGTCGTCGGTCATGATGATCACCTCATCGCTCGATGCACGCACTTCGTCTTCAAGGATAATGAGGTCCTTGGTACGGCCGGCGAGTACACTGATCACGCGGTTGCCGGCCTCTTTCATCGCACGGATGATGGGCAGCAGCGGAGCGGTACCCACACCGCCACCGGCGCACAGCACGGTGCCATACTTCTGGATATGGGTGGCCTGGCCCAGGGGACCTACAACGTCATGCAGGCATTCACCGGGTTCCAAGGCACAAATCTTGCGGGTGCTGTCACCCACACTCTGGATGACCAGCGTAATAGTGCCTGCCTTGGGGTCGCTGTCGGCGATGGTCAGGGGGATACGCTCGCCTTTTTCGCCACAGCGCACAATCACGAAGTGGCCAGCACGGCGTGACTTGGCGATGAGGGGGGCCTCAACGACAAGCTTTGTCACGTTAGCAGAAAACTGCTCTTTACTAACGATTTTGTTCATTGTTTTCTTGTTAGTTATTAGTTGATAGTAATTAGTTGTAATTCTTTTAATTAGAGTGCAGCGGCAAACTCTTTACCGAATTGGCGGCTCTGCTCCAGAGCATCCTCGTCGGGTACCCACAGGGTGCGGATGCCGTCGTTCACGGGCTCGATGCCAGCAGCCTTGAGGTGTTCGGTGATGAGCTTGATGCCCTCGCCACTCCAGCCGTAGCTGCCGAAGGCGGCACCTTTTTTCTTCTTCAGCTTCATGCCCTTAAGCATCTCCAGGATGCCGGCAATGGCATAGCTGTAGCCATTATTGATGGTGGGGGAGCCCACGAGCACGGCACGGGAATGGAACACCTCGGTGAGGATGTCGTTTTTATCGTTCTGTGCCGCATTATACAGTTTAACCGTCGTCGTGGGTGACTGCTCACGGATGCCGTCGGCAATAGCCTGCGCCATCAGGCGGGTGCTTTGCCACATCGTGTCATAGACGATGGTCACCTGGTCCTTCTGGTAGTTGTCGCTCCACTGCTGGTATTTCTCGATAATCAGGCCAGGGTTATTGCGCCAGATGATTCCGTGGCTGGGGCAAATCATCTTCACGGGCAGGTTCATCGCCAGAATTTCCTTTACCTTGCGGGCAACCAGCGGACTGAACGGAGCAAGGATGTTGGCGTAGTATTTCTCGGCCTCTTGCAGGACTTCGTCCATGCATACCAGGTCGTCATAGAGCGATTCGGTGGCAAAATGCTGGCCAAAACCATCGTTACTGAACAGGATTTCCTCACCGCTCAGGTAGCAGAACATTGTGTCGGGCCAGTGCAGCATCGTTGCCTCGATAAAGGTCAGCGTGGTGTCGCCCAATTCCAACTTGTCGCCGGTCTTGACGTTGACAAAGTTCCAATCCTGGTGATAATGGCCACGGATGATGGCTTCACCCTTGGCGGTGCAGTAGATGGGCGTGTCGGGGATTTCGCGCATCAGGTCCACGAGGGCTCCGCTGTGGTCAATCTCGTTGTGGCACATCACTATGTAGTCAATCTTGTTGAGATCGATTTCCTGCTTCAGGTTCTTGATGAACTCACGGCTGTAAGGCAGCCAAGCAGTGTCGATGAGGACCGTCTTTTTGTCACGGATCAAGTAGGAGTTATAACTTGAGCCACGATGAGTGGACAACTCGTCGCCATGGAACGTTTTCAATTCCCAGTCCACTTTACCTACCCAAGTCACTCGGTCAGTCAGTTTCTTACCCATTAGAGTTATATCATTAGTCGGTTAATAGTTTTGTTTCAACCTGCAAAATTAACACATTTTTCTTTCTCAAGCCCAAATCCAACTTGTTTTTCTATAAATATTAATGATTATGTCATTCAAGCCCTCATTAGTCTTTGTTCTCCTCATCGGCAATCAGGCTCTTGGCACGATAAGTCCAGTTATACAGCTTATAGATTTCGGTCAGTCGTGGTAATCGTTCCACGAAGTCCTGGTAATCCTTTTCCTGCGGTTCAAGCCACAACACTTCGGCCAGTGCGGCCATTCGGGGAAGGACCTGATATTGGATTTGAGGCTCACAAGTGATATACTCGGTCCATACATTAGCCTGAGCGCCCAGGATGTGGTGACGTTTGTCAGCAGGGAGATTATCGGCTATCGGCTCAAAATCATATACTTTTTTCAATGTGTTGCATCCACCAAAGGCCAATGGCTCATTCCATGTGCTCTTGGTTTGATAATAATCGAAATACAGCGGGTCAACGGGTGTCATGACCACATCATGACCGAGTTGAGCGCCCTGAGCCCCGGGCTCAGCTCCACGCCACGACATGATGCTTGCAGTGGTATCCACATTACAACCCAGCAGTTCGTCCCAGCCGATGATGCGCTTGCCATAATTGCTCAAGTATTGCTGCACATGAGTGGTGAGATAACCCTGCAACAGGGCTTCTGCGCTCTGTTTGCCTTCGGCCTTGATACCCAGTTCCCTGATGCGCTGCTGGCACAAGGGGCACTGCTCCCAACGCACACGAGGCGACTCGTCACCGCCAATATGGATCATTTCTCCGGGAAACAGTTGAGTGACCTCAGCCAACACGTCTTCGATAAACCGCAGGGTATTGTCTTTGCCCATGCAGAGGATGTCGTCGGTCACACCCCAACGCTGCCACACCTCGTAGGGGCCGCCTGTGCAACCCAGTTCGGGATAAGCAGCCATGGCAGCCACCATGTGCCCCGGCATGTCAATCTCAGGGATGATGGTGATGTAACGGTCGGCAGCATACTGCACGATGTCGCGGATTTCTTCTTGGCTGTAATAGCCGCCGTAGCGGATGCCGTCGTTCACAGGTGAGTTGTGGCCCAGTGTGGTGCCGTCACGCCATGCGCCCACTTCGGTCAAGCGTGGATATTTCTTGATTTCTATGCGCCAACCCTGGTCATCGGTCAGGTGCCAGTGCATGCGGTTCATGCCGTGCAGGGCCAGAATGTCGATGTATCGCTTGACAGCCTCAGTGCTGAAGAAATGCCGAACACAGTCCAGGTGCATGCCCCGATAGACGAAGCGGGGGGTGCCTTCGATTTGCGCGGCAGGCAGATGGACAATGAGCGCATTTCCTACAGGCAATGATTTGCGCAACACCTGAATGCCCTGGAAAACGCCTGCTGGTGTCTTGCCTGCGATTTCTACACCCTTGGCAGTGACCGTGATTCGATAGCCCTCTTGGTTGATGATTTTGTCATCGAGCAGCAAGGTGATGTTATCAACATGGTCACGGGAGTTGCGGGTGGGGCGAATGCTCAGGTGATTCCCCGTCATCTCCTCGATGTATTGACTCAAAAACAGGGCATTGCGCTCCATGTCACGGTTCCCGGTCGGGTAATTGATCAGCCGTTGGGGCGTTAGGGTGAAATCGGCACTTTTGATGCCGTGGATGGCGTCAGGCAACGGAACGACTCGATAATCGGCACGAGGCGTTTGGGCCATACCTATAGCGGTAACCGACATCCATGCGGCAATGAGAAGCAGGAATTTTTTCATCTTGATAATAAAGTATTATTGAGTTGTTTGCTGCAAATTTACGACTATTTGCCCGATAGCCAAACATAAAAAAGTAAAAAAGCAGTATCTTTGCCGCACGATGAGACGCTTGATAACACATATCACTTGCCTGCTTGCTGTCATGTTTGTGGCATTGACGGCTATGGGTCAACAGATGCCTGTGACTCAAATCACGGGCCTGGTGCGTGACTCATTATCCCACGATGGCATCCCTTATGCATCCATCTCGCTCATGGGCACCAACGAGGGCACCCTGGCTACCGACCGCGGCGGCTTCACCGTCAACTCCAGGGCCAAATTCACTAAACTGCGTGTTACGGCTATGGGCTATAAGCCCAAAGAAGTGGAAATCAAGCCGGGGCAGGGGAGTGTTATACTCATCGACCTGGTGGCGACAGGTGTCGAACTTGACGAACTGGTTGTCCACAAGGGAAAGGAAAAATACAGCAAGAAGAACAATCCCGCTGTGGAGATGATCAAGAAACTGCGGGAGCGTCGTGATGACAACGACCCGCGCCGCCATCCGCACTATGGCTATTCCCAGTATGAGCGCATGATGTTGGGATTCGGCAACCTCAACGATATCATCAGCAAACCAGAGGAACAGGCGTGGATCGATGAGTATGCCGACACGTCGTTGCTCACAGGCAAGCGCATCCTTCCCATCTCTATCAAGGAGACCGTCGCCCGCGACTACTATGGTGACGGGGGCCATAAACAGATTATTCTGGGCACCCGCCATGCCGGAATCGACGAGCGCATCGATCAGGAAAACATCAAGAAGATATTGGACGATTTCATGGGCGAAATCGACATCTTCCAGAATGATGTGGCTCTGCTGACCAACCGTTTTGTCAGTCCCCTGTCACGCATCGCGGTGGATTTCTACAAGTTCTACCTCAACGATACGGTCGATGTGGACGGTGAGCGTTGTGCCGTGCTGAGTTTCGTGCCGTTCACGCCTCAGACTTTCGGTTTCCTGGGCCGTCTCTACGTTTCGCTCGAGGACACCACGATGTTCATCAAACGCGTGTCGATGGGCGTTCCTCATGACATCAACCTGAACTATGTGGACCGCATGAGCATTGTGCAGGACTTTGAACGGGCGCCCAACGGATCACGCCTCAAGGTTCGCGACGATGTCGAGGTGAGCTTCAAGCTCATGCCCGGCGTGCCCGAGGCTTTTGCCCGGCGCGAGACCTCCTATCGTGACCACAACTTTGAGCGGCCCGAGGGCGGCGTGTTCACTTTCAAGGGAGAACAGGCAACAGGCAGTGGGGCCGATTTCATGCCCGACGAGTTTTGGCAGGAATACCGTCCTGCCGAGTTGCGCACGACCACGGCAACGATGCAGGGCCTGATGAAACGGCTGCGAGGCTCCAAACTGTTCTATTGGGCTGAGCAGGTGATTATTGTCATGGTCAACGGCTATGTGCCCACGGCACGGGTCAGCAAGTTTGACGTGGGCCCCTTGAACACCATCATCAGCGGCAACTCACTGGAAGGCGTAAGGCTGCGCTTGGGTGGCATGACCAATGTGAGCCTGAGCCGCCATTGGTTTGCCCGCGGCTATGTGGCCTATGGTACGCGTGATGAGAAGTTCAAGTACATGGGTTCGCTGGAATATTCGTTCACGCCCAAGAAATCGCTCGACCAGGAGTTCCCAATCCACAGCCTGCGGCTCACGCACCGCTATGATGTGGACAAACTCGCGCAGCATTATCTCTATACCAACCCCGACAACATGTTCCTGACGCTTCGTCGCCACAAGGACGTGAGAATGCAGTACCTGCGCACGACCCGTTTGGAATATCGCCACGAATGGTACAACCACTTCTCCATCGCCCTGGGTATCGAGCACAACATCCATGAGGCCACCCAGTATGTGCCTTTCCAATATGCCGACGGCACTGGACGACAGCGTTACACCCAGGCTGGATTTACGCTCCAGCTGCGCTTTGCGCCGGGCGAAACCTTCTATCAGGCGCGGTCTTACCGCATTCCCATCAACATGGATGCCCCCATCATCACCTTGACCCAAACCTATATGCCCAAGGGCTTCATGGGCAGTCTGCACGAGGTGAACAAGACCGAATTAGGCTTGCAGAAGCGGTTCTGGTTCTCGGCCTTCGGCTATGCCGACGTCATCGTCAAGGGCGAGAAGGTGTGGAGCAAAGTGGCTTATCCCGACCTGCTGATGCCCAACGTCAACCTCTCTTACACCATCCAGCCCGAGAGTTACGCCCTGATGAAACCCATGGAATTCATCAACGATCAGGCCCTGTCGTGGGACCTGACCTACTGGGGCAACGGCATCCTGATGAACCGCCTGCCGCTCATCAAGAAGCTGCGCCTGCGCGAGGTGTTGACCCTGCGAGGCATCTGGGGCAGCCTCAGCGACAAGAACAATCCCAATGCAGTAAAAACGCAAAATCCTGCGTCTCCCTCTACAAGCGGCCTCTTCCTGTTCCCCAGCGATGCCCCTTGCCAGCCCATGGGCGACAAGCCCTACATGGAAGCCGGAGTGGGCCTCGACAACATCCTCACCATCCTGCGCATCGACTACGTCTGGCGCCTGACCTACCGCGACCACGCCGGCTCCGACCGCCACGGCATCCGCATCCAACTCCACTTCAACTTCTAAATCGAGTGAATAAAGCCATCACCCGCTTTAATCACTTGAGGTCAAGACTTTAAGGATTAGAGATGATGGGCTCTAGATCCAGGTCTTCATGTCAAAAAGCAATAGACAGTCTTTTATCTATTCTATTGACTAACTATCTATTCTGCAACTGTTAAGGCCTCATGTTTTCTTGGCTTTTAAAAGCAAAAAAGGTGGGGCGGAACCGTTAATTTTTATTAACAATTGTCCGATCAATCAACCGCTGCAATATTACTGATACATTCACACCATCACAACGATAAAAAGGATTTTCAAGCATAACATCACAATTAAGTTGCTTATTTAAAATAATTATTGTATCTTTGCACCGAGCTGGTGAAAGAATTGATTACTGACATCCCAAGCATGGTGGAACGAATAATATTGTCATCAGTATATCTCATTTGTTGAACATTGTCATCTAGAGCTATACTGTGTTGTCCTCACTCTATTGTTTGTTCCTATCTATTACTAATTAACTCCAAGTTACTGATTATGGTATTCTGAGGACTAATGCCATCAAAAAACTAATTACCAAAATGAGAAAATTTCTACTTAACCTTCGATTAGCATTATTTTGGCTACTGCTATTCGGAAACGCACCGCATGTGTTTGCTGACTATTTTGTTGACCAAGGTATAGCATACTATACCACAAGTAATAATACTGTGGCAGTGACATCAAACGGAGCTTCACCTTATTCTGGTTCTATTACAATTCCACAAACAGTTACTCACATTGTTCATTCTGGCTATGAAAATTTTAAAATCACATTTACTGTAACATCAATTGAGGGGTCTGCATTTTACGATTGCGCAGGGCTGCAGTCAGTTTCAATACCTAATACAGTTATCAGTATAGGCGATCAAGCTTTTTATGGGTGTTCTAATCTCAAGAGCATAGTTATCCCAAATGGCGTTCAAAAAATTGGCAGGTCTGCTTTCCAGGACTGTACTGGGCTCACCAGCGTGTCGATGGCAAATTCGGTAAGCACCATAGGTGATAATCTATTCTATGGTTGTACTAGTCTAAATAATGTAGTATTGTCATCTTCTATTAACACGATGACGAATACATTCTTTGGATGTTCAAGTCTAAACAGTATCGTAATTCCATCCTCAATTACTAAAATCGACGGTGCTTTTACAGGATGTACATCATTAAAGCAGGTTGTTCTCCCCAATTCATTGGAAACTATCGGAACCAGGTGTTTTGAAGACTGTTCATTACTCACCGATCTCTTTATTCCCAATTCTGTCACCTCAATTGGACAAATGGCATTTAACAACTCGGGATTGACAGCCATTGAAATTCCATTCTCGACAACGGAGATAGGGCGTGACGCTTTTATGAATTGCCATAACCTGATGTCAGTAACAAGCAGACCGTTTGGACCTCCCGCGATGGCCAATAAAGGCTGTTTCAGCAACGACACCTATGATCAAGCATCATTCTATGTGCCTAATTTTGTCAAGAACACTTATCAGACAACAAACTGGTGGAACTCATTCAAGAATATCATCGGAAAATCTGAATTAGATAATGCCTACGACAGGGTCATTAATGGCATATACTATATGATCACAAGTGACAATTCCGTCAGTGTCACCTTCAAGGATAATAATTACAACAGCTATAGCGGGAATGTCACTATTCCATCAACAGTCAATATCGATGGAAAAACCTACCAAGTAACTGAAATTGGCTATTGTGCATTCAAGAATTGCTCTGGGCTGGTTAGTGTCACAATCCCTAACAGTGTGACCTCCATTGCTGGACAGGCTTTTATAAACTCTGGATTAACAGCCTTGACACTGCCTGGCAGTATGGAATACATTGGGCCAAGTGCATTTAACAATTGTGATGAAATCAAGACGTTAACAATACCTGAATCCGTTGTTTCCATTGGCAGTAACGCTTTTGCATACTGCGATAGGATCACTTCTTTGACCTGGAATGCAAAGAATTGCAGATCAAATGGTAATCTTGATGCAAGAAATATAACTCAAGTGACAATAGGCAACTCTGTAGAAGTCCTCCCTGAGTATTTCGTTTCCAATTCTAAAATCACTCAGGTATCATTGCCCGAATCGCTTGTCGCAATAGGTGGTTATGCATTCATGGGTTGTGCAGGTCTTTCTACATTGACAGTTCCATCTCATGTTAAGGAGATTGGGAAAAACGCTTTTTCAAATACTAACATCAGTTCACTGACATGGAATGCCGTGAGTTGCTATTCTAATGGCAACATGGCTACTTATAATATCACTCAAGTCACAATCGGTGACGGTGTTGTGATGTTACCCTCAGGCTTTGTACAATATTCTGGTATTACCTCTATCACGATACCCAATAGCGTGACACAAATTTCTGGCGAAGCATTCTCTGGATGCAGTAGCTTGAATAATCTGGTAATACCCGAATCGATTGAGTCCATCGGTCCCGATGCATTTAATTATTGTTATGGCTTAACAAACTTGACGTGGAATGCTATTGACTGCGGTAACACTGGCAACATGACCTGTGATAATGTCACTCAAGTAAGCATAGGAAACAAAGTAAAGAAAATTCCTAACCGTTTCTGTATGAATTCCGGAATATCTTCTTTTGTATTACCTGCTACAGTTGATACGATTTGCGATGAGGCATTCATGAATTGTCATCAGCTAACAAGAGTCACTATCCCCAACTCAGTCACTCATATTGGAAGTGCTTCATTTACATGGTGCAATGCTGTCACAAGTATAACTGTTCAAAATGGGAATCTCAATTATGATTCAAGAAACGATTGCAATGCCATTATTGAGAAGTCAACTAGTGCATTACTAGTTGGTTGCAAAAACACTGTAATTCCTAATAATATTAAGGTTATCAGTTATGCAGCATTCGCTGGCTGTACTGGCTTAACGAGTGTTTTAATCCCCAATTCCGTCACATCCATCGGCGGCTCTGCGTTCTATGGCTGCAGTGGACTGACTGAAATCACCATCCCAAATTCTGTCACTTCCATCGGAGTCTCTGCATTCTATGGCTGCAGTGGACTGACTGAAATCACCATCCCAAATTCTGTCACTTCCATCGGAGTCTCTGCATTCTATGGCTGCACAGCGCTGAAAACGGTTAATTTCAATGCCGAGAATTGTAGTGATTTCAATTCTTCCTACCATCCCTTCACTGATTGTCCGATTGATAGAATTGTCTTTGGGGATAATGTGAAAAAGATACCAGGCTACTTTGCTAAAGGGTTGACTAGCTTAACTGAAATCACCATCCCAAATTCTGTCACTTCCATCGGAGTCTCTGCATTCTATGGCTGTACCGCGTTAATGCAAGTGACTTTGGGCACAGGAATAACCCATATCGATTCATACGTCTTCTATAATTGCACTCATCTCCAAACACTTATCTGCTTGCCACTGTCACCACCTTCAATTGATTCTTATACTTTTTATGGCGTTCCGAGTACAATGACAGTCTATGTGTTTCCATCAGCAATAGAAGCATATCAGAATGCCAATTATTGGAAGAACTATCCAATTGAGGTTGCTGTGTTTAATGTTTTTGATCTCAAGGTCAATCTTCCTAATGGGATCGATGTTGCCAAGTATGCCAATATGAAGTTGGCGATAACCCAAAAGGATGGTGACCAAACCTTACACTACATCATCAATGATAAACTATCTTACACCTTTGCCAATCTTAATAAAAACACTGTTTGGGATGTGGTGCTGACCAATCAATATGGCGACGAATTCGGCAAGATTGAGGATGTTGTGGTAGGTGAAGAGGATGCTGCTGTCACTTTCCCATCATTAAAGAAGCCGCAGACAGTGACCTTGAAGGTAAAAACGCCCAGCGGTCAAGATGTTACGGCACAAACAAAAATCACTTGGAAAGACGAGAATGGCGAATTGCTTGAACAGAGTAATCAAATTGCTGGTCTGCCCGCAGGACGCAAACTAAACTATAGTGTCACGTTGCCCCAGGAACTGGCGACGGCTTACGCCTTGCCTGCAGACATGAGCTATACGGTCAAGGACGGGGGCAATACTATCGTTTGCCAGTTGACGGCCATTGCACAAGCAAAACTGAGCGGAAAAGTCAAGGAAGCGACTTCTAACCAACCGATCTATGGCGCAAGTATTTCGGCTACCCAGTCATTCGCGGGTGGTAATTCCAACACCTTGACGACAACGACTGACAATCAAGGTCTTTATAACCTTGATGCCTTGGCCGCTCCCACGACGTTGACGATAGCCGCCCAGGGATATATCAGCCAAACGCTTGATTGTGACGAATTGATGACCGGAGGCAATAACATTACATTACCTGATGTGGTGCTCCAGCCCATCACAGGCGCTGTCGTCAATGTCAACTTGACCTACACTTCTGCTCATGCCGTGGGCGAGACGGCTGAAACCCAGAACTGGTACAACGATTATAACAATGTGGACTATGAGGTCTATAACAAAACCACGGGCCATGTTATCACGAACATCAGTGTTCAGTATCCGCAAATTGTCCTGCTGGAGGATGTCAATGACGGAGATGTGCTGGAATTGACGGCAAGCAGTCGCAAAGATGCTTTCATGCCTGTAAAAACGACAGTTACCATTGCCGAGCAACGTGCGACTGCCACATTCAACATTTTGGAATGGGGACAGGTTATGGCAAAATTCATGAAGAATATCAACCCGAAGGTAAGAGGTTCGCTCTACGACGCTGAGAACAAGTTCGTCATGGGTGCCGACTATACTGGCTGCACCTTGACCATTGATAACCTGCCTGATGGCGATTACAAACTCATCACGATGGGCAAGAGCGACTTCTTTAACTCCATCTATGATCTGGATCAGTTTGACAATGCAGGATTAAACGAGGGTGAGGACTATGTCAAACATAACGTGCAAGTCGAGAGTGGCATTATCAGCGACGTTTCCATCAACGAAGTGCCGTTCTTTGACGAGAGCAAGTTCTACTATACCGAATCACCGACCTCATTTACGGTCAATAAGCCCAATATCGTGGTCGGCAACTACCTGACCTTTAGGGTACAAGTTGACTTTAAGGAACAATATGCCGATAAGGTCAGCGATGTGCAACTGATCATCGACCTGCCGGAATCCTGTTCGTTTATCGACAATTCGGTATTGATAGGCGCATCATCAGGTGGCTATACCCAACAAGGAAATCGCATTACCGTACCTATGTCGATGGCAGAAAATGCAAACGTCGTTCGTTTCTGCGCCATCCCTATTGAGGCCGGCAATTTTGCCCCCAGTGCTTTTGTCAAGTTCAAGTTAAACGGCAAGACAATCACCCAACCCATCGGAAATGCGAAATTCAATGCGAGAGGTTTGTCAATCGATATGGTTTCACTAACCGCTGATACGACGATACAAGTAAATGGGACTGCATATCATGGTCAATCCGTTAAAATCTATGATGGAAATGTACTGATTGGCCAAACACAATGTCGTGTCGACGGTTACTGGTCTGCATCAGTTGATCTGTATAAACCATATAGCCATCCTTATCATCATATTCAGGCTGAAATTGAAATAAACAATGGTTCAAGACAAGGCTTGTTTTTAAAGACAGAAAGCAAGATTGTAGAATATGACAAGAATGCAATTTTAGTTTCTAAAGTGACCCAATATAATGAACAGCGTGGTCCAACCCCTTATTTAATCACGTTAGATTATTTTGATCCGAATCAGCCAAGTCAGCACTATAGCTACGATATGTATGACAACCATCGGACTTTTACTTATACTATCGACTTTACCAATAATAGTGCTGTTTCAAATGTAATGCTGTATGTTAGAACTGCAAAAGATCATTGGTGGCCGCTTACTGCAACCTATAATGCGCAAAAAGACCTCTGGGTGACTGCTGGCGAATTTGGCAATGCTCAGGACGCAGACCTCCCTGTCAATGTTGCAGTGGATTATGATTATGAACATAAAACTGATGACGAAGATATCAATGATGCCATGCTGGAAGATTTCGCAAATTGTTTCGATAATATGATTAGTGAAATCGATGCAGCATATATGAATGCAGAATGTGAGATGATATCGGAATCTGATGATTGCTATGTGTTCTCTGTTTCACCGAATGGTTATGATACTCAAGAATATTATGAATTTCAGATTCTTGATTATGAACAGACCGTTCAGCAGTATCAGCAACGTAATCAGCAGCAAGATTATTATTCTATCAAAAATGATTCTACTGATATTGGCTTTGCGCTTAATTTCAATGAGGATTCTACATATACAACGATAATATGGGATAACATTGAACAAATGGCCTTCCAGTTAGTGATTCTTCGTGGCGATGACTATAACAGGAATCTTGGCCCCAAACGGATTGTTCCATTCCTTCTTGGAGCTGGATTTAGTATTGGTCTTGAAATATGGGAGTACCATAAAGGAATGGAGATAATTAATGATTATTATCGAGATATTGAAGAAGAAATGCTGTGGATGGAAAAATTCAATAGTGAACTATTAGATAGATTGAATGCATTATGTGGAGATGGTAAACTTAAGATTAAGAATCAAGAAATGTATGATTTTGCTCTTGAATTAATATATGAGTGGCAAGAAGAATACGAAGATTTTATATCTGACCTTTTATATCTTGTTTCACTTGAGCAGCAAGATTTATTGACCAAATGCATACTGAAAAGTGGCGTTGGTGTTTTAACTAGTTTTGCTGGAGGTCTAATGAGTGGTCCATTAAAAAATTATGTCACAAAAATTGGTGGGCAATTAGCTGAAAATATAGTTCATGGAGTAACAGATTTCTCAATGGCTCTTCTTTCAAACGTAATTGGAGAGTCTATAATAAATCCCGCTGTTGATGACAATCAGAAAACGAGAACCAATATCAATCAGTATTGGCTAGAAGAAGGTGGATACTTACGTGAACGAAGAAAAGAAATACGTCAATGGATTACAGCCAGTTATTCAGATTGTGAAGAAGAACCCGATGATTATTTTGGTAATCCTTACCCTGGTCCTGATATGACATTCTGCATCGATCCCTCTGGTTTCGTTTATGAGGGTGTGCCTTCGAACCGCTTGGAAGGCGTGACTGCGACCTGTTATTATAAGGAGACAGTTGAGGATATGTATGGTGACATGCATGAAGAGGTTGTGCTGTGGGATGCCGAGAATTATGGTCAGGAGAACCCGTTGTTAACAGATCAGAATGGTTACTACCGCTGGGATGTGCCTATCGGAATGTGGCAAGTAAAGTATGAGAAGGCCGGCTATGAGACGACCTATAGTGACTGGTTGCCCGTGCCTCCGCCTCAACTGGATGTGAACATCGGCATGGTGCAGATGCGTCAGCCTGAGGTCATCAAGGCCCGTGCCTACACCAAGGCTGTAGAGTTTGAATTTGACAAGTACATGTTGCCTGAGGATTTGACTACAGACAATATTACCGTGCTCAATGATTATGGCAATCCTGTTACAGGCACTATCGAATTGCTGAATGCCGAAGTCGATGATCCTAATGCCATCACTTCCATTAGACGTGCTCCAGGCACAGGCTTGACATTCGCTTCCAAGGTGCGCTTCAATTCGAACTCGAGATTCTATCAGTATGCAACGCTCAAGGTAAGCAAGCGCGTCAAGAGTTATGCTGGCCTGGAGATGAACGAGGACTATGTGATCACGCTTCCCGTGGAATACGAGATGGAGAAGATTGTCGTTGACTCGACACTCAACCTCCTCTATGGCGACAGCCGCCAGTTGACAGTGACTGTTGAACCGGCCATGGCCTCAAGAGGCAAGACCTTGAACGTTCGCACCATGTCACCGATAATTCTCTCGACCGATGCCGAGAGCTACACGCTCGACAACAACGGCCAGGCGGTGATTACTGTTCATGGTGACCTGCCCGGCATGGGATCCTTACTGTATGACATCGATGGCTATGACCTGAGTGCATCAACCCTTGTCAATGTGATGATGGAGAGCCAGATGACTGTTGCCGCCCCCACGGCCACGATAGCCAGCGGCAGCGAGGTGGAAAAAGGCACTGCGGTTTATCTGCGCTGCTCTACCGAAGGTGCCACCATCTACTACACCCTTGACGGTTCGTGTCCGTGTGACAACACACCTGCTCGCAAGGTTTATGACGGTTCACCCATCATCATTGACCGCACCATGACCATTAAGGCTATGGCTACGGCTCCTGACCTGTATGACAGCGATGTTGCCACTTTCGTTTACCGAATCAGCAATGGACTGAGAGGAGATGTGAATGGTGACGGAGAGGTAAATATCGCCGATGTAAATGCCGTTATTGGCGTCATCTTGGGCACCAGGACTGATGAGGACATTATCTCACGTGCTGACGTGAACAGTGATGGAGAGGTGAATATCGCTGACGTGAACGAAATCATCAGAATCATTCTGGGCAACTCGAGTGGTGCGAAGATGAATGTGAACTGTGATGATGCACTCCACCTGGACGATGTTCAATTGAGACCTGGTGAGGTGAAGACGCTGAATGTGACTCTTGACAATGCCACTCGCTATAGTGCCCTGCAATGTGACATCGTGCTGCCCGCTGGATTGACACTTGTTGATGTGACAAGCGCTGATGGCAGCGTGATCAAGACGGGCATGATGAACGACACAACAACCCGTGCCATGACTTACTCGATGGGTAAGCACCAATTTGCAGGCAACGGAAGTGCTGTCATCACCCTGACGGTTCGTGCCGATGCCATGCTCTCCAGCGACAGTTGGATCAAGTTGACCCATGTCGTGCTTGCCGACAATCAAGACAAGGCATGGCATACGACAGATTGTGCAGCAAGAGTGAATAACACCACTGGCATCAATGACCTGACAGCCGGCAACGACCGCGTATGGACAGAAGGCCGCACGCTGTGCATCCAAGCCCATCAAAACGGCGTTGCGCGCTTGGCAGCCATCAACGGCACTGTGCATGAGCTGGATGTCGAGTCGGGTGTGAGCCGCTATCAGCTGGAGCCAGGTATCTATGTGGTTGTCCTGAATGGTAACAGCTACAAGATTGCCATCAAGTAAACCATATTCCAGCAGTTATTAAAGTGGCTATTACCATTTTAATAACTGGAGGTCTAGAGTATAGAGAAATCTGACAAAACCTGCAATAGCCGTCCTGCATCCTGTCGGGCGGCTATTGTTGTACCAAGATGCATTGAAAGTCATTCACATTGTTAATAACTTTATTTTTGGGATTGGGAAAATAGCAGTAATTTTACAATCCGCATCTGTAACAAAAATTGAAGTAGAGAACAATGATACCATTTGTACACCTTCATGTACATTCACAATACTCGATTCTTGACGGTCAAGCGCCTGTCAAGTCGCTGGTTGATAAGGCTATAGCCAACGGTATGCGTGGCATGGCCATCACCGACCATGGCAACATGTTTGGCATCAAGGAGTTTCACGATTATGTGGGCAAGCTGAACAAGAAACGTGGCGATGACGAGAAGTTCAAGCCCATCTTTGGCTGCGAGGTCTATGTCGCCAACAAGGACCGCCATGAGCACATCGACAAGCGCGATATCGGACGCCACCTGATTCTGCTGGCCAAAAATCTCAAGGGCTATAAGAACCTCATCAAAATCGTCTCTCATGGCTGGACCGAGGGTTTCTACTCCCATCCCCGCACCGACCACAGCGAGCTGGAGAAATACCACGAGGGCATCATCTGCTGCTCGGCCTGCCTGGGTGGCGAGGTGCCGCAACTGATCATGAACGGCCAAATGAACCAGGCACGAGAGACTATCCAATGGTTCAAGAGCGTGTTTGGCGACGATTATTACCTGGAGCTGCAGCGCCACAAGGCAACGGTTGCCCGCGCCAACCATGAGACCTACGAGAAACAGTGCCTCGTGAACGATGCGCTGATTCAGTTTGCCAAAGAACTTGACATCAAACTCATCTGTACCAATGACTCCCACTTTGTCAACGAGGAAGATGCCGATGCCCACGAGCGCCTGATTTGTCTCTCAACCGGCAAGAAGCTCACCGATGAGAACGTGATGCTCTACAGCAAGCAGGAGTGGTTCAAGACGCAGGAGGAGATGAACGAGGTGTTTGCCGATGTTCCCGAAGCCCTGCAGAACACCAACGAGATTCTGGACAAGGTGGAAATCTACAGCATTGACCATGCGCCCATCTTGCCCGATTTCCCCTTGCCCGACGGCTTTGATAACGAGGATGACTATCTGCGCTATCTGGTCTATGAAGGCGCTAAAGAGCGGTGGCCCGAGTTGACCCAGGAACAGCGTGAGCGTCTGGATTTTGAGCTGGAGACCATCAAGAACATGGGATTCCCCGGTTACTTCCTCATTGTGCAGGACTACATCCGCATGGCGCCCAAGCTGGGCTGCTCGGTGGGACCGGGGCGTGGTTCGGCTGCGGGATCGGCCGTGGCTTACTGTCTGGGCATCACCAAGATTGACCCGATGAAGTATGACCTGCTGTTTGAGCGCTTCCTGAACCCTGACCGTATCTCACTGCCCGATATCGACACCGACTTTGACGATGACGGACGAGCGGCGGTGCTGAACTATGTGACTGAGAAATACGGCGCCGAGAAAGTGGCCCACATCGTCACTTACGGCTCCATGGCCGCCAAGAGTGCCATCAAGGATGTCGCCCGTGTCGAGGATCTGTCTGTTGCCGAGAGCAACCGCCTGGCCAAGTTCATCCCCTCGACGCCTAACGACATGCCCGAGAAGGAGCCTGGCAAGAAATACAAAATCACCGTCAAGAACTGTCTGGACTGCTTCCCTGAATTCAGGCACGAGCTGGACAACGAGGATCCCAGGGTGGGAGAGACCATCCGTTATGCCGAGAAACTCGAGGGCAGTATTCGCAGCACCGGCGTACACGCCTGCGGTGTGATTATCGGACGTGACGACATCACTGACTGGGTTCCCGTGAGCACTGCCACCGACAGCGATGGCGAGCGCATTATTGTCACACAGTATGAGGGTGGTGTTATCGAGAGCACAGGACTGATCAAGATGGACTTCCTGGGCTTGAAAAACCTGTCCATCATCAAAGAAGCCCTGGCCAACATCAAGTATAACCACGGCATCGACATTGACATCGAGAAGATTCCCAACGACGATCCCAAGACCTATGAACTGTATTGCAAGGGTCAGACGTCGGGCACCTTCCAGTTTGAGTCGGCAGGTATGCAAAAATACCTCATCGAGCTGCATCCCACTTGCTTTGAGGACCTGATTGCCATGAATGCCCTGTATCGACCGGGCCCCATGGATTACATCCCCTCGTTCATCAACCGCAAGCATGGCAGGGAGCCCATCGAGTATGATATCCCGTGCATGGAGAAGTACCTGAAAGAGACTTATGGCATCACGGTCTATCAGGAGCAGGTCATGCTGCTGTCACGCCAGCTGGCAGATTTCACCCGTGGCCAGAGCGACACGTTGCGCAAGGCGATGGGTAAGAAGCAGATCGAGAAGATGAATGAGCTGGAAGCCCTGTTCTATCAAGGCGGTGAGAAGAACGGGCATGACAAGAAGGTGCTGAACAAGATTTGGGAGGACTGGAAGAAATTCGCATCCTACGCCTTCAACAAGTCCCATGCGACCTGTTACAGCTGGGTGGCCTACCAGACCGCCTACCTTAAGGCAAATTATCCCAGCGAATACATGGCTGCCGTGCTGAGCAGTAACCTGAACGATGTGGAGAAGCTCTCCAAGTATATGGACGAGTGCCGCTCGATGGGCATCGAGGTACTGGGCCCCAACATCAACGAGAGTTTCAGGAGCTTCAGCGCCACCAAGGACGGCCGCATCCGCTTTGGCCTTGCCGGCATCAAGGGCGTGGGCGTGAGCTGCGTCGATTCGATTGTCGAGGAACGAGACAAGAACGGTCCTTTCAAGGACATCTTTGACTTTGTGCAGCGCATCAACCAGGGCGCCTGCAACCGCAAGGCGCTGGAGTCGATGGCACTGGCGGGTGCCTTTGACGATTTCAAGGAAATCAAGCGCGAAGACTTCTTTGAGGTGAATCCGCGCAACGAGGCCTTCAGTGAGACGCTGATGAGGTTTGGACAGCGCTATCAAACCAGTCAGCAGGAGATGCAGAATTCCCTCTTTGGGGCGTTTGGCGCAATCGAGGTAGCCACCCCGACTATCCCCAATGCAGAGCCATGGTCACAGCTGGAGCGCCTGAACCGCGAGCGCGACCTGGTGGGCATGTACCTGTCGGCCCATCCTCTCGACCCCTATTATATAGAGGTGAATTATGGTTGTGACACACCATTGGCCGAGGTGAAGAACAAATCCGGTCAATTGGACAAAGAACTCACAATGGGTGGCCTGGTGGTGGATTTCCAGACCCGCATGGGCAAGAAAGGTGGTCAATTCGGCATCTTGAAGATCGAGGACTATTCGGGCTCATTCGAGTTCATGCTCTTTGGCAACAAGTTTGTGGATTACCAGAAATTTGGCATGCCGGGCCTGGCCATCGTCGTGAGGGGTGCCTATGAGAAAGGCTACGGCGACAACGTGCGTTTCAATGTCAAAAGCATTGAGCTGTTGGAGAACCTCAAGGGCAAAATGTTGAAAAATCTCGTCATCTCGCTCAAGGATGATGACTTGAGCAATGTGGACTTCCTGAAGCCCCATCTGGGCGCTCAAGGTGACAACCGTTGCGAATTGTACTTCCGCATGAAGGACCAGATTAGCGGCAATTATGTCATGCTCCGGTCCAGGAAGCCCATCGCCGTTGACAAACGCTTGATGGAGTCGTTGCGCGAAGCGGGTGTGAAATACAAGGTCAACGCCATAATATGACAGAATGCCAGTTGGCATTGTAATTGCAGAATAGAATTATCAGAGAATCAACAATAATCATTATTTAAAAAACTAAAAGAAATGGCTAGAGAGATTAACGACGCTAACTACAAGGAATTACTGGAATCGGGCAAGCCCGTAGTGATTGATTTTTGGGCTCCCTGGTGTGGTCCCTGCCGCAGCATCGCCCCCATTGTTGAAGAGCTGGCAACTGCCTATGAGGACCGTGCCATCATCGGTAAGTACAATGTGGATGACGAGTCTGACCTGGGCGTGGAATTTGGTATCCGCAACATCCCCACCTTGTTGTTCTTTGACAAGGAAGGCAAGATGGTGGATAAGCACGTGGGCACAATTACCCGTGATGCGCTTGCTGCCAAAATCGACGCTCTGCTCTGATCGATACGGTACAATAATTCATTAAAAGAGGCAGACTTCAAGCATTGCTGAGGTCTGCCTCTCGTTTTAACGCTTCTAGAGTTATTTCTCCAGGTTATTGATGACCTTGGTGAGCTGTTCGCCCAAGCCGATGGTATAGCCCTGTGAGCAGAAGAGCACGCGGTTGAACGTGTCGGCAAGTATGAACATGGGCAACTGGGTCTCGCTTTGGAGTTTCATTTCCCGGGCAATCTGGAGACGGATGCTGCCGTCGCGGTCAATGCCGTAGATGACATTCTTGGGCAGGATGCCAAAGTTCTCCTGGCGGTACCTCTGAGCCTCGCTTTCATTCTCGAACAGCAGAACCATGGGACGGCCCCACTTGTCAAGGGCGGCGCTCTTCTGGGCAATGTCACGCATGGCATGGTTGGTGGGCTCCTGTCCCACGCCCAACACGCCTACGATAAAATAGCCGCGCCCCGTCTGTGACAGGATGCTCACCTCATCAGCGCCAACGGGGTTCATGTCGTGATCCAGCAGTCGGAACTTGGACTCTGAATTGAAATTGCCGATGACGGCCACGATGTCATCGCTCTGGCGCATCGTCAGGTTGACGGTCGTGGTTTCGCCGGGATTAACAGTGAAAATGCGGTTAGCGACGAGTACCTTGCCACTGGCGGCGCGGGTACCGCTGGTGAGCATATAGGTGCCGGCATCCAGTGTGGTGCCATTCTGGAACGTGTTGCTCCAGGATGAGCCGTCTTCAAGGCCTGAATCGCCCTCGTCATAGCTCAACAACTGGGTTGAACCGTCATCCAGAATGCGCGAAATGGTGAAATGATTGTAGTATTTGGGATCATCGAGGGTTGGGGTAGGGGTGTAGCGCAGTTTCAGGGTACCCGTCTGGGCATTCTGCTGTTCTACGGCCTCAAAATTCACGTCCTGCCAGTCACCACTGGTGCGGTATTGCACCTTGCCGGTAACGGGATCCATGCGGGACTCGATGTCGAGCGAGCGGGCCAGGTCCACAAAGAAGATGTTGCGACCACGGCCGTCGGCCACACGAGAGCGCCACACGCCCATCGGCGTCTGGGCGATGTGCAGGGCATTCTCTTCAGGATGAATTGCGATGTTGTCACGCACCCAGGCCACGAGTCTTGTGGGATCAGCCTTGAATTGGGCAGCAGTTGCGGCATCAAAGGCGTCCTGCAACTCGCATTTGAAGGGCGAGGTGATCATCTCATATTCCACACGTTGTGCCAGCTGGCTGCTGCGGGCATTAAAGGCATCTTCAAGAATGGTCAAGGGCACATCACGCATATCCTTGTCGTTAAGCCCTTGGAGCACACCAAGCGCACGACTCATATTGTCGCTATGCTTGTTCAGGAAGTCCAGTATCGTTTGCCAATTGCCGCGGGCTTTCACTAAATAATCGGCTCCTGCGGCACATAGGTTTTGCGCTTTGTCGCGATTCAGGAAAGAGGCTTCATAAGCCTTGCGGATAGAATCTTCTCGGGCAAAACGCACTTTGTTGGCAGCGGCCATCTCGGGAGTGACTTTGGGCATGACAGCTTTTTCCACAGGGGGAAAAATGTCAAATGTCTCATACGTCGGCGCGCTTTTCGGGCTATTGCTCTTGTTGAGCGTGATGTCCACATTCTTATCCTTGCCGAAGGTTACCTTGCTGTAGCCATACCATCCGTCCTTGCTGGCCCACACAAGCATATCCCCTTTGCCTGCCGTGAGCGATGTCTTGCCTTTGCCGTCGGTATATTTGGTGGCGGCAGGGTAAAACTCGCCGTAGTTGTAGATGCGGAATTCGACTTTGGCACCCTTGACGGGGCTGCCGGTCTTATCAAGCACCTGCACCTGAGCCGATGCCGTGGCGGCATAGTTGCCGATGAGGTTGATTTCGGTGAAATTGCGGGTACGCGACATCACTTCCTCAGGGCCCTTGTAGTCGCCGAATGCGCGTGTGTGCATCAGCAGTGCCCTCGAAGCAGGGGCATTGAACCAGCCAAGGTCAAGCACAGCCTCGGGCTCACAAGCGCCCATGAAATGCCATTTGCCATCGGCCCAGGCCTCGACCCATGCATGGTTGTCATCGGTGTGCGCCCAACGGGGAGTATATACCTGGCGGGCAGGGATGCCGATGGAACGCAGGGCGGCAACAGTGAAGGTCGATTCCTCGCCACAGCGCCCGATAGCGGTTTTCATGCAGGCCAACGGAGACAAGGTTCGGGAATCGCTGGGCTGATAGGTCACGTGCTCATGACACCAGTGGTTCACTTCCAGGATGGCCTCTTCCATGCTCATGCCGGCCACACGCTCTTTCAATTCCTTGAAAAAGACGGGCCTGGACATATCTAGCGACTCGTTATTGACGCGCAAGGGTAACACAAAGTGCTTGAACATCAATTCAGGCACTTTCTTGCCCCAGGGCATCTGCTCGCGGGCCTCGAAGGTGGCACGCACGTTCTCCAGATAAAACTCGATAGGGTAGTCCGTCACGTCGGCCAGCGGCATATAGGCATATAGGAACCGCAGCGCCTCCATCTCTTGCTCATTCACGTTCAGACCCTTCACGTCGGGAGTCCTCAACTCATCGACAGTCGCCGCTTGACTGATTCCAGCCACAGCCAGCACCGTCATCAATATTGCTAATAATCTTTTCATCTTGATATGTTTACGCAACAAGCCATACATCTGCAATTAATTGCAAATGTAGCACATTCTAGCTGGTTCAGCAAATAAATAGGCAAAAAACAGCGCAAGAGTGAATGGGAAAACTACTTTAGGCTATACCAGCAATTCTGGAGTTCCTTCAACACTTTCTTCCCTCGTCTTTTACTGACTTTAAAGTCTTTTTTGAGCCCGTCGGCAAGTTCTACCTCTACTTTCACGATGGGCCACATGAGCAGTTTCTGCATATCAGTGTCTTCAATCAGATAATCCCTTCCGGTATAGTAGATTAGTATGTCCGGCATGGCATTAGAAGCCCACGGTATTTCATTATAAGGATTATAGATGCGTCCCGAGTATTCAATCCCGTTAACTGCGTTCTCCACGCCAGATGTTCTCTCGACCTCTTTAATAACATCACCAAAACTCCTAAATTCAAGGACAGAGTCATTGGCGAACTTAACGACCAATTTACTGTTTCTGGGATAGGAGAGGTGCTTTTTTGATGATTTCAGGATGACGGTAAACAGATATTTTGGCTCCGAGTTTTTACGATGATCATCATATACGCCAAAGTTCATAAAAACCTTGTTTGACTTAAAGTCCACAGCTTCGCCGTAGGTATAATTACCGTATGCCTTAGCCTGTTGAATCGCAAGGAACAACACGCATGACAACAACAGGATATGTTTAAACCACTTCATCACCCACATTTTTATTTAGATAATACAAATATAGCACAAATATTCTGATTGCATAGTAGATGACCCGAAAAACTAGGGACTAGGGACTGGGGACTAGAAAGTTTTTTGTAACTTTGCACCCAAAATAAAGGAATTCCATATATGAAGACAATACGTAACTTCTGCATTGTGGCGCATATCGACCACGGCAAGAGTACATTGGCCGACCGTCTGCTGGAAGTCACCAACACGGTGGCCGGTAAGGACATGCAGGCACAGGTGCTGGACGACATGGACCTGGAACGTGAGCGCGGCATCACCATCAAGAGCCACGCCATCCAGATGGACTACGTGAAAGATGGCCAGAAATATACCCTGAACCTGATTGACACTCCGGGACACGTGGACTTCTCCTACGAGGTGTCACGTTCGATTGCGGCATGTGAGGGCGCTTTGCTGGTGGTGGACGCCACCCAGGGCGTGCAGGCTCAGACCATCTCGAACCTGTACATGGCCATCGACAACGGTTTGGAAATCATCCCCGTCATCAACAAGATTGACATGGATAGTGCCCATCCCGACGAGGTGGAGGACGAGATCGTTGAACTGCTGGGCTGCGACCCGAGCGACATCATCCGCTGCAGTGCCCGCACGGGCGAAGGTGTGCCTGCCATCCTTGATGCCATTGTGGACCGTATCCCCGCTCCCGTGGGCGACCCCGAGGCACCGCTGCAGGCATTGATCTTTGACTCGGTGTTCAACTCGTTCCGTGGCATCATCGTCTATTTCAAGATATTGAATGGCTCGATTGCCAAGGGCGACTTCGTGAAGTTTGTCAATACCGGCAAGGAGTATAATATCGATGAGCTGGGCGTACTCAAGCTGCGCCAGCAGCCGTGCGACCGCCTCTCGACGGGCAATGTGGGTTACATCATCTCGGGCATCAAGAATTCTGTCGAGGTGAGGGTGGGCGACACCATTACCCACGTGCAGCGTCCGTGCGAAAAGGCCATCGAGGGTTTCCAGGAAGTGAAGCCGATGGTGTTTGCCGGTGTCTATCCAATCGATCCCGAGGACTTTGAGAACCTGCGCGCCTCGCTGGAGAAGCTGCAGCTGAATGACGCCGCCTTGACGTTCACCCCCGAGTCGTCGGTGGCCTTGGGCTTCGGCTTCCGCTGCGGTTTCCTGGGACTGTTGCACATGGAAATCGTGCAGGAGCGCCTGAGCCGCGAGTTCAACATGGAAGTCATCACCACGGTACCTAACGTGTCTTATAAGGTGTATGACAAGAAAGGTGGCATGACCGAGGTGCATAACCCCGCCGGCCTGCCAGATATCGCTGTCATCGAGCATATCGAGGAGCCCTACATCCGCGCCTCGATCATCACCCAGAGCGAGTTCATGGGGCCCATCATCACGCTGTGCCTGTCCAAGCGCGGTGAACTGGTGAAGCAGGAGTACATCTCGGGCAACCGCCTGGAGCTGACCTTCGACATCCCGCTGGGTGAGATCGTTATCGACTTCTATGATAAACTGAAGAGCATCAGCAAGGGCTATGCTTCGTTTGACTACTTCATCAACGGTTACCGCGAGTCCAAGCTCATCAAGCTGGATATCCTGCTCAACGGCCAGCCCGTGGACGCCTTGAGCACCTTGACCCACGTGGACAACGCCGTGACGCTGGGCCGCCGCATGTGCGAGAAACTCAAGGAACTGATTCCGCGCCAGCAGTATGACATAGCCATCCAGGCCGCCATCGGAGCCAAGATTGTGGCCCGCGAGACGGTGAAGCAGGTGCGCAAAGACGTGACCGCCAAGTGCTACGGTGGTGACGTGAGCCGCAAGCGCAAACTGCTCGAGAAGCAGAAGGCGGGCAAGAAGCGCATGAAGCAGATCGGCACCGTGCAAGTTCCGCAAAAGGCCTTCCTTGCCGTCCTCAAACTCGACTAAGTGTCAGGTATGGCAAGTTGTCAACTTGCCCAATGATGAGTGTGACGCGTGGCCGACGAACTGCAGCATATTGACCTTGACAATCCGGAGTTCCAAGATGCTTGGGACGTGCTGCAGCATACCCACCGCTCGGTGTTCCTCACTGGCAAGGCGGGAACCGGAAAAAGCACCTTTTTAAAGTACATCCGAGACAGTATCAACAAGAAAACTGTGGTGCTGGCCCCCACTGGCATCGCTGCCGTGAATGTGGGCGGACAGACGATGCACTCGTTCTTCAAGATCCCCTTCAAGCCCATGGTGCCCGATGACCCGGACTACGCCAATCCTGCCAGGATGCGCAAGATGCTGCGGTACACCAAGGAGAAGGTAAAGCTCATCCAGCAATTGGAACTGATCATCATTGACGAGATTTCGATGGTCAGAGCCGACATTATCGACTTTGTGGACAGGGTGCTCAGGGTATATTCCGGCAACATGCGTGAACCCTTCGGCGGCAAGCATCTGCTGCTGGTGGGTGACATCTTCCAGCTGGAGCCGGTGGTAACGCATGACACACGCGACATCCTCAGGCGGTATTACCGGAATTTCTTTTTCTTCAACGCAAGGGCGTTTGCCCAAATTAACCTGGTGGCTATCGAGCTGCGCAAAATCTACCGCCAGAGTGATAATGACTTTATCGCCCTGCTGGACCGTGTGCGCATTAACCGTGCTACCAATGCTGACATGGTGCGCCTGAACCAGCGATGCACCCCGAATTACCAGGAGTTGAACGATGATTTTGCCATCACCTTGGCGACACGCCGTGATACCGTTGACAGCATCAACGATGAACACATGAAGGCTCTCAAGACACCCGAGCGGGTCTATGAAGGTGCCATCGAAGGGGACTTTCCCGAGAACAGTCTCCCGACAGCCTATCACCTGGAGCTTAAGGAAGGGGCCCAGGTCATCTTTATCCGCAACGACAAAGACGGGCGCTGGTGTAACGGCACCATCGCCATTGTGACCAGATTGAGTGAATCTAGGGTATATGTGGCGCTAGAGAGTGGTGAAGAGATGGCTGTCGAACCCGAGGTTTGGGAAAACATGCAGTACACCTATAATGAAAAAGAGAAAAAGGTAGAGGAGAAAGTCCTGGGTTCCTTCTCGCAAATCCCACTCAAACCCGCATGGGCACTGACCGTTCACAGGAGCCAAGGACTCACATTCAATAAAGTGGTGATTGACTTTGCCGGCGGAGCATTTACAGGCGGGCAAACTTATGTAGCGCTGTCACGTTGCACATCCCTAGAAGGCATCACGCTGCTTAAACCACTGAGTGAGAGAGATATCATTGTCAATATGGCAGTGGTGGAATTTAGCCGCCAGTTCAACAATCGCCAAATCATCAACGAGGCGATGGAACAGGAACGGGCCAACCAACTTTATCGTCGCGCAGTGCATGCATTTGACAATCAGGAGTTTGAGGATTGCGTCAACTACTTCGCCGAAGCGATGAAGATTAACGACCAACTGCAAAATGATGCAGTCAAGCGGTTGATTTCCAGAAAATTAAACTCCTTCAAGAAACAGATTCGCACCATTGACCGCTTGAAGCAAGTGATTGAAAGCCAAAAGAAAACACTTCAAGGGCTTGCTATGGAGTATGCATCGATGGGAGACCAGGCTCTGGATATGGACGAGAGTGGGGTAGTGGGCGAGGGCAGTGTGCGCTATGGCAAACGCTTGGACGACATTGCAATACGTTCTGCACTGGCCAATTACAACAAGGCACTTAGAATCATGCCCGATTGTATCCAGGCCATGATAGGCAAAGCAATCCTGCTGATGAAGCTTGACCAACTCGAAGGAGCCGAAGAAGAACTGAATAAGGCCCTGGAAATCGACAAGAATAATTATCGTGCACACATGACGATGGCTGAGCTGATGGAACTGTTGAAGGATGTCCCTGAAGCCATCAAGGCGTACAAGAGAGCAGCTAAAGCTGGCAAGAAACGACCTGAGCCCCATGAGCATCTCCAAAGTATTTATGAAAAGATCGGTTTTGATGACTTAGCTGAGGAAGAACAGGAGATAGCTGAACGATTGAGAAAAGCGATTTACAAATCAAAATCCTCCAAAAGAAAGAAATAAGTACCCGTCTTTACTTGCGTATTATCATTTTTTCCCTCTTCCTTTGCGAGGGGAGTATTCAATGAACCATTCAACTATCTATTTTACATAATACAAATATTTATTTTTTTAGAGAGGATTATATTCTAATAATGAGTTACTCTATTTCTATTATTGACCGTGTGATTACTGCAATCGTGGCAAGATCTGGTTCCTGCTTCTCGTTTACTATTGCGATTTACAGATACTTCTTAGTGACTCTTGATTTAAAGCCGTCAATCTTAAACCTTCACCTACTTACTGACATTCAGGCTCAAATTATGTCGGCTACATGCCTTATAGCAACTAGACAGCTATTATTATTATTTAGTCCTAATCAGGTTGATTAAAACTGGATTTTCCCTGCCACGTATCAAATCAAGATCAAATATTGAATTCTCAGAGAGTTTAGAAACGGCTAAATCATGATGAATCCATGTCATGAATGCACTATAAGATGGATGCACCCAATTAGAATCGCAAGAATTACTTTGCTAGAGTAATTACTAAAATCAAAAAACATGGTTTCATAATTCAATTAATAAGCAAATCACTGATTATTAGTCTTTTTAATCATACTATTTAAAATAAAAATTTATATATTTTTTCATCGTATTTCTCAAATTGAAAGCATTATTTGAGAATTATCAACTTTAGCTCTTCAAAAATTCAATATTTTACATTAGATTCATTCTCTAATTATCACAAATTCAATATTTTAATATATATTATTTAAATTAAATTTTTAAGATATGGAAAATGACTCATTTCTCTGCTTGATTCAAGACACTTTTGCTTATTTTTTGTCACATTTCTTCTTATAATCGTAAAAGTTAGCTATCTTTGTTGCTCTAAAATCATCAAAATTGAATCATATAATGTTAAAAACATTGCTTAAACACGTCAAGCAGTACAAGACGGCATCACTATTGACGCCACTCTTCATTATGCTGGAAGTAGTGCTTGACGTTCTCATTCCGTTTGTCACAGCCAAACTCATCGACAACGGCATCACTGCAGGCCATATGCCTAGCGTATATAAATATGGTGTTATTATGCTGGTGATGGCTTTCTTCAGCATGATGGCAGCGATTTTGGCCGGGAAATACGCGTCCTATGCTTCATCAGGTTTTGCGTGTAACCTGCGTGATGCCATGTACAAGAACATCCAGCGGTTTGCCTTCAGTGACATTGACAAGTACAGCACATCGGGACTTGTCACCCGCATGACAACCGACGTAACCAACCTGCAGAACGCCTATCAGCAAATCATCCGCACCTCGGTCCGTGCCCCATTCAACCTGTTGTCCAGTATCGTGATGTGCTTTGTCATCAGCCCTCAATTGAGTCTCATCTTCATTATTGCCAGTGTTGTCCTGGGTGTGATTTTAGCGCTGATTATCACCAAAGTGTCAAAGATGTTTGCGCTGGTATTCAAGCAGTATGATGTTCTCAACAGTGTCGTACAGGAAAACGTCTCTGGCATCCGTGTCGTCAAAGCCTTTGTGCGGGAGGATCATGAGAACAGCAAATTCTGGAAAGCCACTAAACGCTTGTATGACCTCAACGTGAAAGCCGAGAGCCTGATGGCCCTCAATGGCCCCGTAATGAACATGGTGGTTTATGGCTGCATTATCGCCATCTCGTGGTTCGGCGCACAATTTGTTGTGGGCGGTAGCCTCACCACGGGCCAGCTCACATCGTTGTTCACCTATGTGATGACGATCTTGATGTCGTTGATGATGCTCAGCATGATTTTTGTAACCATTACTCAAAGTCTTGCTAGCGGACAGCGTGTGGCTCAAGTGATTAACGAAGTGCCGGATATCTTCAATCCTGATGATGCATTGACCGAGATTCCCGATGGAAGCATAGATTTCAACCACGTCTATTTCGCTTATAAAGTAGGCAGTGGCGAGTATGCCCTGAATGATATCGACCTGCACATTGCAAGTGGAGAATCCATAGGTGTCATAGGCGGCACAGGTAGTGGAAAATCCTCACTCATCAACCTCGTGAGCCGCCTATATGATGCATCGAAAGGTGAAGTGCTTGTTGGAGGCAACGACGTGAAAACCTATGATTTAGAAACCCTGCGCAACAATGTTGCGGTGGTGTTGCAGAAAAACGTTCTGTTTTCGGGCACGATTCTCGACAACCTGCGCTGGGGTGACGAAAACGCCACTCTGGAGCAATGCCGACAGGCGTGCCGAGTGGCATGTGCCGACGAATTCATCATGGACATGCCAGACGGGTATGACACCCGCATTGAACAAGGTGGCACCAACGTTTCGGGCGGCCAAAAACAACGCTTGTGCATCGCCCGAGCCCTGCTCAAGCATCCCAAGATCATGGTGCTTGACGACAGCACGAGCGCATGTGACAACACCACCGATGCCCGCATCAGGGCAGCCTTGCGCGACAATCTGCCGGAGATGACAAAACTGATTATCTCACAGCGCATTAGCAGCATTAAGGATTGTGACCGGATTCTTGTATTGGACGATGGCAAAATAGCAGGATTTGACAGCCATGAACGGCTGCTTAAGTCATGCCGAATCTATCAGGAAATTTGCGCAATTCAAGAAGAGGACGGCGGCGATTTCGATCAACCGCAAAACAACAGAAAGGAGGTACTATCATGAGGATGCCTGGAGGACCTGGAGGACCCGGAAACCGCCACGTCGTGGTGGACACCACCGGTGTGAACAAGAAGAGCACCCTGTGGCGGCTTTTCAAATTTGTGATGAAGAACTACAAGTTCTCGTTCCTTGCTGTAGCGGTGTGTATCGCCATCACGGCTTGCACTACCCTAGCCTCTACCCTATTCACGCGCACACTTATTGATGATTACATCACCCCGCTGATAGGACAGGCCAATCCCGACTACGGGCCACTGGCATCGACCCTTGTCAAGTTGGGTGCCGTCCTCATATTCGGCGCCCTGTGCTCCTACCTTCACAGCAGGCTGATGATCAACGTGAGCCAAGGCACGATGCTCAAGTTGCGCAAGGGCATGTTCGAGCACATGGAGAAGTTGCCCATCAAGTACTTTGACACACATTCACATGGCAATGTGATGTCTTCCTACACCAATGATGTCGATACTCTGCGTCAGATGATTTCAGGCAGTTTGCCACAAGCCTTCAACTCACTGATCACATTAGGTATCACGTTTGCCAGCATGATCGTCATGAGCGTGCCCATGACCATTTTGTCTATTGTGATGGCACTGGTCATGGCTTGGTCAACGGCATGGCTTGGCAAGCGGTCTCGCAAGCACTTCCGTGTTCAGCAGCAGAAACTGGCCGAGGTCAACGGCTTCATCGAGGAGATGATGACAGGCCAAAAGGTCGTCAAAGTCTTTTGTCATGAGGAAAAAGCCATCAAGCAGTTTGAGGTCATTAACGAGGAGCTGCGCAGTAATACCTATGATGCCAACCGCATCGGCAATATTGTCATGCCTGTGAACGGAAACCTGGGGCACTTGAGTTATGTGCTCATGGGCGTGCTGGGCGCAGCGCTCATCATTAACGGGCACAGCGGTATGACATTGGGTACACTCGTGGCATTTCTCACGCTCAACAAGAGTTTTGCCCGACCCATCGCCAGCATCAGCCAGCAAATCAACAGCGTGCTGAACGCCTCGGTGGGCGCCGACCGCATCTTCAAGATTCTTGACGAACAAGTAGAACCCGATGCCGGCAATGTCAAACTGGTCAACGCCAAACGAGGTGAAGACGGCCTGTTGCACCCATACCCGCAGCACACAGGCATCTGGGCTTGGAAAATCCCATCCGACAGAGGCAAGACGCGGTATGTCAAAGTATCGGGCGGTGTTAAATTCAATAATGTGGACTTTGGGTACAATGATGAAAAACAGGTACTGTTTGACATCGATATCGATGCCATGCCCGACCAGAAGATCGCCTTTGTGGGCGGGACCGGTGCCGGCAAGACGACAATCACCAATCTGATCAACCGCTTCTATGATATCCAAGACGGCAAAATCACCATCGATGGCATCAGCGTGAACGACATCAGCAAGCGTGACCTGCGTCATGGCCTGGGCATGGTGCTGCAAGAGACACACCTGTTTACCGGCACTGTGATGGACAACATCCGCTATGGCCGACTAGAAGCGACCGACCAGGAGTGTATCGAGGCCGCTAAACTTGTGAATGCCGACAGTTTTATCCGCCGCTTGAGTGACGGCTACCACACCATTCTCAATGCCGACGGAGGCAACTTGAGCCAAGGTGAGCGCCAGCTGCTGGCTATTGCCCGCGCTGCGGTTGCCGACCCACCCGTGCTCATCCTTGACGAGGCCACCAGCAGCATCGACACACGTACTGAGAAACTCGTGCAGCAGGGCATGGACTCGTTGATGAAAGGACGCACGACATTTGTCATCGCGCACCGCCTGTCCACCGTGCGCAACAGCGATTGCATCATCGTGTTGGAAAAAGGCCGAATCATCGAACGCGGCACACACGAGGAGTTGCTTGCTCAACGCGGCAAATACTATCAGTTGTACACTGGCGGCGAGATCTCGTGAGAACGGCCACATCTAAACACTCACCCCACTCCATCGAAATAGGATGAAGTGGGGTGAGTTATTCTTGCTCAATAATTAGAGTTAGCCTAAGTCAAGAAGAATGGGCAGAGGCTTTCCAAATAGATGATTCCCACACCGGCCAAATAACCAATCAATGCCAGCAATGAAATGCGCTTGAAGTACCAGAAGAAAGGTATCTTCTCGATGCCCATCGCTACCACGCCTGCCGCCGAGCCGATAATCAGCAACGAGCCGCCCACACCGGCGCAGAAGGTAAGCAGATGCCAGAACAGACCGTCCTCCACAAAAGTGAGCAAATAAGGATCGGTAGTGCCTGCAGGTGCCATGGTCTCAAACATCTTGATGCAAGCCGAAACCAAGGGCACGTTATCGACAATAGACGACAAAGCGCCAATAATGGTGGTCATCAACACAGGCTCATGGATGTTGTTGTTCATGCCTTGGGCAAGATCTGCCAGAATGCCTGCTTGGGACAGGGCCGACACTGCCATCAGGATACCCAAGAAGAACAAGATTGTAGGCATGTCGATGGTGTGAAGCGCCGATGATACACGGCCACCCAGTTTGGAATCAATCTTGAAGTGCTTTACCCAGAACTCGGTCACGCCCCAGATGACGCCTAATGACATCATAATGCCCATGAACGGAGGCAGACCAGTAAGAGTCTTGAACAAAGGAACAAACAGCAGGCCAGAGACACCAATGATGAGCATAGCCTTGCTCAAGTGCGGATGCCGCTCATGCAGGTCAGGATGCTTGTCAACGAGCCTGGTCACGGTCTGTACCCTACCCTCTTTGAGGAAGTACTGGGCAATGAACACGGGAATAACCATGGCCACGATGCTGGGCAACAACAGATTGATGATCAAGCCCGTCGAGCTCACCTTCTCGTCCATCCACAGCATGATGGTCGTCACGTCACCAATGGGCGAGAATGCGCCGCCAGCATTGGCAGCAATAACAATGAGTCCCGCAAAGAGCCAACGCTCCTTTTGGTCGCTGAGCAATCGACGCAGCATCATCACCATAATAATGGTGGTGGTCATGTTGTCCAGCACAGCCGACATGATAAAAGACAAGGAACACAAGGTCCACAGCAGGTGTTTCTTGCTTTTGGCATTGATGTGCTCTGTAATGAATGAGAAGCCTCCATAACGGTCAATGATCTCCACAATAGTCATGGCACCGATAAGGAACACAACTATCTCACAAGCGTCACCCAACTGTGTCACTATGGCTTCATGCATTTCGGGGTCGTTTCCCAAGATAGCATAAAGCGTCCACAAGATACTACAGGTGATTAAGGCGAAAGTCGCCTTATTCATGTGTAACGGGTGTTCCAATGCAATCAGCACATAGCCGATTACAAAGATGATGACCATTGCTGTAACCATCGTGAATCGAAATAGAGGTTATTAAGACGGGTAATATTAGCTAGTTACGATTCTACCGCTCATTAACGCAAACGGTAGGCATCATTAAGTTTTTTCTTGTCACGGGACATGGCCTTGTGAGCCATCATCAAGAAGACGATAGACAGAATGGGCAACAGCAAATACCACTGCCATGAAACCGTCCAACCATCACGATTGCCAACGTAGAACGCCTGAATGCCTATCGCCACAAGCATAGCCAGCCCAATAATGATGTCAACAAAGCAAACCGTCATCTGACGCTGCAGGTTCTTAAACAAGAAAATGTCTATCAGCGCAAGTAATGAGGTAAGAATGACAAGCGTGAGCAACAACGGATCGATGTGCATGCTTCCTGCCCTACCGGTCTCGAGAGCACCGTAGAGAACGGTTTTGTCGGCCATCTGGAACGACAAAGCAGGGAAGAATGCAAATACAACCATGAATATTACTGCGATGAGCAGATAAAGCGATTGAATGCGTTGAATAACCATAATGATTCTGTTTCTTTTTTTGTTTGTGATTAATTTGCGGCAAAATTACGGAAATATTTCTATAATCGTCATTATTTGCCGAGAAAATTCGCATCTGAGCGTAATTATTGTTACTTTTGCATGGTATTTGCTATGTTATAAGCTTACAATCACAGATTAGAAGCACCCAATGACATTACAAGAAATAGAAAAGATACATCAGGCGGCAGCACATTGCATCGATGATGCCGTCATTAATGACGCGTTTGACAGGGTCTCAAAGCTTGTCACGGAATTGGGACGTGCCGACCTGAACGATGAGCTTGTTCGCTTGCGCATGTCTTATACCTTCATGCTCAAGTACCTGGAGCAGGGCGTCATGGATCCCCAACGCGACGACATCCTATCCGACATTCGCCATAAGCTTTACACGTTGAATGATCAATGCTACATAGGATTGCTGGAACGCACCAGCCCTGAGGTGTTTTATGTGCGACGCCGTGAGTTGGGAAGCAATTCGCTGGTGAGTATCGTTGAGCAGTACCGCGAAGCCCTTAAGGAACTCTCACTGGTTCAGTCGGCCACGGCCGACAGAAGCGAGAGTCATGCCATTTTGTCACGACTGCAACAGGCCGAAGCCCTCGAAACGCAACTGTTCAACAAGATCTGGTCGTCTTACCCGCTGTCGGCCGACGATGCCGGCACACTGAAGCTGTGCATCAATGGCGATATCCTGCCCATACATACCCGTTGCCTGTTAATCAGCGCTTTGTTTGTCGGGTTGATGAAATTCTATGACGAGACAAAGTTGCTCATCCTGCTGGAGGTTTACTCGATGAGTGACGAACCGCAGATACAACTCAGGGCCCTGACATGTGCGATGTTGACTATGCTGGCCCACAAGCGGAGCTCTGCGCTATCCAAAGCGATGAGTTCCCGCATCGATGCCATGCTCGACATTCCCGAATTCAAGCATGACGTGTGGAACATTCAGGTACAGCTGGCGCGTTCCCGCAATACCGAGAACGTGAAAAACCGCGTCAAGGAGGATCTCATTCCGAACATCATGAAGATGCGCCCCGACATCATCGACAAGCTCAGAGATAAGGACACCCAAATCATTGACTTGAGTGACATCGAGGCCAATCCCGAATGGCAAGATTGGCTGGATCAATCGGGAATCACCCGCAAAATCGAAGAATTTAATGCCATGCAGATCGAGGGCAGTGATGTTTTTATAGCCACTTTCTCGCACCTGAAGACATTCCCCTTCTTCAAGACCTTGAGTAACTGGTTTCTGCCATTTTATCCGGCCCACTCGGCCGTACTCGAGAATCTGGGTGCGAGCAAATTGGGCCTTGCCGAGGTGGTGCAGCATGCGCCCTACCTGTGCAACAGTGACAAATACTCGTTTTGCTTGTCACTGGGAGCCCTGCCCGATTCGCAGCGCAGTATGATGTCGGCCCAGTTAGAGGAACAGAATGCCGCACTGCACGAAGCCCATCAAGCCGAGTTGCCCGACAACCGAAAGCAACGCATCGCCATCATCAATGCCTTTATTCAAGACCTGTACCGTTTCTTCAAGCTGTTCTCACGACGACGCGAGTTCATCCCAGTGATGGACAATGCCGGCTTGGATATGACCGACTGCCTGCCGCTATCGAGTGTCACCCGTGATGCCCATGTGCTTGAACTGTTAGGGGCATTGTATTTCAAGAACGGCTTCTATGATGACGCCATCCACTGTTTTGCACGCCTCGAAGGCATGGATGACGTGAACGATGACCATATCTATCAGAAAATCGGTTTTGCCTACCAGAATGCGGGCAAACCCGACCAAGCGCTCACATACTATAAAAGGTATGAACTCCTGCATGAGGATGACGCCTGGAACATCCGGCACATGGCTGCCTGTTACCGGGCTGTTGGCAAGCTTGACAAGGCTTTAGACTACTATCGCCGTGCCGAAGCCATCAATCCCGAAAATGTCTCTCTCACCCTTACTATCGGTCATATCCTGCTAGAACAGAACAGAACAAATGATGCCCTGCAACAGTATTTCAAAGCCGATCTGATGCCTAATGCCAAGCATCGGGCATGGCGTCCCATTGCATGGTGCTCCTTCTTGTTGAATGACTATGAAAGGGCGATTGAGTATTATGACCGCATTATGCGCGATGACAAGCCTTCACCCCAAGACATGCTCAATCGGGGTCATGTGCTGTTATGCCAAGGGCAAACCCAGCAAGCGATTGAGACTTACCGCCACTCCTTACAGCTCATGAATGGAGATGTCCTCAAATTCCGTACAGCATTTAAAGAGGACGCCATGGAACTGCGGCTGCATGGAGTATCGGCTGTTGACCAAGCGTTGATTCCTGACGCTGTTTGCTCGCCACAAAAAACTGACCAATAGAAGCCCCAACAAGCGAAATGATTGACCACAATACAGTACAACAGATTTTGGACACCGCCGACATCGTGGATGTGGTGAGTGATTTCGTGAGCCTTAAGAAGCGTGGGGCTAACTGGATTGGACTGTGTCCTTTCCACAACGACCGGCGGCCATCATTTTATGTTTCCAGAGCCAAAGGCATCTGCAAGTGCTTTGCTTGTGGCGAGGGAGGCAGTGCGGTCAATTTTATCATGAAGCACGAGCAGCTCAGCTATCCCGAAGCTTTGCGCTACCTGGCCCGCAAATATCACATCGAGATACAGGAAAAAGAGCTTACCGACGAGGAAAAACAGGCGCAAAGCGAGCGCGAAGCCATGCTCATGCTTAATGAATGGGCCTGTGATTACTTTGAAAAGCAGTTACACGAGACCCAAGCAGGACAGGATATAGGCTTGTCTTACTTTAAAGAACGTGGATTCAATGACGTAACTATCAAAGAGTTCCGACTGGGTTATTCAAGTGAAGGTTACGATGACTTTTACAAGGCTGCAGTCGCTCAAGGTTTTAATCCGCAGCTGCTCTTTGATGTCGGCCTTTGTATCCCTAGTGACCATGGCGGTGGACACGATAGATTTCGTGGACGTGTGATGTTTCCCATCATGAACATCGCCGGCAAGGTCATCGCCTTTGGTGGCAGAACGCTCAAGAAAGACAAAAACGTGGCAAAATACGTCAACTCGCCGGAGTCTGTCATTTATTCCAAGCGTGACGTCATCTATGGTCTGTTTCAAGCGAAAAGGGAGATCAGCAAACAGGACAAATGCTTTATCGTTGAGGGGTACGCCGATGTCATTTCGATGCACCAGGCCGGATTTAAGAATGTCATCGCTTCGTCCGGCACAGCACTCACCGAGGGACATATCCATGCCATCAGGCGTTTCACCTCCAATGTGACCGAAATGTTTGACGGTGACGAGGCTGGCGTGAAAGCCGCCATCCGCGGTGTGGACATGTTGCTCAAGGAAGGCTTGAATATCAAGGTGTTGCCCTTGCCACCCGAGGACGATCCCGACTCGTTTGTGCGGGCCCACAGCCATACCGAAGTTGAGGATTACATCGAGCAAAATGAAGCCGACTTCATCAACTTCAAGACCAGTGTTGTGCTCAAGGATGCCAAAAACGACCCCATCAAGCGTACCGCCGCCATCACCGATGTGGTCAAATCCATTGCCATCATACCCGACGAAATCGCACGGATGGTGTATGCCAAGGAGTGCAGCACCCTCTTTGGTATGGACGAGCAAACCATATTAAGGCAAATCAAGCAGTATCGCAACAAATTCCTTGAGCAATGGCGCAAAGAACGGCAACAACAGCAAGCACGCGAACAACGTATGGCAGAGTTGCCTCAAGGCGAGGGCTCATTTGAGGTACCCCCACCAATGCCTGACGACAATCCAACGGATACCTCTACCCCATCCTCGCCATCTCGCACTACAAGAACATCCAGTCTGATTGATGTGCAGGAACGGGAGATCATCAGGCTAATCGTCAACTACGGGATGTGCTATCTCACAGATACCGAATATGAGGACGGCAGCGTGCGCCCTACCACAGTACTAGAGCACATCAACAATGAGTTGCTGTTGGACAAGATGAGCTTCAGCGACCCGTTGTATCATCGGACTTTTGATATATCCAAACGATATATCGACAGTTATTATCGTGATCTCGAAGCGTTTAAAACCCAGCTGAAAGAGCTAACCCCCCAATATATTGCCGAGGAAATGGAAAATGCTGATGATGGCCAAGAACTGGACAAAATGGACAATAACTCGCTCATCGATGCCCAGGAAAAAAAGGAGAAGGCAGCAATAGCAAAAGCCAACCTCAGGGCAAACAATGAGCTTACCGAATTCAGCAGCAGCTACTTGATGAAGGTGCTGTGTTCACTCGACGATGATGATGTGCGGCAACTGGCATGTGATCTGGCCTCAGACAACTTGCCCCAATTGAGTAAGATCCACACACAGTATGCAACAATTGTCGAGGAACGCGACAAGTTGGTCTATCTGGTGCCTGAGCAGCTCTATAATTGGAAAAACGCCCTGCTGATCATGCACATCAACGACGTGAAGGCCCAGATTGCCCATGCCGATGCCGCTCAGTTACCCCAGTTGTTGGAACAATTGCAAGAGCTGTACCAAGTACGTCATCAACTGGCTGCCATCATTGGCGACAGAGTGGTGAATCCCCATTAGTTTTTTTCTGATTTTTTGGAGCTGATTGGTCTGCTATTCAGTTAAAATGACTACATTTGCAGAACATTCTGGCATTTAAATGTCAGAAAGCTTCAACCATTACTTTAAGTACAGAAAAACAACCTATTGATTATGAATTATAGACACTTCATCGCATTAGCTTTACTGCCCTTATTTGCGTTGATGGCCCAAGCACAGATGAGTTTGCCTAAAACCCAAATTGGCGGTGTTGAGTTTTACCGTTATGACACCAGTGCCGGTGAGAGCATCTACGATATTGCCGCCAAACTGGGTGTCACCAAGGATTTCATTATTAAGAATAATCCGGAGGCTGCTGACGGTATCACAAACGGCATGACCTTATTCTTCCCTGTTGAAAATCAGGATGCCTCGACAGTTAACACAGCAAAGGCTCCATCTGCCAACGTACATGTTGTTGAACAGGGCGAAACCCTGTACGGTTTGGCAAAGCGCTACGGTGTGACTATTGACGATCTCATTGCTTTGAATCCTGATGCTGAGAAAGGCTTGAAAGTCGGCCAAAAGCTGAATATACCCACCGCAGGACAGAAATCAGTTAACGCCAATCAACAAGTAGCTAACGCATTTGGCAATGCCAATGGTGCTTCTCAAGTTGCGCTGCCCCAAGGCAGTGATCCTGTTTTTCATGAGATCAAAGCCGGTGAGGACATTTATTCCATTGCCAAGCAGTATAATGTCACGATCGAAGGAATACTCACTGCTAACCCCGGTTTGAAGCCTAATGAATACACAGCTGGCGCTAAGGTAAAGCTGGTCCCCAATTCAGCTCTTCCTTTTATCTATGAGCGCACCAGCCGCCGCAACTACAAGTATGAGGTAAAACGGGGCGAGACTTACGCCTCGATTGCTGCTGAAAACGGCATTACCGAAAATGAGCTCAAGGCAGCCAACCCTGACCTGAAGAAAGTAAAGAAAGGCAAAACCATCACACTTCCCAAGCCCTACAAGGAGAGTGTTACCGGTGAGATGGCATCAATTCCCGTAGAAGAACTGCGTGACTACTATGAGCCAATCATCAATGACTTGTATAACGATTTGGTGGCCAAACGGCTGGAGAATGAATTGAATGTCGCTATGATTTTGCCGTTCCAGCTTCACAAGAGCGCGCCTCCCAAACAGGCATACCTTTACACCGATTATTATAAGGGCTTCCTGCTCGCCCTTGACAGCGTGAGCCAAATCACCGACAAGCATATCAACCTCAAGGTCTATGACACCCAGCACAACCTGAATGTTACTGACAGCATTCTGTCATTGCCCGAGCTCAAGACCATGAATATGATTATCGCCCCCAGTGAGCCTCAGCAGCTGGCCAGGATCAACGCATTCGGTAAGGCCAACAACGTTCCGGTGTTGAATTGTTTTACTACCAAAAATGAGGATTATCTCGACAATCCCTATGTTTATCAAGTCAACACGCCGACCAACGAAATGATGCATACCGTGATGAAGTGGTTTGATGAGCAGTTCAAGGGCTACAATGTGGTTTTCCTGAGCTCTGCCAGCGACAATGACAAGGAGATGTTTGAGCACATGCGCAACCACATTACCCACAAGAAATATACGACCACAACGATCAACACCAGTGGCGATCTTACCTATAACGACATCTCCAACCAGATGAATCCCGGATCAAAGTATGTATTTATCCCTTCGTCGGGCGACAAAACGCTCATCAAGAGGTATATCAAGGCACTCAAGCAAGTCAAGAACGACCGTTTTGACTGCGACTTGTCGTTGATCGCTTTCCCTGAATATGTGCTTTACCTCAAGGATTACCAGACCGACTTGCAGGATGTGGACACCTATATGTTTACCCGATTCTTCAATGCCAAGGGATTCCGCACACGTGACCTGGAGGCAGCCTACAAGAAGAACTTCGAAGGTGAGCCCTTGAGTGCCGTGCCCAACATGGCCATCTATGGCTACGACACCGGCATGTACCTGCTCAAGTCGCTGGGTGTTGACGGCATCATTGATGACGAGACGCCGATGTACAAAGGCATTCAGACGAGTTTCCGTTGGGAGCGTGGCGACAACTGGAGAGGATATACCAACCAGGCTATTGAAATCGTGCATTTCTCAACTGACCACCAAATCACTGTCCATGTGAAATGAGGCGTCTGTCCATCATCTGTCTTGTAGCTCTTGTCGCTCTAGTGACAAAGGCCCAAACCCACTATGAGGGCACTATAGCCATTGGTGGGAAGGCGGGTGTGACTTTATCACGCGTGAACTTCAATCCCAATGTAGAGCAAATGATGTCACCTGGCATGACAGCCGGTGTGATGTTCCGTTACATTGAGGAGAAGAATTTTGGCCTCATCGCCGAGCTGAACATGACGCAGCGTGGATGGAAGGAAAAGTATGAAGACTCTGATTACAGTTACCGTCACAATTTCACTTATGTGGAATTGCCCATCATGACGCACATTTTCTTTGGAAGTGAGCGGGTAAAAGGATTCTTTAACCTGGGTCCGGAGATCAACGTTATGCTTGGCGACGGCATCAAGTCAAATTTTTCCTATCAGGACGCGGCTACCATAGACTATTTCATCAACAATCCGCGCCGCATCGAGCAGATGACGATGAAGGTGAAAAACAAACTTGATTACGGCATCTGTGGCGGTGCAGGCATGGAACTGAAGCTGAATCCAAAACATTCGGTGCTGCTTGAGGGCCGTTTCTATTATGGCCTCACCGACGTCTTTCCCAACCACAAGACCGACATCTTCTCGAGTTCCAACTCGATGACCGTCATGGTCACATTAGGTTATTTCTATAAACTTAAGTGACAAACAAATCACAATAGCTATGAGCAACATCCAACAAATAACCGACCGCTGGAATTATATCCAGGGCGGTTTCACTTATATCGACGGTAACAAAAAATGCGATATCAGCAATACCGCCCAGCTGTCAATGGCCGAGCTCAGGTTCTTCATTTCATCTCTGAAAAATGTCGGCGAATCGAATCAACTAGATATTGTTAACGGATTGAATCTCACTGAAAAGGAACAAGAATTCGACCCGCTGCCCAAGTCTTTCCTGATCATGCTTGATTGCGATAATGACTACTTGAAAAGTGAGCCACAGACGCCACTTAACAGTGAATTTGGCTCGGTAGCCATCGCCATATTGTATAAAGAGGTCGCAGAGGCATGCGGTACCACATCGCCCCTACCCGACCTCATGCTGCAGGCCATAGCAGCCAAGACCGGACGCCAGCCCATCACAGAATAAGCCTATCGCGTTAAAATGCGGTTAAAGAGTAAACACGCATCTGAACCCTACAGGGCTAATGCGTGTTACATAAATTGAACCCATTTTGCTTAGGCAAAATGAAGCTGTGTCATTATTCGCCTCAGGGTTATTGATCGGCCTAACGACCGAAAAATTAAGCAAAAATATTAATTAAAATGAAAATTTATTTTGTTTAATTTCTCCGTGCTTAGCACGAACATTAATACAGGCTTGAATTATGACACTTCCTCATTCTCTAATCGATGTTCTTGATGAATTTAGCGGGATTGCCGCCAACAATCGTATTGGGTGCCACATCTTTAGTCACGACAGCACCTGCAGCAACAACCGCGTTTTCACCTACAGTGACGCCAGGCAGGATGGTGGCACCGGCACCAATCCAGGCATTGCGGCAGATGTGCACTGGCTTGCAGATAAGTAGAGCGTGTTCGTGCAGGTCATGATTGTTGGAAATGAGTTGCGTGTTAGCAGCAATCATCACGTCATCGTCGATGGTGATGCCACCACGAGACATCATCAGGCACCCGCCCATAATCATCACGTTTTTGCCAATGGTCACCTGGTTAGCACACACCAGGTTTAACGGTGGCAGCACACGGCTTCCTTCACCAATTTTCCCAATGAAGAGTTCCTTCACCAGATTGTCATATTCCTCGGTGTAAGGCATTGTGTGATTGATGTCAAACACCAGTTTCACGTCACGCATTCCCTGCTCAAAATCAGCAGGAGTTGATTTTCTGGGATCTACTACAAATCCTTCCATATTCGTTTTATTTTTTGGGTTATATTTCACGTCAGTTTAACTCAATTCAACCTGATAATGACCAGTCTTGATGGCAGCAATCATACCACCGTCAACGAGCAGATCAATGCCAGTGATGAATGTGGCCTGGTCACCCAAGAGGAAGGTGGCAGCCCCAGCTATCTCGGCAGGATTGCCCACACGTTGCATAGCCGAAGCCTCTATCATTTTCTGGTAGCCTTCACCCGCTGCGTTGAATTCATCATAGGCAAGCGGAGTGACTACGATGCCCGGGCTGATGGTATTGATGCGCGCGCCACGCTTACCCCAATCCATAGCAGCCTTGCGGACCCGCAACTGATTGGCACGCTTCGAGAGGACATAGGCGACACAGCTATTAGGCACCATCTCAGGCTGCAGACATGGCAATTCAGCCAGTTTGTCGCTTTCGGTCACGGTGAGTGCATTCTCCACCTCCTGTGGCAGCGGCTCGGGCAACATATAACCCGTCATACTCGAGATGAGAATACCAGCCCCGCCGCGTGCCATCACGTCCCCAAAAGCATCAAGCGCATAGGCTGAGCCGATGAGGTCCAGATTGATAATGTGCTGTGGATTAGCCTGGTGAGGTGATGCGCCTGCTGTATTGATGAAGTACATGACAGGACCCAGTTCAGCCGCACGACGTGCGAAGGCATAGATGCTGTCTTTGTCACTGGCATCGACCTGCATTGTTTCTACTTCATAACCACTGTATTCCAACTTATCGCGTGCTGTGGCCAAGGCTTTCTCACTGATATCACCCAATAAGACAATTCTATTAGCCGCAATGCGTTCCGCGATTGCCATTCCCATACTGCCTGCACCAAGCAGGGCCACCACTTCTCGCTGATTGTTGTAATTGAAAATCATAGTGTATTACAGTTTATTATAATTGATAGTGCAAAAGTACAAGCAAAACCGCAACGCAGAATTATCTGTTTTGCGGTAAAAATTTCACAAATTGCCGAATTGAGTCAATGAATGGAAGCCTTGTGCATTGCAATGCGCTAATCCCGATCGCTATTCCCTGCCATGGCAATGAAGTTATTTCTCCTTATCCTTCTTTTTGGCCCACAGATGAGATGCGGTGAATGTGCCAGCGATAAGGACAAACGCAAGGGGCGGAAACACCGTCATCACAATTTCCTTATAGCCCATGATCAGCAGGATGCTCAAGACGGGCAAAGCGATGGCAATGAGCACCAACAAGATGCCGACAATCATGCGCACACGCTTGATGCGATACATGTCTCGAGACTTGGTTGAGGCAATGTTGTAGCCGACGATGAAATCATCGCCGCGTCCCATCATGATCACGATGGCAACGACGAGGATAATCAGCGAAATGGCAGCCAGAATTGTGAATGCGACTAGCATGGCGAAAATCTTTTTTTTGCAAATGTAATCAATGTTTTCAGCAATTTGCCACATTATATAAAATATATTTTTGTAATTTTGTGCGTTATTTTGAGAATCAACCTATTTCATATAAATAATTGTCTAAAAAACAGAAAGTTATGAACATTTCGCACATCGAACATGTGGGAATCGCCGTTACCTCGCTTGAGGAGGCTATTCCTTTCTACGAGAAAATGCTGGGCTTCAAGTGCTTTGCTATTGAAGAAGTTGCTGACCAAAAGGTAAGGACTGCCTTTTTCCAGGTAGGACAGACCAAGATTGAGCTGTTGGAGGCTACCGCCCCCGAGAGCGCTATCGCCAAGTTCATCGAGAAGAACGGTGGCCGTGGTGGCATCCAGCACGTTGCTTTTGCCGTTGAGGATGGCGTTCAGAACGCACTGAACGAGGTACAGGAAAAGGGTGGCCGCGTCATCGACGCCCAGCCCCGCAAGGGCGCTGAGGGCCTGAACATCGCCTTCCTGCATCCCAAGACCACTTGTGGCGCACTGTTAGAGCTTTGCGAGAATCCCAACAAGTAATATCCAAATCGACATGGGAAAACAATTAGATAAGATCCAAGAGCTGATCGAGCGTCGCGAGAAAGCACGCCTGGGCGGTGGCGAGAAGGCTATTGCCAAGCAGCACGAGAAGGGCAAATTCACTGCCCGTGAGCGCATCAACATGCTCCTTGACGAGGGCAGCTTTGAGGAACTGGACATGTTTGTTCAGCACCGCTGCACCAACTTCGGCATGGAGAAGAAGACCTTTGACGGCGACGGCGTTGTTACCGGTTTCGGCACCGTTGGCGGACGCTTGGTTTATGTGTTTGCTCAGGATGCTACCGTCATTGGCGGTTCTCTGGGTGAGACCATGGCATTGAAGATGTGTAAGGTGATGGATCTGGCCATTAAGCAGGGCGCTCCTGTCGTTGGCCTGAATGACTCGGGTGGTGCCCGCATCCAGGAGAGCGTTAACGCCCTGGCTGGCTATGCCGAGATTTTCCAGCGCAACATCAACGCCTCGGGTGTGATTCCCCAAATCAGCGCTATCCTTGGCCCCTGCGCCGGTGGTGCCGTTTACTCCCCTGCCCTGACCGACTTCATCATCATGGCCAAGGGTATTTCCTTCATGTTCCTGACTGGCCCCAAGGTGGTTAAGACCGTGACCGGCGAGAACGTGACCCAAGAGCAACTGGGTGGTGCAGGTGTGCATGCCAGCAAGAGCGGTGTTGCCCACTTTGCCGCCGAGACCGAGGAAGAGGCTATCGCCATCATCCGTCAGCTGTTGAGCTACATGCCCAGCAACAACATGGAGGAGACTCCCCGCGTGGAGTGCACCGATCCCATCGACCGTGTGGAGGACGCCCTGAACAACATCATCCCCGAGAGCGCCAACGACCCCTACGACATGTATCAGGTCATCAGTGCCATCGTCGATAACGGTGAGTTCCTCGAGGTCCACAAGGATTTCGCCAAGAACATCATCGTCGGTTTTGCCCGCTTCAACGGTCAGGCTGTCGGCGTTGTTGCCAACCAGCCCAACTGCATGGCAGGTGTGCTCGATCATCGTCGGTTTTGCCCGCTTCAACGGTCAGGCTGTCGGCGTTGTTGCCAACCAGCCCAACTGCATGGCAGGTGTGCTCGACGTGAACGCCTCGAAGAAGGGCGGCCGCTTCGTTCGTTTCTGCGATGCCTTCAATATTCCTCTGGTAACCCTCGTTGACGTGCCTGGCTTCCTGCCCGGTACCGGCCAAGAGTACAACGCCGTTATCATGAACGGTGCCAAGTTGCTCTATGCTTATGGCGAGGCAACTGTGCCCAAGGTGACCGTTACCCTGCGCAAGAGCTACGGTGGTTCACACATCGTGATGAGCTGCAAGCAGCTGCGTGGTGACCTGAACTACGCTTGGCCCAGCGCCGAGATCGCTGTGATGGGTGCTGCCGGTGCTGCCGAGATTCTTTATGCCAAGGACAGCAAGAACTTCAAGACCCAGGCCGAAGAGGCTAAGGCTGCTGGCGACGAAGCCAAGGCTAAGGAACTGCTCGAGGCTGGCAAGAAGTTCATCCAGGAGAAGGAAGACGAGTACAACAAACTCTTCTGCACGCCTTACAATGCAGCCCGCTATGGCTACATCGATGACGTGATTGAGCCGAGGAACACCCGTTTCCGCGTAATCCGCGCCCTGGAAGTACTTCGCACCAAGAAGTTGACCAACCCTGCTAAGAAGCACGGTAATATCCCCCTGTAATCCATCAATGCACACTGTTATGAGTAAAAAAGCATTGACATTATTGCTGCTCTGCGCCATCCTCGCACTGCCCACGTTCGCCCAAGGACGCCGCAACGTGCGCATCAACGAGGTGATGGTGCAGCAGGACAGCACGGGCGGCAACGGCTGGGTCGAGTTCTACAACTCGTCTTACAGCACAGTTGCCGTCGAGAAGATGTTCATCACCACTTTGAGCCGTGAGGAAATCACTAATCACATCAAAGCAGTGACTGACACTTCCAACATGAAACCCAATAAGGTGCTGATTGAATTGTGCAAGGAGCGCCCCATGGACATCTATGAGATTCCTCGTGGCGATGA
>CACYAW010000006.1 GCA_902772455.1 uncultured Bacteroidales bacterium
CCGCCGATGATCTCGCCGATCATGGGGAAGAGCACGTCCATGGCGCGAACGGTCTTGCCGTCCTCGTTCTGCTTCATGTAGAAGGCCTTGATCTCACGCGGATAGTCGGTGAGGATGACGGGGCGCTTGAAGTGCTCCTCGACGAGGTAGCGCTCGTGTTCGCTCTGCAGGTCCACACCCCACTCCACGGGGAATTCAAATTTCTTCTTGGCTTGCTTGAGGATGTCGATACCCTCGGTATAGGTCAGACGCACGAACGGCTCCTTGAGGACGCTGTGCAGACGCTCGATGAGGGTGTTGTCATACATCTTGTTCAAGAACTCCAGGTCGTCCTGGCAATGCTCCAGCGCGTAGTTGACGCAGTACTTGATGAACTCCTCGGCCAGGTCCATGTTGTCGGTGATGTCATAGAAGGCCATCTCGGGCTCGATCATCCAGAACTCGGCCAGGTGGCGCGGCGTGTTGCTGTTCTCGGCACGGAAGGTGGGGCCAAAGGTGTAGATGGCACCCAGGGCCGTTGCGCCCAGCTCACCCTCGAGCTGACCGGACACGGTCAGGCTGGTGGATTTGCCGAAGAAGTCCTTCGAGTAGTCGGTCTTGCCGTCCTCGGTCTTGGGCAGGTCGCCCAGGTCGAGCGTGGTCACCTGGAACATGTCGCCGGCACCCTCGCAGTCGCTGGCGGTGATGAGCGGGGTGTGCAGGTAGAAGAAGCCCTTATCGTTAAAGAACTTGTGGATGGCAAATGCCAGGTGGTGACGGATGCGGAAGATGGCGCCGAAGGTGTTGGTGCGCATGCGCAAGTGAGCCTTGGTGCGCAGGAACTCCAGCGTGTGGCCTTTCTTCTGCATGGGATAGTCGTCGGCACAAGTGCCATAGACCTCGATGGTCTGGGCCTGCACCTCGACGGTCTGGCCCTTGCCCTGCGACTGCACGAGCAGTCCCTCGACGTGGAGGCTGGCGCCCGTGGTGATGGGGCGAAGCTCCTCCTCGCTGAATTTCTCAAGGTCAACGACAATCTGCAGGTTGTTGATGGTCGAGCCGTCGTTCAAAGCGACGAACTGGACGAATTTGTTACCACGGCGGCTGCGTACCCAGCCCTTGACGCACACCTGCTGACCCACCAGAGCGGGATCAAAGATATCGACGATTTTTGTACGTTTCAAAGCCATTGTCTTTATTAGAATTCTTTTATTAGGTTTACTCCATCAATAAAACTCCTCTCGCTAAGCCGCTAAGTCGCAAAGGTATTAACACTTAGCTTCTTAGCGCCTTAGCGTGAGTCTGTTTCATATCAAAAAGCTATTGTTCGTGTTTATTCAAACGAGTTCTGCTTCAAGAAGTTGACTTCCTCCTGAGTGAGGTAGCGCCAGCGGCCGCGGGGCAGGTTCTTCTTGGTGAGACCGGCGAAATAAACGCGGTCGAGCTTCACCACATGGTAGCCCAGCGATTCAAAAATGCGGCGCACGACGCGGTTGCGACCCGAGTGGATCTCGATACCGGCCTGCTTGCGGTCGGTGGGCGAGACGTAGCTCACTGCATCGGCATGGATGGGACCGTCGTCGAGCTCAACGCCGTCGGCAATGTGCTGCATGTCTTCCTCGCTGATGGGCTTGTCGGTCCACACCTGGTAGATTTTCTTCTTGACATACTGCGGGTGGGCGAGCTTAGCGGCCAGGTCACCGTCGTTGGTGAGCAGGAGCACACCGGTGGTGTTGCGGTCGAGTCGGCCCACGGGATAGATGCGTTCCTCACAGGCTCCCTTTACCAGATCCATAACGGTCTTGCGGCCATTGGGGTCGTCGCTGGTGGTGACGCAATCCTTGGGTTTATTGAGCAGGATGTAGCACTTCTTCTCGGTGGTGACAACCTGGTCGTTATATTCCACGATATCCTTGGGGGTAATCTTCATGCCGAGTTCAGTCACGACGTTGCCGTTGACCTTGACAAGACCCTTCTGGATGTATTCATCAGCCACACGGCGCGAGCAGATGCCGGCGTTGGCCATGAACTTGTTGAGGCGAACCTCCATGTTGGGATCGATAGCAGGCTCCTCGTAGATGATGCGCTGGGGCTTGGGCGTGAAACGCATCTGGGGCTTGGGACCCTGACGCTTGGGACGCTGCTGGTAGCCGCCGGGACGCTGCTGATAGCCACCGGGACGCTGCTGATAGCCGCCCTGACGCTGCTGGTAACCGCCCTGACGCTGCTGATAGCCACCCTGACGCTGCTGATAACCGCCTTGACGCTGCTGATAGCCGCCCTGGCGCTGCTGGTAACCACCCTGGCGCTGCTGGTAGCCGCCCTGACGGGGCTGATAGCCACCCTGGCGCTGCTGGTAACCACCCTGACGGGGCTGGTAACCGCCCTGACGGGGCTGATAGCCGCCCTGCTGTTCGGGATTCACGGCATTACCCTCGGCATTGGGATCCTGCTCACCAGCGGCCTGCGGCTGCTGGTAGCGCTGCTGATAACGGGGCTGATAGCCACCCTGGCGCTGCTGATAGCCACCGGGACGCTGCTGGTAGCCACCCTGACGCTGGTAACCGCCCTGACGGGGCTGATAACCACCCTGACGGGGCTGATAGCCCTGATTGTGATAACCTTGTTGACGGGGCTGATAGCCTTCTTGCTGGAACCCCTCGCTAGCATTGGGCTCCTCACCTGGGTTGTGTTCGTGAGCATTGTACTCCACTTTCTCGTAGCGGACATTCTCCATGTTCTCATCAAGATTGGCCTCACCGATTCTAGGCCTCTTGGGTTTTTTCAAATTCTCGTCCATCGCTATAAATGTTTGGTTAGAGTTTGATAAATGATGTGATAATACAATTATAATGTTTATTGGCCTCTCGGCCGGTCTATCAATGATTGAAACAATTACTTTTCTTACATGGTGGGCAGTGAGGGATTCGAACCCCCGACCCTCTGCTTGTAAGGCAGATGCTCTGAACCAACTGCGCTAACTGCCCATGGTATTGTCATCAAAATGCGGTACAAAAGTACACTAATCTTCGAAATTACCCAAATAATTAAGGAAATTTATCAATTTGCCTGCTTCGCAAGCAGCTTAGATTTTAGTTTTAAGCCACTAGTCACGGCTTTGGCATCGGCACGTTTGACTCACGCCAAGACGCGAAGCCGCCCAGACCTTCTGATATGAAAACAAGAAGGACAATAAACGCAAAACATTAATTATCAACAAAATAATAATTATCCTACTTGTCTTTCTTGTCTTATAACAAGAGAGCATTCGCACTCCATTGGCCGGAATGCGAATGCCATTCGTTTTATTCGCAAAATTCGCCGACTGTTAATTTGCCGGCTGTGCGGGATTACAGGTTGGGGTTGATCTTGTTCCACTCGCTGATGGGAGGAACGATACCCAGGTCAACCAACTCGTCGCGCATCTTGCACAGGTGCTGGTAGCTGGCGTCGAGTCTGGCGTTCTCGCTGGGAATGCCCTGGGGCACCTTGTAGGATGCGCCGTTCTCGTCGAGCGTGGTGTCCATAGCCATCATGATGTGGTTGTACTTGTCGTTGCAAACGTAGGTGCCAACGGGGAAGCGGAATTTCTCACCACCCATGGCAGCACGAATCATCTCTACCGACAGGTAAGCGGGGCTCTGGAACGAGCTGCGACCACGCAGCTTGATGATCTGGGCGCCACCCTTGGTAACATCGGTCTTCATCTGCTCCCACTCCTCCCTGGGGAACTCGGGAGTGTCAATGATGTCGATCAACTTGCGGCCGGCAATCTCAACATGGCTGCCGAACACTGCCATCTGCTCACCGTGACCGCCATAGGTAGCGCAACCGGAGATTTCGCTCTGCATCACACCAAACTTCTTGGCCAGCGCGCTCTGCAGACGAGTGGTGTCGAGAGCAGCGAGGGTGGTCACCTGACCGGGCTTCAAGCCGCTATACAGCAGGGTTACCAGACCTGTCAAGTCGGCAGGGTTGAAGATGATGACAACGTGCTTCACATCAGGGCAGAATTGCTTGATGTTCATACCCAGTTCCTCAGCGATCTTGCAGTTACCTGCCAGCAGGTCCTCGCGGGTCATACCATCCTTGCGGGGAGCACCGCCACTGGAAATGATATACTTGGCGTCGGTAAAGGCTTCCTTGACGTCGGTGGTAGCGACGATATTCACGTCACCGAAACCGCTCTGGCGCATTTCCTCGGCCACGCCCTCGGGCCAGATGTTAGTAGTCAAGCCCATCATCAGGGCAGTTTGTACCATATTAGAACCGATCATGCCAGCAGCGCCGACGATGACCAACTTGTCATTTGTTAATGCCATAATGTTATGTTATTTAATCTTTTAATGTTGTATCTTTGAAATTTTACCACGGCAAAGGTACTCAGATTCATCCATTTGTCCAAGCAAAAAGCAAGATATTTATGATTAAATAATGTAAAATCAGCCACCGAACGTGACAAAATGACTAACTTTGTCCACTCAAAAAACAGGAATTATATTACATGGAACAGGAATTTGCATCACGGTTGCTGGAGTCGGCGGTCAGCGAGTTCGCCAAGTTGCCGGGCATCGGGCGCAAGACGGCGCTCAGGCTGGTCCTGCACCTGCTCAAGCAGGACGAGCAGGAGGCGGTGAACTTTGGCGAAGCCATCATCAAGCTGCGCCGCGAGATACGCTACTGCCGCGTGTGCCACAACATCAGTGAGACCGAGGTGTGCCCCATCTGCGGTAACCCGTCGCGTGACGCCAGCACCATCTGCGTGGTCGAGAACGTCAAGGACGTGATGAGCATCGAGAACACCCACCAGCACCGCGGGCTCTACCATGTGCTGGGCGGCCTCATCTCGCCCATGGACGGCATCGGCCCGGCAGACATCGAGGTGGACAGCCTGGAGGAGCGCGTCAAGTCAGGCGGCATCAAGGAGGTCATCCTTGCCCTGAGCGCGACAATGGAGGGCGACACCACCAACTTCTACATCTTCCGCCGCCTGGCCCCCTACCCTGACGTGAAAATCACCATCCTGGCACGCGGTGTGAGCGTCGGCAACGAGATCGAATACACCGACGAACTGACGCTGGGCCGCAGCATCCTGAACCGCACCCTTTTCAGCGACACCTTCCACAAAGAATAAATAAAGCACGAATTACACGAATTATGCTTTTTATTCTTTTGTCAATTCATTCGTTATAATCGCGAAATCAGCAGTTGGTGAAAATCAAATAAAACTGATATTTCAAACACCATCATCAATCAACACGTTGGCGGGACCAAACAGCTAAATCACAGTTTGGTCCCGCCAATGGATGAATAGGGTATATCTTAATAATCAGTCCTCAGGGCAAGACGTAACCCGGTCACAAAATTCTTGTTTGATGGGATGTCGTGTTCACGGCACACCACCTTGCAATATTGGGCATCGGCGAACCAGCAACCGCCACGGCTCACACGATCAGTGCCTTCGCCGGGGCCGCTCGGATTGAGCATATCACCCCAGGAATAGTTGCCATACCAGTCCTGTACCCATTCCATTACGTTGCCGCTCATGTCATACAGGCCCAATTCATTGGGAGCCTTGGTGGCCACTGTCTGAGTACCATAAACATCGTCCTGTGTCGGGATGTTATTCTTACACCAGGCGACATCGTTGAAATTGTTGCTTCCTGCATAAGTGTACTCGTGGCCCTTTTTTGCACCACGAGCGGCATACTCCCACTGGGCCTCGGTGGGCAGACAGAACTGACGGCCAGTCAATTCATTCAATCTGGCAATGAATTCCTGGCAATCTTCCCAAGACACCGTCTCCACTGGGCGTTGCAGGTTTTCGGCAAAGCCGTTGGAGGGCGAAAAATAACTTGGATTGTCACCCATCACGGCTTTCCACAGCTCCTGGGTCACCTCAGTCACACCGATGTAGTAAGGCGTGAGTCTAACTATATGTGGGTCGCCCAAGTTATCGGGATATATGACTTGACCATTAATCGTGCCCATCGTGAACTCGCCGCCCGAGACGTAGGCCATATCAAAGGCCACGCCGTTGACCGCAAAGCTCTCTTGACCATATACTGTAACGTCAAGCTCTGCTGCCTCGCCGGTGTAATCGTTAAATAGCAGAATAGTGCCCGTAGTGGGACGGATGGCGTTAACAATAAGTTTCTCGCCGCTTATCGTACAGGAGATACCTTCAGGCATTTCGACGGAATACTTACCCCAACCATATTTGATGTCAACCGATTTGCTCTCACCTACCGAAAGTGTCAACTCCTCTTCCTCAGAAAGGCAGATCTTGGGATAATTATTTTCTCCCCCAATGACGAGGCGCAATCCCAGGCGATTGTTTTTCTCTGACGGCCAACTGCTGGCATAGACCATCACACCGCAGTTTTCCTGGGTGCTGGACCAGCAGCCGCCACGACGCATACGGTGTGTGCCTGAAGGCATGCCGGCATTACTGAACATCTCGTAATGATCGAAACCGTCGCTCCAGTCCTGGCACCATTCCCACACATTGCCGTTCATGTCATGGATTCCCAACTCGTTGGGCGACTTAGTGCCAACCGGTTGAGTGCTCTGTGACGGAACGTTGCCCCCATACCAAGCCACCTCGTTGATGTCATTGCCGCCACTGTATGCGGTGGCCTGCCTCAGGTGACCTCCACAGGCAGCATACTCCCACTCGGCCTCGGTGGGCAGACGGAAATGCAAACCCGTCATCTTATTCAGCTTGATGATGAACTCTTGGCAATCGTCCCACGAAACCTGTTCCACGGGGCGCTTCGGGTCGCCTTGGAAATAACTCGGGTTAGTGCCCATCACCGCTTGCCACAGTTCCTGGGTCACCTCGGTCTTGCCGATGCAGTAATCCGATACCCCAATCCTCCAAACGTCGGCAGCCTCCCAGTCAAACGGCATAATGCCAGCCTCCCAGTTACGGCCTAACGAGAACGAGCCACCTTCGACAGCCACCATCGAGAATGTCACGCCATTGACCGTGTAATTCTCAACGGGCTTAACGATGACTGCGAGCACAGCAGTCACACCGGTGGCTGCGTCGACAACGTGAACGGTAGTAGTGCCTGCGTTAGTGCCCGTTACAGTAAGTTTACCATCGATGATCTCGCAATCAAGTTTCTCATCATCGCTCACAATCCTATAGTTGCCACAACCATTGATGAAGTCGACCGACCTGCTATCACCAACTGCTACAGTCACCACGCTCTCGGCAAAACGGAACTTGGTACTATTATTATCATCAAGTACAAGACGCAATCCATGAGAATCATTACCATTCAGTCCGCTGATAAGAGATGACACACGGCAGTCGGGAGCAGCATCGTCCCAGCCGCCGCCACGGCACACGCGACTTTGACCCCAAGTCGGTCCGGTTGGTTCGGTAGCCTGATCGGTGGTATATCGTCCCTCATAATCCTGGCACCATTCCCACACATTGCCGCTCATGTCATACAGGCCCAATTCATTGGGTGCCTTGGTAGCGATGGGCTGAGTGCCATAAGAAGTAATGTATCCACTATCATGAGTCGGGATATTACCCCAATACCAGCCACACTCGTCAAGGTCATTGCTGCCACTGTATTTGTAGCCACGGCTCCGGTTGCCGCCACGGGCAGCAAACTCCCATTCGGCTTCGGTAGGCAAGCGGAACTGCCTTCCTGTCAAGGCATTCAGCCTGAGAATGAATTCATAACAGGAGTGCCACGACACAGTTTCAACAGGCAGGTTAGATTGCACCCTGAAGTAACTCGGATGGACACCCATCACCGCCTTCCATAAACTCTGGCTCACCTCGGTCTGGCCGATGCTGTAACCCGACAGCGTCACCTCGTGAGGATAGGGATAGAATTCTGGGGAGTTATGGTAAGGCTCATCGCCCTGTTCGGGAGTCGCACCCATCATGAATGTGCCGCCCTCGACGGCTACCATCGTGAACATCACACCGTTCACGGTGAAAGTCTCGGTCACAGGCTGATACCCGTCATCTGGCCACGTGCCACCCAACAGGTAATCAACCAAATCGGTCACATCGCCAATGTTGACCAGGCCATCGCGATTGACATCGGCATTGTCGGTACTAAAGGCGCCTGAGCCTCCACCCATCAAATGGTCAATCAAATCGGTCACATCGCCGATGTTGACACCAGCGTCGCAGTTCACGTCACCCAAAGTGGCCACACCGTCAGATGCTTGAGCTCCCAGGGGTAATGCCAAAACCGCTACTAACATGATAATAGATTGAACAATTCTTTTCATGTTGATTATTAATACATTAGGTTTAGTTAAAATGGTGTAGTTAAGAATTCAAGGCGCAAAGGTAGTAATAAAAATACAATATATTATCATCGTACACAAAGAAAGCAACCGTGATCGACAAGAAACATTCCCCGTGATGCACACACAATAGTGGTTCATTCACTAAATCTTGGGCAAAATGCTTGCACACTCCATGGATTTTCTCGAAATTTGCATACGAGTTGAGCATAAGATAAGTTGAATTGAATGTGTCAACAGCCACTAAATCGCAATCAATCAGCACGATGCCCAACAATACAGAGTTTCAAATGATAATAATTTGAAATGCACCAATCACCAAGATGGCCGACAACGATTTTGCATACCGCCAGGAGGACGCCGAGAAACGCCGTCGCCGCCTCGAAGCCGAGCGACAGCGCCGCCTGCGCCACGCCCGCGAAGAATACATCAAGAAAAAACAGCAAAAAAAGGAAGAACAAGCCCAAGAGTGACCCTCGCCCAGAACGGCACTCTTCTACGAGCCAGTGGCTCGCAATACATAACTGAACGGCAGCATTTTAGCTGTCGTTTTTGTTGTCTGGCATGGTGGAGGCGAGGTGGAGGACCTGGGCGGTGAAGTCGTCGGGGGGGAGGGTGCTGGAGAGCCAGTGGATGGGAGTGCCGCGTTTTTCCATGCCGCGGAACCAGGTCATCTGGCGCTTAGCGAACTGGTGGATGGCGATTTCGAGCTGGCGGAACATCTCCTCTTCACTTAACTGGCCGATGACGTGCTGGGTGACGAATTTGTATTCGAGGCCGTAATAGATCAGGTCCTCGGGGTCGATGCCTTCGTCGATGAGGCGCCGCACCTCGTCGATCATGCCTTCGTCCAGACGGGCACGCAGGCGACGGCTGATGCGTTCACGACGGGTGTCACGGTCCACCTCGACGCCGATGACCAGGGCGTTCTCCATGGGGTGAGGCTCGGTGAGGGCCTTGAGGTCGGGGTGCAGTTCGTAGTAACGGCAGATTTCGATGGCGCGTGTGGCGCGCGCCACGGTATCGATGTCGCTGTTGTTGCGCAGGGTCTTCATGGTCTTGAGCAGGGCGGTCAATTCCTCGAGCGATTTGCCGGCCAGTTCGGCGCGCAGCTGCTCGTTGCGGGGCACGGGCGGCAGCTTGATGCCCTTGACAACGGTCTCGACATACATCCCCGTGCCGCCGCACATGATGACGGGTTTGCCGCGACGGCGGATCTCGTCATAGACGCGCTCGAAGTCCTCAAGGAACTCATAGAGGCTGTAGCGGTAGCCCGCGGGGCGGATGTCAATGAGGTGATAGGGCACACCGTCATACTCGGCCAGGTCCTTGCCTGTGCCGATGTCCATGCCGCGGTAGATCTGGCGCGAGTCGGCGCTGATGATTTCGCCGTCAATCGCCTTGGCCAGATGCACCGCCCGGGCCGTCTTGCCCGTCGCCGTCGGCCCCGTTATCACAAAAAACACATCCTTATAATCCATTCTGCCAATCGTTAATAATGTGTATTATCTATCAGATATCAATTGTGAAGACAAGAAAGACAAGAAGGACAATAGAATTTATTCAAAACAATTGTCTTTTTTGTCCTTCTTGTCTTCTTATTTCAGGGTTCATTTGAGGTATTGGTTGTAGAATTCGAGGGCGCGTTGGTAGACGACGTAGCGGGCGGAGCAGTCGCGGATGCTGTGGTTCATGTTGGGGAAGACCATCATGTCGCAGGTGCGGTTCATGTCCACCAGCTTGGAGACGTACTGCATCGAGTTGACGATGTGCACGTTGTCGTCAGCGCTGCCGAACATAATGAGCACGCGGCCATTGAGGTTCTCGGCACGGTTGAGCGGGAAGTTGCTGTAGCCCTCGGGGTTCTCCTGGGGTGTGCGCATGTAACGCTCGGTGTAGATGCTGTCATAGAAGCGCCAGGTTGTCACCGGGGCGATGCTCACGCCGCAGGCATAGTTGCTGCCGGGCTCGCTCATCGCCATGAGCGTCTGGAAACCGCCGTAGCTCCATCCCATGATGCCGATGTGGTCGGCATCGGCCCAGGGCTGGCTGGCCATGTAATTGGCAGCTGCCACGGCATCCTCGGTCTCGTATTTGCCCAAGTTCAGGTAGGTGATGGACTCGAAGTCCTTACCACGGAAGCCCGTGCCGCGGCTGTCCACCTCGCAGACGATATAGCCCTGGGCGGCAAAGTACTGCTCCCATCCCATGCGCCACTTGTTGAGCACCTCCTGCGAGCCGGGGCCGTTGTAATGCTCCATGATGACGGGATACTTCTTGGTCGGGTCAAAGTCCACGGGCTTGATCATGTAGCCATTGAGCGTGTAGCCGTCGTGCTCCATGGTGAAGAACTCCTTCTTGGGGACATCGACAGCGGTGTAGCGGCGGGCATACTCCTCGTTGAGCTGCAGGTCGCGCACGCGACGGCCCTTGCGGTCATAGATGCGGTACTGGTCGGGTGTATTGGCATCGCTGTAACGGCCCACGTAATAGGTGAAATCACCATTAAAGATAGCCGATGCTGTGCCCTGGCCATCGACGGTCGAAGGCGCCAGGCGGGTCACCTTGCCCTTGGCATCGACACACTCCACGACACGGTTGAGCGGGCCGCACGAGGCCTGGTAGAAGAAACGTTTGGAAGACTTATCGTAGCCGTAGAACTGCGAAACAATCTTATTGTTATCGTTGGTGAGCTGTCGCATGAGGTTGCCGTCCAGGTCATACTGGTAGAGCTGCATGTAGCCCGAGCGCTCGCTGGGAATGACGAAGAATTTGTCCTCGTACTGCACCTGCTGGCTCGTCTCGGCATCGACCCAGGTGTCCGAGGTCTCGTGATAGACCTGCTTGCACTCGTCGGTGAGCGGGTTGACGGCATAGATGCGCAAGTCGTTCTGGTGGCGGTTCAGGCGCTGCACCATCAGGCGCTGCGGGTCGGGGCTAAAGGTGATGTGGCAGACGTAATCCTCCTTGTCGAGGGGCACGTTGAGCTGCTTGAACGAGCCGTCCAGGACGTCATAGCAGTGAACCGTCACGATAGAGTTCTGCTCTCCGGCCACGGGATACTTGAAGTCGTAGCGGCCAGGATAAAGCGCATACTCGTCCTTGGGGTTGCAGGTGCCCTGATAGATGACCATCGAGGCCATCTTCACCTGGCTCTCGTCCCAGCGCAGGAAGGCCAGCGAACGGCTGTCGCTCGACCAGTTGAGCGTGTTGAGCATGCCCAGTTCCTCCTGATAGACCCAGTCGGGGACGCCATAGATGATCTTGTTCTTCTCGCCGTCGCGCGTCACCTGCACGGTGGTGCCGTCGATGAGGTTGCGCACATAGACGTTGTTGTCCTTGACGTAGGCCACACGCTTGCCGTCGGGCGAGAGGGTGGCGATTTCCTCGCCACCGCCGTCGCTCAGGGCCTTCATCGTCTTGTTCTTGAGGTCATAGACGTAGTAGTCGGCGCTAAAACTGTAGCGGTAGATTTCCTGAGAGTTGTTCCACAGCAGGACATAGGCGCCATCGGCGGTGACCTCGAAATCGTCCCAGCCGGTGACCACCTCGTCACGGGTATCGACCAGGACGCTCTCGTCGCCCTTGGCATAGCTGATGCGGTTGATGGCGTTGCCATCGTCGCTCAAGCGGTAAAAATAACGGCCATCGCTCTTGGAGGGCTGCATGGCTCCGATGCCACGTGGAGAGCTGCCGCGCAGCACACAGTCTTCAAGCGTCAATGCGCTGGCACTCATGGCGAGCACCAGCATAGCGAGTGTTAAAAGTATCTTTTTCATGCTTTCTTCTTTGATTTGGGGCCGTGACCGAGTCACGGCACAGTTGACCTGACTATTCAGAAGCCCAGCTCGAGGATTTGGTTGGCGCTGTCCTTGGTGTTGACTTTCTCGATGATGTGCTTGACGATGCCTTGTTCGTCGATGATGAAGGTGGTGCGCACGGTGCCCATGTAGGTACGTCCCGCCATCTTCTTCTCGCGCCAGACGCCAAAGGCCTGGTTCAGCGTCGTATCCACATCGGCAATCAGCGGGAACGGCAAGCTGTACTTGTCGGCAAACTTCTGGTGACTGGCGGCACTGTCCTTGCTCACGCCCAACAGGGCATAGCCGGCACGCTTCAGCGCGCCATAGCCCGTTGCCAAACTGCAAGCCTCGGCAGTGCAGCCCGGAGTGTTGTCCTTCGGGTAAAAGTAAATGATGAGTTTCTTTCCAGCATAGTCACTGGCTTTCACTTCGTTGCCATTCATGTCAACGCCCAGGTTCTCGGGAATCTTGTCTCCTATTTTCATATCGGTTGAGGTTTTAAAGTTGATTTAATCCACAAATATACTACAAAATCCCGAATCATGGCAAAGGAGCTCCCACTTTCCTCAATAATGCGTTAAATTTTGCGAAATAAATCAGTAATTCGGGTCCAAATTTGTACATCTTATAAAAAAAGAGTAATTTTGCGGGCTAAATGCGCAAAAACGAGATTTGATGATCAAGAGATTGACAATAATTATGGCTCTGGCCTGCATGCTGGCAGGTTGCGGCGAGTACAACAAGGTGATGAAGAGCAGTGACCTTGAGTACAAGTACGACTATGCCAAGCGTGCGTTTGAGAACAAGCGCTATACCCAGGCCTACACTATTCTGACCGATCTGGTGCCCATTTTCCGCGGTACGCCTCATGCCGAGGAATCGCTGTATCTGCTGGGGTTGAGCTACTACGAGAACAAGGACTACATCAGTGCCGGTTCCTACTTCAAGCAATACTACCAGCGCTATCCGCGCGGCCAGTATGCCGAGTTGGCGCGCTTCTATGCCGGCTACGGATTTTACCTGGATTCTCCCGATGCCCAGCTCGACCAGACCGAGACCATCCGCGCGATGGAAGAGTTGCAGGCCTTCCTGGACTTCTTCCCCAAGAGCGAAAAGGCCTCGATAGCCCAGAGCGCCGTGTTTGAGTTGCAGGACAAACTAGTGCTCAAGGAGTTACAGAACGCTACCCTGTACTATAACCTGGGCAACTATATGGGCAATAACTATGAGAGTGCTGTCATTACAGCCACCAATGCCATCAAGGCCTATCCTTACAGCAAGTACAAGGAAGAGCTGGAGATGCTCGTGCTCAGGGCCCGCTACCGCGAGGCCGTCGAGAGCGTTGTGGAGAAGAAGACCGAACGATTCCGCACCGTCATCGACGAGTATTACTCGTTCATCAACGACTACCCTGACAGCAAGATGCGCAAAGAGGCCGACAATATCTTCAAGATTGCCAACAAATATGTGAACGGCAACTGATGTGAATTCAAAGAAATCAATAACACTATATCATAAATTTCAAGTAAGACATGGATTACAAGAAGACAAACGCTCCACTCACTACCACCGTGCATGACATCATCGAGATGGCAGAGCCCACAGGCAACATCTATGAGACCGTTTGCATCATCAGCAAGCGTGCCAACCAGATCGCTGCCGAAATGAAATCCGACCTGGAGAAGAAACTCCAAGAGTTTGCCACGATGAACGACAATCTGGAGGAAATCAGCGAAAACCGTGAGCAGATCGAAATCTCGAAGTACTACGAGAAACTCCCCAAGCCCACGCTGATAGCTACCCAGGAATACCTGGAAGACAAATTAGCCTACCGCAATCTGGCTAAGGAAAAGGAAGAATTCTAAAATTAACGGCGCCCCGCAAGGCGCCGTTAATTTTTAGCAGTGAGATCAAACGCACAAAAGCGTCAGTTGCCGGCGAGCAGTTTGTCAATCAAGGACGTCACGTCGGCAATGTTGACCTCCTGATCCTGATTAACGTCGGCATTATCCATATTGATGCCCGAGGAATCCTGACTGAGCAGAAAGTCGATCAGTGCCGTCACGTCGGCAATATTGACCTCATTGTCGTTGTTCACGTCGCCGATATTGGTATTGACGTTGGGATTGTCAAACACCTCGACATAAACGATATCGGAGGGGCTCGTAGCCCTCGGCATTGGTGCGATAGAAGTATACAAAAGATGGGTGGAAGTCATAATAGTCGCTGCCCCAGATCGAGTAAGGTATCTCGGTGAGGTCCTCGGTAAGGTTCATGTAATAGGTGTCGGCATCGAAGGTAAACAGTTGATCATCATCCAAGAAGATGCTATAACTCAACCATTCGGGATTAATCGGATTACCATCGATATCGTAGTCAGGCAGGGTGAAATTGAGTCTGCTATAGCCCGACTCATCACCACGGTCAGTCCACTTGACGCTGGTGGGGTTTGCGGGTACTGCAGGGTCCGTGCTAATGCGCACGCCCCAGGGCAAATCGTCACCCGACTCGTCATGATTGCAAAACTCTATAACGGAGAAATCGAAGTTATCACTCCAACAAGCCATCATACTCGTAGCAACATAGTTGTCGGGAAAACCGGCGTAGTAGTCACCTTGGGTCCCAAGCAGGTAGAGATTATCACCATCAACCTTCATCCGTATCTCCTTGACACTCTGGCTAACCTCATGGCCCAAGTCGTAACGGGGATTACCCTCATCATCAACACTATCCTGATAAACATAGGTGTTTCCCCACACCAGAACTAAGCCAAATTGGAATTGTTCAGACCAATTCAAATACTGGCCGGTGGGGATGGTGATGATTTTTGTGAAACGATTATAGCTGCCTTTCACCCAAGTGTTCCCGACATCACATGGCTTCTGAATATAAACGTCAGGTTGGTTGTCGCGGTCGAAAGCAACCTTGAAAACACCATCGTTAAAATCAATTTGAGTACCAAGGTATGATTTATAAATAGAAGTACTATTACGTTTATACATGTGTACTGTGCAGCTCTCGGGAATCTCGGTGATGAGATGTGGCGTGAATGAAGCGAAAGTGAGTACCGTTTTCCACTCAAAGAAGCCGCCAAAAACAGGATCTGAGGTACCTGAACGACCCATACAGCCAAGGCCGGTGCCCTCAAAACCGGGATACGAACTCCCTAGTGTCGTGAATGAGTCCTGCAGGGTGATGGTATTGCCATCAATCAGGTAAACCGCCTCGGTCACATCCTCATTCACATCAAAGGTGAATCGTGAGGATGTACCATGGACTGTGTATGACGACCTACCCCATGCCAGCACAACATTGATGACAGGCGATGATGAATGATAGATCCTCTGCCCCATCGGCACAGTGATTTGCGTTCCATCGGCACTTAACTGCCCCTGCACCCAATAGTCTCCAAATTTCACATTGGAGCCATAAAGGATGTTTTTCAGATAAACCGTGGTGCCGTCTAATCCATAGACGATATCCATTGTATCGGACTGATTGAAACTTTGATAAGTACCGTCGGTTAGAATCACGGCTTTGCCTGAACGAGTATAACGCTTCAGATTTCCCTCGGGCCGGCTGTCATCAGTTGCGTTAAAGGCCTGTCTCACGGGAGATGCCGTCATCCTATCGTTCACGGCATGACGTTTCTCCTTCACATCCTTGTTCACGTTCTTGTCCACCAGGGGAATGCCTCGGGAGTTGTCCTGATCCACACGCTTTGCCGGCAAATTCACTCCGGCAACAGCACTTGCGGCAACTGCCGCACTCAACAAGAGGAAAAGTAATTTTTTCATAAGTCAAATATATTTGGTTAATAATTCAGTTATCTACAGAAGCACTTTGGGCATTAAAAAGCACATGGCGCAAATATATAACAAATTTAACAAATATCAAACGATAATGCAATAAATTTTCACCAAAATCGCATGAATTTTATCTTTCGTTTGCCGAGAGGGGGCTTGAGGTTTCTCAGTCAAGGCGGGCGGCGGCAAGAGTGAACAAGGAGACGGTGACGCCAGGAATCGCCTTGAGCAGTGATGAGCACACAGTTAGAGTGGAACCGGTGGTCACCACATCATCGACCAGTAGAATGTGTTTACCTGACAGATGGTCGATGTTTTTTTCATTCAGGGTATAATTGCCCTGGATGTTCTGCCATCGTTCCAGGGCGCCTTTATGGGTCTGGGTGCTGTGTGGGCGGACGGCTTTCAAGGATTCGATGTAAGGGATATTCAGTTCTTCGGCAATGCCACGAGCCAGGTATTCGCTCTGGTTATAGCCGCGTTGAGCGAGTTTACTGCGGTGCAAGGGTACCGCAGTCACCACGTCGATGCCGTCAAAGAAACGGCTGCCGCCCATATCACGCACAGCACGTGCCGTGAGCCACTGTCCCATGCGAGGAGTACTATGGTATTTGACATCGTGGAGTATCGCAGCATAGGGGGAACCTTTTTCATAGAAGAAATAGGCCGTGGCCCGCTCGATGGGCACCTTGCCGGCAAACAACTGTTCCATGGCATTGAAGTCCACGTCCTCGTAATGGGTGCGCGGCAAGTCGGCCAGGCACTTGCGGCACAACCAGTGCTCGTCATCGTCTAGCGCCTTGCCGCACACAGGGCAAACGCGTGGCAACACCACGTCGGCGGCAGCGCCGAGCCATTGTTTAATCGTCTTGATCATCGAGTCGGGTCACGAGTTTGACACATTCTCCCGCAATGCCGGCCTCAAATCCGCGCGATGCGGCAAAGCGCATCATCGCCGCCCATGCGGCTCGTGGCTCCCGCCCATTCACGGTGCGCCACTTGGCCCTTAGCAGCTCGATGAGCCGTTGCCGGTACTTTTCCTCATCAATGGCGTTCACCGCCGCGTCGATGAGTTCGCCCGGGATGCCCTTGAGGCGCAACTGGTGTGCAATTTTCACTCTCCCCCACCCGTTGAAATTGAAACGGTCGTTGACGAAGGCCCTAGCAAACCGTTGCTCATCGATGAAGCCCTGGCCGATGAGCTGGTCGAGCACCTGCCGAGCCTCGACGGCATTGAGACCCCACTTCGACAATTTCTCGCGGACGTCGGCTGGAGCCTGCTCGCTGCGAGAGCACAGGGCTGCAGCGCGGTTCATCGCTTGAGCCACAGTGAGGGGTTGTCGGGGATTATTCATCGACGGTGCCTGAGTTGTTTGCAAGGAATTTCTTGAGCTCGTCGAGGCGTGCCAGCGCCTCCTCCCTGCCCTGCTGATAGACACGGTTCATTTCTTTGGCATCGTGTGTGGTGCGGCTCACGTTGAGCGGCTTCAACGGGCGGAAGACAAAGGCTGTGCCCTTGCGTTCCTGCTCACGCACCACTTGCAGTTGCTGGTTGTACATGGCGGGGCGATGCTTAAGGGCCTCGATGACCTTGGGATATTTGCGCAGCAGCGGCTTCATCAGCCACATGCCGTGCTCGGCCGTCTTGCGGTAGCCTTCCTCGCGGGTGAGGATGACCACGTTGCGGTCATATCCCTTGCCCATCATGAACTCCAGCGGGATGCTGTCGGCCAGTCCTCCGTCCAGCAGCAGCCGTCCTCCCACCTGCACAGGCTGAGCCACCACAGGCATTGATGCCGAAGCCCGAATCCACTCAAAGAAATCCTCATCCACATGGTCGAGCAGCTGATAGACGCCCTCACCGGTATTCACGTCGAAGCAGACCGCATAGCACTCCATGGGTGTGTCCTCAAAGACGTTATAGTCAAACACGTCGTAGTGGGTAGGCACCAGTTTGTAGGCGAAATAGGCATTATAGTAGTTGCCGGTCTTCAAGAGCGACCTCATGCCGCTGTAGCGCTTGTCACGGGCAAAGCGCACGTTATACCGCAACGCGCGTCCCGCTTGCCGCGACTTGTAGTTGCACCCAAAAGCGATACCTGCCGACACGCCCACCATGCCGTCGAGATAGATGTGATTCTCCATGAGCACATCCAGAATGCCGCAGGTGTACATGCCGCGCATGCCTCCACCCTCGAGCACTATTCCCGTCCTTCCTGTTGCCATGATCTGTGATTGGTTGTTCATGGATGCAAAAATACACAAATACTTTGAAATTTTGTACCCATTATGATGGAAATCCGAAGTTTTTGTTGTATTTTTGCGTCACACAATTAGTTACAAATCCTTTATTTCCACAAATTAGCGATGAAAAATCTACTGAACATTCCCCAGACCGCATGCTTGCTGCTGCTTTTCTTATCGCTAACCGCGACGGCGGCAACGCCCTGCCAGGGCGACGTGAATGGCGACGGCAAAGTCACCATTAGTGACGTGACCACCTTGATTGACCTGCTCATCAGCAATGCCCCCTCCGATTTCGACCCGCAAATGGATGTGAACGGTGACGGACTGGTCAACATCGCTGATGCCTCCGACCTGATCGACATGCTGCTCACGGGCGCGACACCTCATGCCGAACCCGTAACAGTCGATGTCAATGGCGTGACGTTTGTGATGGTGCCCGTCCAGGGCGGCTCGTTCATGATGGGTGCCACCCCCGATGAAACGGGCTATGCCAGCCGCAACGAGTTTCCTGCACACAAGGTGACGCTGTCAAGCTATTACATCAGCCAGACCGAGGTGACCTGGGAGCAATGGCTGGCGGTGTCCGAGGGCGATATTGCCACCTTTGACGGCGACCTGCACGGCCCAGTGGTGAACGTGAACCTGCTTGACTGCGGCAAGTTTGTCGATAAACTGACGGAACTCACGGGCAAGGTGTTCCGCATGCCCACCGAGGCCGAATGGGAGTTTGCGGCACGAGGCGGCGCTGGCGGCATCCATTATCTGTTTTCGGGCAGCGATGATGCCGATAAGGTGGCGTGGTATTACGATAATTCCGACGGCATGCCGCACACCGTGGCCACCAAGTCGCCCAATTCGCTGGGAATCTATGACATGTCGGGCAATGTGCTCGAGTGGTGCCAGGATTTCTACAGTTGGTACGACGGGTCTCCACAAGTCAATCCCGTGGGTCCCGAATCGGGCTACACCAATGTCGTGCGAGGCGGCGGATGGGACTGGGACAGCATGTCGTGCCGTGTGACCTGCCGCTGCAGCTACGATCCTCTGGAGCGAGCCAACAATTTGGGCTTGCGCATCGTGATGAACATGTAAACGCTACCAAAACCTGTTACAATTTGCTGCCTAGGAGCCGTGTTAACAAGTTTTTTGGTTTTTTCTTGATGGAACTTATATCGTAACTGCAATTTATTTGCTAATTTCGCCCAACTTTTATAAAAAGTCGGTTTTACCCAAGCCATTGAAGTGATTTTTTGGCCCACGGTTTGCCCGATTGATCAACCATTAACAACCACGATGAAAAAATTAGACACTTTACTTGCGCAGAAACTGATACAGATCAATGCCATCAAGTTGCAGCCCGACAGCCCCTTTGCTTGGGCTACCGGATGGCAGTCACCCATCTATACCGACCTGAGAATGACGCTTTCCTATCCCGAGGTGCGCAACCTCATCAAGGTGGAGATGGCAAGGCTGATTATGGAGAACTTTGGTGACGCCGAGGTCATTGCCGGCATTGCCACAGGTGCCATTGCCCATGGTGCCCTGGTGGCCGACTCGCTGGCGATGCCGTTTGTGTACGTGCGCTCCACCCCCAAGGACCACGGCCTTGAGAACCTCATCGAGGGCGACATCAAACCAGGCCAGAAGGTGGTCCTCATCGAGGATCAGCTCTCGACAGGCAACAACTGCATGAAGTGTCTGAACACCGTGCGTGATGCTGGCGGCATTGTCCTGGGAGTGGTGGTCATCTATGATTACCAGTTCTCGATGGCTTCCAAAGCGCTCAAGCGTGCCAAGCTTCCGATGATCACCCTCACCGACTTTGAGACGATGCTGGATGTTGCTCTGGACAATGACAGCATCTCCCATGCCGATGCCGAGACGCTGAGCCAATGGCACAGCGACCCCGAGAACTGGGCACCAGCAGGATTTGGTGCAGTGGATTAGTTCCATTGAGCCTTGTCTCAAAGGAAGGGTCTAGAGTTTAGAGATTAGAGATTAGAGATTAGAGATTAGAGAGATTATCTATCGTTAACTCATCACTGTCAACTATTCACTGTTATCTTTTCACTATTCACTGTTAACTATTAACTGTAAACTGTAACCGCAATGGAATCGTTCAAGAGCACTCCCCACACCATCGCATGCGATGCGACGACTATATATAGCAAACTGACCAATCCCTCGCTCATCCAGCAGCTGATTGAGGCCCATGCCGACCAAATCGACGAACAGGCGCGGCAGCACCTGGACACGGTAAAGTTCAGCGAGGATTCAATCTCCATCCAATCCCCGATGGGTGAGGTATCGTTATCGCTTGATCACGAAAACAGCATCGAGGGCGAACGCATCGTTTACAAGGCGTCGGAATCGCCGGTTCCCATCAATATGGTCATCAACCTGCAACGCCAAGAGGATGCCACGACAATGAGCACCGCCGAGCTGCAGCTGAATCTCCCCTTCTTCATGCGCAAGATGGTCGAGAAACCGTTGCAGGAAGGCGCCGAGCGCTTTGGCGAACTGCTGGCCCGCATCCCCTTCGACCGCCTGTAACCCACCAGACATTCAAACAACGAAGACAACAACAGACAGCATTAACAACCTGATTGTTATAACGCTAATGCCCCCTTTGCCGTAAGAAAGCAGAGGGGTTTTTCGTTAAATATTTATAATGTGGAGAGCAATTGTTTGTTGTGGCGATGGATTATATTATCTTTGTCAATTCAAAACATTTTTTAAGGATTAACCACAAATATTTAGGATATGAAACGAATTATCACTGCTTTCGCAATAGTCATTGTGATGGTGACTCAGGCCTGGGGCTATGGCATTCCCAAGCGTGAATTCCGCTCGGCATGGGTAGCCACGGTGTGGGGCCTTGACTGGCCGACGCAGGGTGCCGGCGCCACGAACCAGATGCAGCAAATGGACCGGCTGCTCGACTCGTTGCAGGTCAACAACTTTAACGCGGTGAACTTCCAGGTGCGCTCGATGTGTGACGCGATGTACCGCTCAAGCATCGAGCCGTGGTCGAGTTACCTGACGGGCCGCCGAGGGCAAGACCCGGGCTTTGACCCCTTGCAGTATGTAGTGGAGGGTTGCCACAAGCGCGGCATGGAATGTCACGCGTGGGTGAACCCCTACCGCTGGAGCACGGGCACCGACTGGAACACCCCCCAAGACCAGGAACTCAAGGAAGACGGCTGGCTGCTGACATATGGCACTACCGTGATTCTGGACCCGGGCCAGCAACGCACGATTGACCGCATTGTGGCCGTGTGCAAGGAGATCATCACCAACTATGACGTGGACGGCATCCTGTATGACGACTACTTCTATCCCAGCGGCATTCCCGCCGATGCCAGCGCCGAGGACTATGTCGAGTGGCAGGAATCCGGCACGCCGATGTCGTTTGGCGACTGGCGCCGCGATAACGTGAACCGCATGGTCCAGGCCGTGTATGACATGATTCAGGAGACGCGCCCCGATGTGCGGTACGGCATATCTCCCGCCGGTGTGGCCGCATCGAGTTCGGCAGTGGCCGGCAGCCATGGCGTGGAACCGTGTCCCACAGGCAGCGACTGGCAGTATAACGGCATCTTCAGCGACCCGTTGGCCTGGCTCGAGGCGCATAGCATCGACTACATCTCGCCACAGGTGTATTGGCCCTTTGGGCACAGCACCAACGACTATGGCCTGATCACGGAATGGTGGGGAAAGATCGCAGCCCACTTTGAGCGCCAGGTCTATATCTCCACCTTTATTGCTGACCTGAAAAGTTCCTCGACCGCTGTGCAGTACAAGGAGCCGACCGACGAGGTGGAATTTAACCGCACGTCATCGGTCGACGGCAACCCCGGCACCATCTTCTACTCGTGCAAATACCTGTATGCCCTGAACAGCTACTCGCTGGCGCATCACCTCAAGAACACCGTGTACACGCATCCAGCCCTGCCTCCCGCCATGCCGTGGAAACAGGGTTACAATCCCGGAACAGTGCAGAATCTGGAGCGCGTGAGCAACACGCTGCAGTGGCAGGGCTATGAGAACGTGCGTTACTCGGTCTATGCCTTCCCCATGACAATGAACACCACGACCTTTACTGGTCAGATCGACTACTTGCTGGGCATGACCTATGAGCCGCAGTTTGACATACCCGTCCAGTATCAGCAGGGCTACCAGTATGCCGTGTGCGTGCTGGACCGCGTGGGTAACGAGTGGGGACCCGCCTTCCTGAGCGTGGAGCTCGACCATCTCGATAACCCAGTGCTCATCAGCCCGGAAAACGGCTCTGTCATTGACGCCCCGTTCCATTTCACCTGGCACAAGGTGGAGGGCGCAAGCAGTTATCTGGTGGAGCTGGCCTCTTCGCCCGAGTTCAGCAACGTGCTGGAGCGCGTCAGCGTCACCGACACCACAGCCCTCATGCAGCTGTTCCACAAACTCTCGCATGGCAAGGAGCAATACTGGCGCGTGCAGTCGTGCGCCGACAATTGCTATAGTGGCGTGAGCGAGGTGCGCTCGTTCACCCCCATGCTGCTCACCATCACTTCGCCGGCCGACGGCAGCGAGGAACTTGACATACCCCTCACCGCGACGTGGTACACCTGCGGCAGCCATGAGGATGCCACGCTGTATATCTCATCAGACGACAGGTTCTCCAACATTATCTATAAAAGCACGTCAAATAGCGGCGATCTCCAGATTCCTGATGACCTGTTAGAGCCTGGAAATACCTATTTCATGCGCGTTGAGCTTCCCGCTGGAGACCTCATCATGACGAGCAACGTGGTGCGCTTCTCGATAGCCCATGCGGCAGCCCGCTTTGCCGTTCCCGTCGATGGAGGAGAACTCCACAAGGGACAGCACATCACGCTCAAACCTCAGGCGTGGGCGACATCCTATGTCATCGAGGTATCCAGCAAGGAAAGCACGTGGGGCCGCAGCCGTTTCATCGAGACGCTCAAGAACGGGCAATATGAATCGACGTTGCCCGCCGAGCAGATCAAGGTGGACGGCAAATTCATGGCCGACGGAACGACTTATTATGCCCGTTGCAAGACCAGTTACCTTGATTTTGACGGGAACAGCCACTCAACGGCCTATGGGCCCATCATCAGCTTTGTGTACCGGGAGAGTACCTTGATAACGGGTGACGTGAATAACGACGGCGAGGTGAACATTGCCGACGTCAACGCCGTCATTCTCATGATTCTGAGCGGCAATAACGACGCAGCCGGCGATGTGAACAGCGACGGTGAGGTCAACATCGCTGACGTGAACCTCATCATCGGCATCATCCTCAACACCTAACTTAACCGCTAGTTCTGCCTCACGCTAAGATGTTTCTGTCAGCGGATTTTATGGATTAAACAGGATGGCATCCGCCTTCAAGGGCCTCACAATTTTTTCATAAAGTTTCGGGAGTTTATTTCCGAAACTTTATTTTTTGCTTTTTGACGTGGTGAGGCGGCTTTTTGTGCTTGTAATTTTGCGGCGTCAACTAACTCACAGGACGTCTAGAGGCTCTAGAATATCTAGAATATCTAGACTAACAACTAAGGACTAAAAACTAAGGACTTAAAACTTAAATGCCATGAACAACGAAGAACACACTAGGGTGCTGCGCGCAGCCTATCAGGCGTGGATGAACGCGGCGGGACTGCGGCAAGCACGACTGCGAAACAAACGGTTCACCTACGGCGACCAGTGGGGTGACTTGGTGCGCGACCATCAGGGCCGGATGATGACCGAGGGAGAACACATGGCCAGCCTGGGCTGTGAGAGCATCACCAACAACCTGATCAGGCAACTGGTCAAGACCATCGTGGGCCGATTCCGCAGCCAGTACCTGAAAGGCGACGGCAACGAGGCTTCAAAGATCGCAACAGCTGCGGTAAGAGAAGCTAACGAGCTGGACGAACTCGACAGCCGCGCTCTGGAAGAATTCCTGATTTCGGGCTGCTGCATCCAGCGCGTCGAGAACCGGCACGAACCAGGCGAACCGGAACAAGTGCGAGTCGATAACGTGAACGTCAACAAAGTCTTTGCCGGCACGATGAACGACACCCGTGCATGGGACTGTGAACTCATCGGGCAGCTTCACGACCTGAACATCGCCCAACTGCTGCGCTATGTCGCTGGAGGCAACCAGCGCAAAGCATCATGGGTGCGGCGCCTGTACACCGACGGCGCCGAGAGCCGCCTGACCGACTTCACGACACGCTTGGGAGCGGATTCTCAATTAGGGTCAGACTTTTGGCATGCCCGCGATGGCAAATTCCGCGCCATCGAAGTGTGGACCCTTGAGAGCCGCGAGGTGATGGTGTGCCACAACCGCCGTGAGGGCACCCTCACTGTTGAGCCTGCCAGTGCCGCCCACCGCTTGAGGAACCGACCGGATATCAGCGCCCGCTGGGACATCGCTACCGTGTGGCACTGCCGCTGGTTCAGTCCCATGGGAGACCTGCTGACCGAGTACGACTCGCCCTGGCCCCATGGCAGCCACCCGTTTGTCATCAAGCTTTACCCGCTCACCGATGGCGAGGTGCACGCTGTTGTCGAGGACATCATCGACACGCAGAAACATGTCAACCGCATGATCTCGCTGCTGGACCAGGTGATGCGCTGCAGCGCCAAGGGTGTGCTGCTGTTCCCCGAGACAGCGCTGCCCGACGGGTGGACGTGGGAAGATGCCCGCCGCTGCTGGTCGAGCGCCAACGGCCTGCTGCCCTACAATCCCCGTTACAGCGAAGCCAAACCGGAACAGATCAATGCCAACAACAGCAACTCGAGCACCTTTCAGATGATTGAGTTGCAGATGAGACTGTTTGAGGAAATCAGCGGTGTGAGCGGCGCCCTGCAGGGCAAGTCCCCCACAGTGGACAGCGCCAGCATCTATCAGCAGCAGAGCGAGAACGCGAATATCGCCTTGAGCGATGTGTTCGACACATTTGAGGCCTTCAGGCGCCAACGCAACCGCAAGATTACGGGAACGGTGAAGAGTGAAGAGTTAACAGTTAATAGTGAAGAGTTAATAGTGAACAGGCCTGACTATACTAACAACTAACTACTAAAAACTAAAAACTAAAAACTAAAGACTTAAAACCATGAATGAACAAGAGAATCTAGAACAGCAACAGGTGGCAAATGCCGCCACAGTGACACCACCTCCTTTTCGCCAGAGCGATGAGGCCGTCCAGAGCCAGGAGCCGACCACCTCCCCTACCCTGATGGACCGCGCCCGAGCCATGGGGCTGGATGATGCGACAGCTCAGCAACTGTCGGAGCTTGCCCAGGGCATCCACAGTAATGAAATCAGCGACGCAATGCTCTCCGCCCTTGCCCGTGGCATCACCCACGATGATGACGTGCAGAACGCCGATGCAGCCGGTTACCTGCGAGGCCGCAACGAGAAAATCGAAGCGGTACTGCATCCCCAACCTCAAGACGAGGAAGAAGCTCATGCCACTCCCGTCTTTCCCCGATATTGCCGCCGCAGCATCTGGGACTAATATTCAGTTTATCGTTTAAAGTTTATTGTTTAATGTTTAATGAATTCATCAAAAGCCATGAAAACCAACAATTTTATCAAGACCATGCGCTGGATGCGCAACCACAAGAAGTTAGTCATCTTTGTTATCACAATGATCCTGATCGCCATTCTGGCATCCTGCACGGCTGTGGCGCACTCGGGTGCCACGCTGGCAGTGGGCATGCTCGTTGCGGGTGTCGAGGACGGCAAACACGTCGTTGACGGTCCGTTGACCACCGACCTGACCCGCGAGGGATCCCCCGACTTGTTGCTCAACGAGATTGACCAGCAAATCGTCAAAATCCGCCCGATGTCCACCCCCATCGACCAGATTTCACGCTACGCCGGCAGCAAGCATGCCGGCAGCATGGTCGTCGATTACTACAGTGTGGACACCAAGCCCACTTCTGCCACGCTGAGCGAGGATGTGGAACCCGTCAGCGAGCAGGGCGGTGACGGATCGTCGCCCACTGTGGTCATCAAGACGAGCAACAACGACATCTTTGACCCCACCGATACCATTCTGGTGCAGAACACGCCTGGCTTTGACGTCAACGGCAGGGAGAACAATCAGGACTTGATGCTCTATGTCATCAGCCGCGATAACAACGGTGTCACCGTGATGGCGGTGAACGGTCCCACGGTGAACGGCATCCCCAACTGCATTCCCGAGATGAGCTCCGGCGTCACCCTGGTACGCATGGGACGCGCCGCTAGCGAACTGGACGTGCAGTCACCGCAGTTCGAGGCCCTGCCCATGAAGAGCCGCAACCTGTGCCAGATCTTTAAGATGCAGGTCGAGCAGTCCACCCTGCAGCGCCTGGCCAACAAGGAAATCGGCTGGACGATGAGCGACCAGGAAGAGGCCGCCGTCTATGACATGCGCCTGGGCATGGAGAAGTCTTTCCTCTTTGGCACGGCACGCCAGCTGTGGGATAACAACAAGAAGGAGTATGTCTATTTCACGGGCGGCATCTGGAATCAGGCCGGCAAGGAGCACTACATCGAGTCGGCGACCGAGCTCACCGTATCCGACATGGTGGAATTGATGCGCAAGGCATTCACTGGTAATGCCGGCAGCAAACGCAAGATCCTCATCGGCGGCAGTGAACTCATCAGCCGCATCAGCAAGCTGGACTACACCAGGGTCATCACGGCAGGCCAGCACGTGAGCAAGTGGGGCATCGACTTCACCGAGCTGCGCAGCAAGTTTGGATGCCTGTATGTGCTCCTGAGCGAGGTGTTTGATGAGGTGGGCATGGAGAATTGCGGCATCGTCATCGACCCCGAGTATATCCAGAAGTACACCCACATCCCCTTCAGCACCGAGCAGCTCAACCTCAAGAAGAGCGGCGTGCGTAACGTGGATGCCCTCGTGATGACCGAGGCCTCGTGTCTGGTACTGCGTTATCCCAAGGCCCACATGCGCGTGTTCACGGTATGAGGTATTTCACACTAAAGGAGTTGACGCGCTCGGCAACAGCACAGCGACTGGGCATCTACAACACGCCCCCGGCAAGTGCCGTCAAAGCGCTCAACGAACTCGTTGACAACGTGTTGGACCCCTTGCGCGAAGCCTGGGGAGGACCCATCCGGGTCAACAGCGGCTACCGCTGCCCAGCGCTGAACAAGGCTGTGGGCGGCACACCTGGCAGCCAGCATCTGCGCGGCGAAGCCGCCGACATCACCGTCGGCACCCCAAGTGCCAATCGTCGCTTGCTCGCCCTGATCAAGCGCCTCGACCTGCCGGTTGACCAATGCATCGACGAGAAAGGCTGCCGCTGGATCCACGTGAGCCACCGCGCGGGCCGCAACCGCCGCCAGTACATGAAATTTTAGCGGCATGCCGCTAAAATTGATTAGAGATTAGGGATTAGTAATTAGTGAGAGGGCAAGGCTGCCGTGATGAGGCGCCTTGCCCTTGTTTTTATAAACACTGTGCTGTGCCGCACATAAGCAATAAGGATTGGGCACCATGGCGGCACTCAACCCTTATCACACCCATTGGGTTGAAAACTAAATTATGAGTCTTGTATATGGTTGTCGTTGGATAAGTCGCCTTCAGGCATCCCGGTATAGAGGTCAGTGTCATGCCCTACGGTGGAAATCCCTGTTTCCTGATCATCGGCGAGGGGTTCCCCGACGGGGACGTCATGCATGACATACTCACCGGGAAAAGGAGGCGGCACCGCCTCTCCAAGAGGTGCTGCAGGCTGCACAGGCTGCGGCAACGGGAAATACATGGGGCGAATATTCTTCACCGCCAGGTAAATCAAGACAATGGACAGGGCCAACAGCGGCAACATGACATACAGCGCGTCGATGAAATCATATTCGGGGAACAGCCAGTAGTCGATGGTGCACAGGGTGTTGTTCTGGGCATGCACGAAGATGCAGGGCCACAAATTGCGGGTACGATAGTAAATCCAGCCCAAGAAAAGACCCATCGTGAAAGCCCCGATACCCTGTGAAAGGTTGAAATGCATCACGGCAAAAAACAGCGCTGAAACCACAATGGCAACCCATGGTTTCCATTGTTTCTCCAACAATCGGCGCAAAATCGCGCCCCGGCAGATACCCTCCTCCATGACGGGTGCCAGAATGCAAGTAGCGATGATTCCAAAAGGATTGTTCATCGATGTCTCCAAATCCTCGATAATCTCAAACTCCCAATCGGGCACAGGAATATAGTTCATAGTGACAACATCCAGCAGCATCAAACCAATACAACCCACTGTCAGCCACAGGTATAAATTGGAGGAATGGATTTCACGGCCAATCCGGTAGCTGCAGTATTTGAGTTGCGAGAAGAAGTAAATGCAGAACAATTGGGACCCCATGAACGCGAAATCTTCAACCAACTGGTTTTCAAAGAAACTACCTTTAGCCCCCAAAGCGCCCCAGACAAAGGCGGCGGGAATCATGAAAAGGACATAGCCCGAAATGCTCATCAACAGGTATAGCCCGATATATTTAAATGCAGCTTTCATAGTAATGATGCGTTTTTATTTCTTAGACGCAAGCCGGTACCGGAAAACTACAAAAAACGAGAAAAAATTCCGAGCCAAAGGGCACCACTCTCCGGCAATTGATTCTCATCGCCAACCCCATCAAAAAACCGATTCGGTAATTCGGGTACAATAATCCGTAAAATGGTCACAATATCATTCGTGGATTAGTGGTAATTTTGCAGTCGATAAAACATGTCATTTATCACCACAAACAGTAACAAGATGAAAACAATCTTCAAAACATTGATGATGATGTCCGCTTTACTAATGTTCAGTTGCAACGATGACAGCAACGAGGCAGTGGCCCAGCCCACCATGCCTCAAAAAATGTGCATCACCATCGACGGCGCGTCTCAACCTGTCACCCTTTACAACAATGCCGCGACACAGGCACTGGTGGCCAGGCTGCATGACGGCAACGTGACGGTGTCGCTCAACTCCAGCGGTGGTTTTGAGATTTGGGGCGCACTAGGTTTCTCGTTGCCCACAAGCAATGAGCAGATCACTGCGCAGCCCGGTGACGTGATCCTTTATAACGGGAGCAACATCTGTCTGTTCTATGGTTCCAATTCTTGGAGCTACACCCGTCTGGGGCACATCGACAACTTGACCGAGAACGAGTTGCGTTCATTCCTCAAGGCGGGCGAGAGCAATATCAGCGTCACCTTGTCGCTCGAGCCAATGACTTCAAGCGTCAGTGAAGTGAGGAAGGATGCAGCCTCTCAAGGTGACACCTACTACAACCTGAGCGGCCAAAAGGTGGTAAATCCAACACACGGCATCTATATCAAGAACGGCAATAAAATATTATTTTAATAAAACGATGAAAAAAGTTATTTTTGCAGTGGCGATCATGGGCTTAGCACTCATGGCCTGCAACCTGAACAAACAAAACGAAGAGAATATGAAAACGACATTGCAACTGACTCAGGAATGGGACAAGACGTTCCCCAAGAGTGACAAAGTGGACCACAAGAAGGTCACATTCAAGAACCGTTATGGCATCGAGCTGGCTGCCGACATGTACACACCCAAAGGCGCTGAAGGCAAACTGCCCGCCATCGCCGTGAGCGGTCCTTTTGGCGCTGTCAAGGAACAGAGCAGCGGTCTGTACGCCCAACACATGGCCGAGCGTGGCTTCATCGCCATCGCCTTTGACCCGTCATTCACTGGCGAGAGCGGTGGTGAGCCGCGTCGCATGGCGTCGCCCGACATCAACACCGAGGACTTCCTCGCCGCTGTTGATTTCCTGAGCGTGCAGGACAATGTGGACCCTGAACGCATCGGCATCATCGGCATTTGCGGTTTTGGAGGCATGGCAGTGAATGCGGCCGCACTCGACCCGCGCATCAAGGCCACGGTAGCCTCGACAATGTACGACATGACCAAGGTGAACGTCGAGGGTTACTTCAAGAGCGAGGACAGCAAAGAGCAGCGCATCGAGAAGCGCAAAGCCCTTGCCGCCCAGCGTACCCAGGACTACAAGAGCGGCACCTACAAGCGTGCAGGCGGTGTGATTGACCCTCTGCCCGAGGATGCGCCCTTCTTTGTAAAAGACTACTACGATTACTACAAGACGCCGCGCGGCTACCACGAGCGCAGCGGCAACAGCACCGATGGCTGGAACGTGACCGGCTGCCAGTCGTTCCTCAACCAGCCGCTGTTGGCCTGGGCACATGAGATTGAAGCTCCGGTGCTGCTCATCCATGGCGAGAAAGCCCATTCCCGCTACTTCAGCGAGTATGCCTTCGAAAAGATGACCGGTGTCCACGTCGAGGGTGTGAGCAAAACCGTCGGCAACAAGGAATTGATGATTATCCCCGGTGCCGTGCATACCGACCTGTATGACGACAAGAACGGGAAGATCCCTTATGACAAAATGGAAGCATTCTTTAAAGCAAACCTGAAATAAGATGAAGAAAGTTGTTGTGATCTCTACCAGCCTGCGCCCCGGCTCAAACAGCCAGGCGATGGCCGAACAGTTTGCAGCAGGCGCTAAGGCGGCCGGCCATGCAGTGGAACTCATCTCGCTTCGTGGAAAAGAAATCAAGTTCTGCATCGGCTGCCTGTCGTGCCAAAAGACCGGTGCCTGTGTTTTCAAGGACGATGTGCCCGCCATTATGGACAGCGTGCTCAATGCCGATGTGGTATGCTGGGCTACACCCATCTACTACTACGAGATGTCAGGCCAGATGAAAACGCTCATCGACCGCATGAATGCCATGTATCCCAAGGATTACCGCTTTCGCGACATCTATCTGTTGACCACAGCCGCCGAGGCCGAGGAATCGACACCGAAGCGTGCCCAGAGCGGTCTGCAGGGCTGGATTGACTGCTATGCGAAATGTTCCCTCAAGGGACACCTGTTCTGCGGCGATGTCAACGACGCTGGCGACATCAACGGCAACGCCAAACTGCAAGAGGCATTCGAAATGGGTAAAAACATTTGACGATGAGCACGACCCCCACTGGAAAAGACTACGTTGGCAGCGATGCGCTGTATGCCGACGTGCAGCGGACCATGCGGCTCTGCGCCGAGATGAACACCGGCTATCACACCGAAGCTGAGGTGCGTGGCTACTTGAGCGAGATCACTGGCACCGACGTGGATGATACCGTACGCGTGTTCCCGCCGTTAAACATCAACTACGGATTGACCACACGTTTCGGGCGCGACAGTTTTGTCAACTTCGGCTGCACATTTCTAGCCCTCGGCGGCATTACCATCGAGGAAGGTGCCTTCATCGGTCCCCACTGCGTGTTGGCCACCGAGTACCATCCCGAAGAGCCTGCCAAACGCCATTCGCTGCTCACCAAACCCATCACCATCGGACGCAACGCTTGGCTGGGTGCCGATGTAAAGGTGCTGGCTGGAGTGACCATCGGCGAGAATGCGATTGTGGCTGCTGGCAGTGTGGTGACCAAGGACGTGCCGCCCGACACGGTGGTGGCAGGAAGTCCCGCTCGCATCTTCCGTCCCATCAGGCGTGATGAACAAGAGGGTGCCACCAGTGACTCGTGATGGCTTTTGATAATTTAATCACATGAGTATCAAAATAATATTCTATTGTAAATGAAACGAATACTGTTATCCGTGTTGATGGTATTGCTTACCATGACACCGCTTATGGCAAAAGATATGAAAATCAATGTTATTATCGGTGGGGCCTCTTTCACTGCCACTGTCGATGACACTGAGACTGGCCGCGCTTTCTATTCACTGTTACCATTGGCGCTTAACATGAATGAACTGAACGGCAACGAGAAGTACTATTATCTTGACTCTTCACTGCCCACTTCATCTTACCGCCCTGGCACCATCCATACAGGAGACATCATGTTATATGGGTCATCATGTGTTGTGCTGTTCTATGAAACCTTCTCAAGCGGTTATAGCTACACGCGCATCGGCGCAGTAGACAACCCCGAAGGTTTGTCTCAAGTTCTCGGCAACGGAAACGTGACGGTAAAATTCGAAGCACAACCCCCGACGCTGGACCGTGGCGACGTGAACGGTGACGGTGAAGTGAACATCAGTGACGTGAACTCGCTGATTGATTTTCTGTTGACAGGCGTTAGGCCGTGATAACTTGGCCTCATCTCCATCGGCAAAAGGGAAAAACGAAATAGACTGTTTAAATCTTAAAAAAACAAGTCGTTATGACACTGAAACGGTTTTTAATCACAGCTATTGCCAGCGTGATGCTGCTGGCAGGCTACAGCAATAATAACGCAAACAATAACAAGATGAACACATTATCATTCAATGAGCAACAGGCCGCAGCTTTGTCGGCCATGGCTTGTCATGAGGCACGCGGCGACCAGTCCTCGCTCGCCATCGCCATCAACGAGGGGCTTGACGCGGGAGTTACGGTCAGCCAGATCAAAGAGGCCCTTTCACAACTTTACGCCTACACGGGATTTCCCCGTTCGCTCAACGCGTTGGGCACACTCCAAAAAGTGCTGCAAGAGCGCAAAGCCAACGGCAAGACCAGCATCGAAGGCAAAGACGCCACTCCCCTGCCCCGCAACTATGACGCCTTGAAACAGGGTACCGAAGTACAGACAAAGCTTTCGGGACAACCCTTCAACTACTCCTTCTGCCCTGCCGAGGATTATTACCTCAAGGCCCACCTCTTTGGCGACATCTTCGCCCGTGACAACCTCACCCATGCCGACCGCGAGCTCATCACTGTGAGCGCCCTCGCCGGTCTGGAGGGAGTCGAGCCCCAACTGGCGGCCCATGTGCGCGGCGCAAGGAATATGGGACTGACCGATGCACAACTGTTGGCCATCCCCAAGGCTTTGCTCGCTAAGGTAGGAAACGCCCAGGCCCAAAGGGCTGCCATCGCCATACAGCAGATGGGCATCACCGATCCTGCCAATGCCCAGATGGTCCAGAGCCCTGCCGCATTGAACTCGAACTGGCCCGTTGGTGACCCTAACGACGCCTATGCCCAGTTCTTCATTGGCCAAAGCTATCTCAATGACATGGGTGGCGGTATGTTCAACGTGACCTTCGAGCCCGGTTGCCGCAACAATTGGCACATCCACCACAAGCAGGTGCAGGTGCTGGTGTGTGTCTATGGCAGGGGCTGGTATCAGGAATGGGGCAAACCCGCCGTTGAGCTGAAGCCCGGTGTGGTGATTGAGATTCCCGAGGGTGCCAAGCACTGGCATGGCGCTGCCGCCGACAGCTGGATGCAACACCTCACCTACCACAAGGACGTGCAGGAAGGTGCCAGCAACGAATGGTTGGAGCCCGTGACCGATGACCAGTACAATATCCTCAAGTAAAACGGGATCTATCGCATCACGACAGTAACTTAACAATCGAAATACAGAGCTGTATATCAAATAATCTGGCGCATTTTCCCGTTAATTCATCAAGATGATATTCAAACTCGACAATATCGACCAGTACAACCAGGCCTTGGGCATTGAGACCGTCCACCCGCTGATCACGGTGTACAACCTCAAGGATGTGCCCCACCGCGACCTCATCGACAACGAGGTCACGTGGCAATCTGGCGTGTATGCCATGTTCTTGAAGAACACCCGCAGCTGCCTGCTGTCCTACGGTCACAAGAAATATGACTACAGCGACGGAACGGTGACCAGTTTCGCCCCGATGCAGACAGTGACATCCACGCCCATTCCTGGTATGGACCACGATGTGGTAGCCCTGCTGTTCCACCCCGACCTGATTCGCGGCACCTCGTTGGCCAAGGGGATGGCCGATTACCGCTTCTTCCAGTATTCGTCCAACGAGGCCCTGCACATGTCGGAGCGTGAGCGCGCCATTTATCTCGACTGCATCGGTAAGATCAAGGAGGAAATCAACCGTCCGCTCGACAAGTTCAGCCGCAAGCTGATTTGCCGCAACATCGAGTTGCTGCTCGACTACTGCCTGCGCTTCTATGACCGCCAGTTCATCACACGCGAACTGGAGAACCACAGCGTGATAGCGACATTCGAGCAGGCCCTCAACGATTACTTCCACAACAAGGAGTCCATCTTCATGAGCGGGCTCCCATCGGTCAAGACGTTTGCCGACAAGTGCTGCCTCTCGCCCAACTATTTCGGCGACCTGGTGAAGAAAGAAACGGGCAAAACGCCAGTGGAGTTCATCCAACAGAAGATTATCGATATCGCAAAGGAAGAGCTGCACTCGACCGACGTCACCATCACCGAAGTGGCCTACCGATTGGGCTTCCAAAGCAGCCAGCACTTTAACCGCTACTTCAAGCGCTGCACCGGCAAGACCCCGACCGAATACCGCAAGCTGAGCCGACGCTTGGCCTAACTACCAGCCGACAAAAGGCATATCAGCTTAAACGCATTAAAATCAAGCATTTATAAAATTGCCGCTATGGTATCTAAGTCCATAGTGGCAATTTTGTGTCATGACCTTGCAATAAGCAACTTTATTCCATTAACATGACAAAAAGATTGGTTTTTTTGCGAAAAAACATTACCTTTGCAGCAGTAAAAACGATAAATCACTATTCAGCGATTGGATTACCTTCAAGAAATAATAGCCGACTCATGGCTGAAGCCATGGGGGCTTATTTGAACTGTCGCTAGCGCATTAATCAACATCAATCACTATATTCACACTTAATCACAACCGTTATGAACATTCTGATTTTACAAAGCTCGCCCAGGGCAAACGGCAACACCGCATGGATGGCCGAAGTGTACAAGAACGCTGCCGAAGCAGCAGGTCATGAAGTGACACTGGTGAATGTGTCCAAGAAAAAGATTGCCGGCTGCCTGGCCTGCGAATACTGCCATGGCAAGGGCAACGGCGCCTGCATCCAGCAGGATGACATGCAGGAGCTCTATCCGCTCATGGCCGAAGCCGAAGTGCTGGTGCTGGCCGCTCCCATCTATTACTTCACGATGAACGCCCAGATTCAGGCACCCATCCAGCGCATGTACTGCGTGAACAGCCCTGCCAAGGTGAAAAAGATGGCGCTGCTCCTGTCCTCCTATTCGCCTGGCGTGTATGACGGCGCCAAGGCCGAGTACCGCGACATCTGCAACTACTGGAAAGTCGAGGACACCGGCATCGTAACCGCCACCGTCGATGAGCAGAAGACCGATGCCACCAAGCAGAAGATCCAAGATCTCGTGAATATGCTCGCTGCGCGAGCAGTTTAGAGTTTAGAGTTTAGGGTTTAGAGAGGCTTCCGCGTGAATGCTCGCTGCGCTCGCAGGTTAGGGCTTAGAGCTTAGGGGGATACGCGTTCTTGCCCGAATGCTTGGGTTTTAGATATTGATAGCGAGAGACTAAAACAGACAGAATAAATACTAAAAATAATACTAAAATAAATACTAATAATATTATGATTATCAAAGCAATCCGCATGTTTGATGGCGGTTTCATGAACCAGCCTTTCGCCTTTGGCGGCGAAGAGGGACGTGAAGCCTTCGACGACCAGATCATCTACCGCAGCAGTCTGCAGAACTTCCTCATCGACACTGGCGACGAGGTGATATTGATCGATACCGGCTTCAAAGCCGACTTCAAGGCCCCGGCCAAGAAACTGGGCGCCCCGCTCTACATGGGCGAGGAAGTCGCCAACTACATGGAGGCCTTTGCCGCCACAGGCTACAAGCCCGAGCAGGTGACCAAGATCCTTATCACCCACAAGCACCCCGACCACAGCGACTGCATCGGCGAATTCCCCAATGCCAAGATTTATATCGCTCCCGCTGATGCCGACGCAATGAAGCTCGAGGGCGACAACATCGTCCGCGCCGAGTATGGCCAGGCCTACCACAACTTCCCCAACGCGATGCAGGTGGTGGACGGTCTGTGGTTCATCGAGGCCAAGGGACATACCAACGGCAACAGTATCGCCATTCTGGAGCATGACAGCCTCTACTACATGTTCCACGGCGACGTGACCTACTGCGATGCCGCACTCAAGGCCAACAAGCTCTCGATCATCTTCGAGGACCAGGCAGCCGCCCGCGAGACCCTGGACCGCGTGCGTGAATTCATCAGCAACAATCCCACCGTCTATCTCTCCACTCACTGCCCCGAGGGCTACGAGAACCTGGAGATGAAACGCGTGATGAAACTGTAGTATGCTCGCTGCGCTCGCAGTTTAGAGCTTAGGGTTTAGAGCTTAGGGGGGCTTCCGCTTATATGCTCGCTGCGCGAGTGGTTTAGGGTTTGTTTGACTCAGTTATATCGGTGCTTATGAAGATTATAGACAATCAATTGTTGAATGATTTGGCAGAAGAGGCGAAAAAGTCGCCCAGGCTTAGGAAGAACTACAATTTCCATCAGAGCCTTGACGACAAATGCCATCGTTTTCTCAATGCCTTGGAACCCGGCACCCAGGTTCCAGTTCATCATCATCCCACCAAGGACGAAACCTTTGTGATTTTGAAGGGCAAGGTGAAAGTGCTCATTTACAATGACCAAGGTGAGGTCGTGGAGTCTTGTGTCCTGAGTCACGAAGAAGGCCGATATGGCGTTGACATTCCCAAGAATGTGTGGCATAGTCTTGAATGTTTCGAGCCTTGTGTGCTGCTGGAATGCAAGGAGGGACCTTTTGTCGAGCATGAAGCAGATGGGATTCTTGAGATTAAAAAGTAATACCCCTGCTTACAAACCACAATTAAAGCGATGATATTCAGCCATTTATTATGTTTTATTGATTATTTGGCGGATATCCATTGATACAAACGAGCCTGGCATCAAAACCAGGCTCGTTTATTATTGACCAGCAGTTGTTCCATCATGCGCCCCAAGGTCTTAAATCGGCCTAACAGCCGTGAACCTTTAGCGATGCGAAGCCATATCAGACTTAATCAAGTGTAATTTGTCACTTCCTCCAGGCGCCGATGATCTCGCCGATATAGACAGCGTGGATGCCGGCACTGAACCGGTCGTAGAATTGGCGCGGGGTATCGTTGCGGAAGTCTTTTTCCTCTTGATGGAAGGCAGTGATGATCTCGCACTCGATGACGGTCTTGGCCTCGGTGTAATAAGGCGTTCCGCTGGGCGTATAGGCCACATGCAGGCCCAATGCCGCCGCTTTGTCGCCGTCGCGGCCGCTGTGGCTGCCCATGTAACGGGCCACCTCTTCGTCGTCAAACTCCATGATGGTGAACCTGGGATAACGCTCCATGAACTCGTAAGTATAACGCGCCGGGGCCACATAAACGCTCACGGTCAAGCGGTTGTAGCCCAGATAATTGCCCAGGCTCCCCCACCCGATGGTCATGGCGTTGTGCTCCGTCTCATCACCCGACAGCAGGATGGGTGCCCGCGAAAAGAACGTGAACGCATTGTCGTTAAACTCCTCCTTCAGGTTAATTGCTTTATAACCCTCAAGGTTCTGGGCAAAAACGTCTTGCATCGATAACATAGCCATCATTACAGCAAAAACAATAAACTTTTTCATCTTTTTTAAATATTACCTTAATTCTGTTCCGCAAAGATACAAAACTCCCCGAAATAATCACAAAGATTTAGGTAAGTTCGACGAAGGACAACAGGCGGCGGCTTCACACTTGCTCTGTCGCAGGAGATGCGGGGCGACTCCATTGGGTTTATCGTGCAGAATTATTCTCCTTTTATTCTTTTTTAAGGCAATTTCTATGTTCTAAATCAGCGAATTTCAGTATATTTGCAGTGCTTTACATATACCAATTTTTTAATCAACATTATTACGATCTTTTATGAAAAAAAGAATCCTCACTTCTTTAAGAGCCCTATCTGTAGGGCTGATGGCGTTTGCCGCTACTGCTGCGTGGGCAAGCCCAGGTGATGTCCTGCTCGAAGAGACCTTCGACTCGCAGGAAGCGTTCGACTCCTGGACCATCGTGGACCAGAACGGCGGTCGCACGTGGGAGTACCTCAATGGCATGGCGGCTTACATGCTCGACTACCAGACCGGACTCCCTGGCGATGATTACTACATTTCGCCGGAATTTGAACTGGATGCCGACAACGTGTATGAACTGACGTTCTACATGGGCGTGCTGTCCAAGACCGAGAACCTGCGCGTCCTGCTCGGCACCAGCACCGACCCCGCCTCGTTCACCCAGGTGCTCGCCGACTATCCCGGTGTTGTCAAGGATGACTCTGGCGACAAGACCGTCAAGGTCTATGCTGCCACGAGCGGCACGTATCGCCTGGCATTCTATGCCTACAGCGAGCCCGAACAGCACCGTGTCGAGATCGACAACGTGAAACTCATCGAGAAATCGTCCAAGGGCGTTCCCGGTGAGGTGACCGGCCTCGTGTTGACTCCGGCCGACCTGGGCGCCAACGAGGCCACGCTGGCCTTCACGGCTCCCGCAGTCACCGCTGCTGGCGAGACCTTGAGCGAAATCACCGCCATCGACGTGTATGTCAATGGCGTACTCGAGAAGACCTTTGACAATCCCGCTCCTGGCGAAGCTTTGACCTATCTCGATACCGAGGTAGAGAACGGCTTCAACACCTACCGCATCGTTGCCCGCAATGGCGAGGGCGAGGGCAGCGCTGTCGAGGCAACGGCTTTTGTCGGCATGGACATGCCCGTTGCCCCCGCTAATGCAGTTGCCAAACTGAACAACGACATGAGCATCACCGTGACCTGGGACGCCCCCACACAGTCGGTCAATGGCGGCTATGTTGACTACAGCGCCATCACCTATCGCGTGGAGCGCATCAGCGAGTCGAGCGGCGTGGTTGCCGAGGGAATCAGCGAGACCTCTTATATCGACAACATCCCCGTCACCGAGGGCCAAGTCAACGCCAGCTACACCATCACGCCGCTCTATAACGGCAATGAGGGTGAAGCCGTGCAGAGCAACAGCGTGGTCACCGGCAAGCCCCTTGACCTGCCTTACAAGGCATCGTTCGCATGGGGCGAACTGGAGAACTGGACCCAGGACGGCGAGGTGCACGACTTTGACTTCTATGCCACGGGCGACATCTATGACGACTGGTCGGGTGAACCGCTCATCGAGGCTCCTGACTATGACGGCGGTTTCCTCGTTGCCGAGAGCCAGTATGCCGACTATGACACGCACAGCCGCCTCGTTTCGCCCATGCTCAACCTCAACAGCGTGAGTGTGCCCACCATGAAGTTCATGTTCCACTATGGCCGCAGCGCATGGTATGACCCTGAGTGGGACGGCGAAATTGACGACAACATCCAGGTGCAAGTCTCCTTTGACGGCGGCGAGTGGCAGGATGTCGAGAACGCCCAGTTCTTCCTCAACGAGATGACAGACCAGTGGGTGGAGTGCGAAGTGATTCTGCCCAAAAACGTTGACGCCAACTTTGCCAACATCGGTCTGCTGGCATCGGCATTGAGCGACCAGATGGGTGCCCGCCGTGACCTGTATGTGGACAACATCCGCATCGGTGAGGCCAGCGTCGAGAACGATCTCGCCGTTACCGCCTTCACCATCGACCCGAAGCGTGTCAACGTGGGCGAGAACTTCGAGATGAAGTATGACATCATGAACCGCGGTTCACAGGATGCTCCGGACTTCACCGTGAACATCTACCGTGACGGCGAGCTTTATCAGAGCGTCAACGGGCAAAACCTCAACGCAGGCGCTTCAGTCACCGGCACCGCTACCTATACGGCCACTGTAGCCGATGCCGAAATGGAATCCATCGACTGGCAAGTCGAAGTGGTCTGGGCCGACGACTTGATGCCCGAGAACAACATCAGCGCCACCATCGCCACCTCGGTACGTCCCAATGAATTGCCTGCCCCCGAATACCTCTCGGCTACCAGCAGCGAGGGTAATGTGACCCTGATGTGGGACGCTTGCGAGTCGGTAGAACCCGCCCAAGGCGAGATGGAATATGTAACTGACGACTTTGAGTCCTACCGTCCCTTCTCCATCGACGGTGTGGGCGACTGGACCCTCTACGACGGCGACCAGGCCACAACGCTTGTGACTCCGCGCATCCCTGTCACCTATGAGAACCAGGGTGCTCCCATGGCCTTCCAGGTGTTCAACACGACCGAGACCCAAGTCTGGGTGGACGACAACATGGACAATGCATTCATGCCTCACAGCGGCGAGCAGTACATGGCTGCGCCCAGCGTGGACTACCCCTATGAGAACGACGACTGGCTGATCACCCCGCGCCTCGACGGCCGCGCACAGACCATCAAGTTCTGGGCCAAGGCTGCCACCTTCGACTCGGAGTGGATCAACGTCTATGCCTCGACGACCGACAACCATCACGACAGCTTCGTGAAACTGAACGATGAAGAGCGCATCTACGTCGGTGACGGTTGGCGTGAATACTCGTTCGACGTGCCCGAGGGTACCACCTACTTCGCCGTGCGTTGCATCCGCCGCAGCGTGATGCTGATGGTTGACGACTTCACCTTTGCTCCCGCTGCCACCGACGAGGCACCCCGCACCCTGACGGGATACAACGTCTATCGCAACGGCGAGATGATTGCCTTTGTTCCCGCTCCCGAGACGAGCTACACCACCGAGAACGCCGGCAACGATGCCACCTACTATGTGACCGCCGTCTACGAGCAGGGCGAGAGCCTGCCCAGCAACGAGGTGAGCATCCAGGCCAGCGCCATCGAGGAAGTCATGGCCGATATGCCTGCCGATGCACGTATCTATGACATCCAGGGCCGCCAGCACAGTGAGCTGCAACCCGGAGTCAACATCATCCGCTACAGCAACGGCACCGTCCGCAAAGTCTTCGTGAAGTAACCATAACCCTTCACAATACTTAAAAGTAAACGAGCCTGGTTTTGATGCCAGGCTCGTTTTAATACAATATTAATTTTTAATTCAATTTCCCGAAATATTGCTACACCTTAGCCATTGAATGAGCGGATTCACTTGTAGATGGCATCTCGCAGCTCAGCAAAGCCTATCAGCGTTTTCCACACGTTATCCTCCTTGTAAAGGCGGAATTTTTTCTTCTTGACCGAGCCATCACTCAGTGTGATGTCACAGGTCACTTCGGTGTAACCGTCACGAATCTTTGCTTTCTTGGCGGTTACCTTGAATTTCTTTTCGGTGAGCTGCTTGAAGAATTCGTTCTTTTGATAATCGCTCAGTTTGTCCCCTTCTTTGAATTTCACAGCTTCCTTGAGGAACTTTTTGTCACTTTTGTTCGGCAGCTCGTTAAAGAGCGCCTCAACGGCTTGCTTGGCATTGCGGTGGTACTTGTCGAGGTCGAGCACTGGGCTGTCGCAAGCACTTAGTCCAATGATGCACAAGAGCGAAATGATTGAAATGCGGATGAAATGTTTCATAATTCTATCAGGTTTTATAGGTTCATTCATTATTTATTCTTTAACAATTGTGAAGTTCGCATTAGCCCGCAGGGTTTTGGGCCAAAAGATATCATTCCATTAATTTAAGCACACAAAAATACAAAATTTTCAAGACTCTCCCCAAAAACAGCTGTCATTATTGCCATTTTCAGTCCTTTTTTCGGTGAGAATGCCACCTGTTCTCCACTTGTCAATCTAAGTGCTCTTTCAAATCTTTCGTAATGTCTCAGAACACGATATACGTTGGAAAATGAAAAAATGTGGCGGTTTGATGAACCGCCTATGTTGTTTTTTTGATTACCTTTGGAGCAGGTAATCAATTTAATCATCACATGAAGAGGATATTGACATGGATGCTGACGCTGGCCGTGGTGGCTGGTGCTGGCGCTAAGACCAAGGCGGTGAAAACGCCGCCGCAACTGAAGTTTGACCCGTCAATCGGCGAGACGAGGACCCTGACGATGCCCGATGGCACGGAGGTGAACTACACGGCCTATGAGGGCATGTTCTTCGTGACCAACGTAGAGGACTCGACCTATCAGACCATCAACGTGTATGTGCCCGATGGAGCGACGCAGCAGACCCCGATACTGCTGCGCACCTATGTGGGCGGATATATGGCAGCGCCCGCCCAGCAACCCAAGGCCGGCGATGCCACGGGCAGGGCATTGAAGGAAGGCTTTGTGGTGGCCATTCCCGGCAGCCGTGGCCGCAACTCGACGGTGGTTGCAACCAAAACCGACAAGAAGGCCGGCATCAAGAAGGGACAGACCATCTACACAGGCCGTGCTCCTGCCGCTATCCTGGACCTGAAGGCCGCCATCCGCTACCTGCGCCAGTTTGACGACGTGATGCTTGGTGATGCCGAGCGGATCATCACCGACGGCACCAGTGCCGGTGGCGCCATGTCGAGCCTGATGGGTGCCACGGGCAACAATCCCGCCTACGAGCCGCTTTTGCGTGCCATGGGTGCCGCCCAGCAGCGTGATGACGTGTTCGCCTCGGTGTGCTATTGCCCGATTATCGACCTGGACCATGCCGACATGGCCTACGAGTGGCTCTATAACGGCACCGACAGCCGCCAGCAGGGCGACGCAGCCGTGCTCGCCGTGAGCAACGAACTCAAAGCGCAGTTCCCCGCCTATTTGGCAAGCCTGAACCTGCACACACCCGACGGCACTCTGCTCACCGCCGGCAACTATCTGGATTACATCAAGCGCGAACTCATCCGCTCGGCACAGATCGCCAAGAATGCCGGCGCCGACCTGCCCGACAGCCTCGGCTTCACGTTCAGCAAGGAGGACATGGGCGGGATGCCACCCATCAACGGCGGCGTGCGTCAAGGCGGCGGTCAGATGCCGCCCATGATGCAACGCGGTGGCCGTGGCGGCGGCAAGCCGGGGGAGTACATCACCGACCTGGACATGACGACCTACCTCAATTATGTCGTGTCCACCCAGCCGCTGAAAACCGCACCCGCCTTTGACACCATGGGCGTGGCAGGCGGCCGTGCGTCTGGCGAGAACGATGAGTTTGGCGACAAAAAAGGCAGCAACGTCAACTTTACCGATTACAGTGCGGCAAAGACAGGCTCGGTGCTGACTGATGAGATACGTGAAAACGTGCGTCTGATGAACCCGATGAACTTTATCGGTGACGGCGTGACCGACGTGGCCCCCCACTGGTATATCCGCCACGGTGCCCGCGACCGCGACACCTCATTCCCCGTGCCCATCAACCTCGCCCTCAAACTCCAGAATGCGGGCAAGGACGTGAACTTCCTGCTGGCATGGAACCGCCCCCACAGCGGCGACTACGCCCTCGACGAACTCTTCGAGTGGATCAACACCATCGTGAACAATCGCTGACCCTAACAGCCGAGACTGAGAACAATAATTAAGCACGCCTGAATTAAACTTTAACTCTCGGCGGCTTAGCCACCAATAATAAGAGACGCAAAATTTTGCGTCTCTTATTGCTTAATAGTTGATTATCAGCACTTTACTATATATAACTCACGATAATTATATTTTTGTTCAATTTGGCTTCGCCGAGCTAAAGGATCTCGGCCGTTAGGCCGATTAAAGCCAGTTGCAAGTATAAGGACACGCAGGTTTGGTCCCAATGCGACGCAAAAGGCCCTTTGCTACTTATTCTTTGCTGCGGCCACCCATACGGGCTCGGCGTCCATGACTGGCTTGTTAACGGCCATCACGCCTGAAAGGTTGTGGGGCACGTAGGGTTCTTCCAGATAGCAGATGTCATCGGCGGTCAGCTGGATGTCAAGCGAACGGACGGCACCCTCGATATGGTGGAGTTTTGTAGCGCCAACGATGGGCGATTCCACCTTGGTCAGCAGCCAGGCCAACGCGATCTGCGTCATCTCCACGCCATATCTGTCGGCCAGTTCCACAACACGCTCCACGATGCGGTTGTCCTGCTCGGCGGTGGCGTCATACTTAAAGTGCATGAAGGCGTCTTTCTCCTGCCGCGGCGAGGTCTCGCCGGGTCGCTTCGCCAGCTTTCCTGAGGCCAAGGCGCTGTAGGGCGTCTGTGCGATGTTGTCCTCGCGGCACAGCGGCTGCATCTCACGCTCTTCCTCACGCATAATCAGGTTGTAGTGGTTCTGGACACTGACAAACTTCGTCCAGCCACGTTTCTCGGCCAGCGCGTTCATCTTGGCCAACTGGTAGGCATAGGCGTTGGCAATGCCGATGTAGCGGGCCTTTCCCGAGCGGACGGCCTCATTCATACCCTCCAGGATTTCCTCGGCAGGTGTCTTATAGTCCCAGATGTGGTAGATGTACAGGTCCACATAATCCATGCCCAGGTGCTGCAAGCTGCTGTCGATGTTGTGGAGCACATGCTGGCGGCCATTGATGCCACTAGCAATCTCTTCCTCAGTGCGCGGCAGGAACTTCGTGGCCACGACCACGTCCTCGCGCCGTGCCATATCGCGCAAAGCCCTGCCGACATACTGCTCGGACGTGCCCAACTGATAGGCAATCGCCGTATCAAAGAAATTCACGCCCAAGTCGAGACTGCGGCGGATGATTTCCCGTGTCGGTTCCTCGCCGATGGTCCATGAATGCTGGCCGATGGTCGGGTCGCCAAAACCCATACAGCCGAGGCAGATGCGCGAAACGCGCAGGTCAGAATTACCGAGTTTTACGTATTCCATATTATCGTTGTTTCTTAAAGATCAGTTTCATCGTTTCAGGGTCAAGAGGCCGCATGGTGGGCAGCTTCAGGCTTTTCACCATGTGCAACGTTCCCTGTTTGTATTTCTGGAAATGCTCCGTCTTCAGATGTGCTTGGTAAACGGCATCCGAGGCATATATTTCAAGGATGCGGATTTGCGTCGGGTCCTCGGCGCTCTGCATGGGATACAGGCAGATGACGCCAGGCTCACGCTCCACGCTCAGGCGGTCCACCTCGTTGGCAAACGCCAGATACTCTTCCAAGTATTGCGGATAGACTTCAATTTCGGCAATGCGGACAATCATCGTCTCGCCCGTGATGGGACTTGTGAATTCCTCATCAGTCACCTTGCGCAACTGCACGGCATGCTCCTCACCCTCGACTACCTCGGTGACGGTCATGCATTCGGCAGCACTCCAGGGCGTGGCACCATTCCAAAGGCGGATATTGGGCGCGGTGGTCACCACGTCGCCTTTGCGCAACAGGTGCTTGGGTTTGCCCTCCTCCTGATAATAAGCCTCACCGTTGAGCACCATCAGCACTTGAGTGGCATTGGGATGATAGTGCCATGAATTGCGGCTTCCCTGCTCAAAGAGGAAATTGGTGGTCATCTGCCGGTCGCTGCGGCTGAGTACCGAGATGTGGACAGTGCCCATGTTAAACTCGGCAGGAGCGGTGAATTCCGCGGGGAATATGGTCTGTGCCTGAACAGTGGCCGACAGGCTCAACAGGACTGCAAATAACAGAATTGATATCTTCTTCATCGGGGTTTGGTCATTTAAATAATTGATTTGCATTCTTCCACAGGAACATCTCCTTGAACGGTGCCAAGTCAGGTTCGTCGGTGAGGTACTGTTTCATCCTCGCCAGACCTTGTGTGAGCACCTGCGGGGCAACGTAGGGATAGTCCGAGCCATATAACAGATGGTCGGGCGTGGTGATGCTGAGCATTATGCGGATGGTCTCGGGAGAATGGGCACCTGCCAGATCATAATAGAGCGTGGCAAGGTTGGCCTCCCAGTCAATATCACCCACCATCTTGTTGGCCTGCATTACGGGCGTCAGCGATTTCATGCGCGGCACAGCCAGTGGCAGGTAAGCCCCGCAATGGGGAACTACGACCTTCACATTGGGATAACGGGCCAGCACGTTGCGGCTTATCATATTGGTCACGGCGCGGGTCGTCTCCGACAGGTATTCCTGCATGGCGAGCGGCGTCTGCGCCATCACCTCGTAGTTGACGGGGTCAGGACGGTGTGGATGCAGGATGATGACCGCCCTTCGCTCGTTGAGCACGGCAACGAGCGTATCGAGTTCCGGGGCGCCCAAGTATTGCCCCTGGACGTTTGTCGCCAGCTTGATGCCGTCGGCGCCCAGCGTGTCGAGCGCATAGACGGCCTCACGGATAGCCGCATCCACATCGGGCAACGGCAGAGCCGCACAAAACAGGAAACGGCCGGGAAACCTCTGCTTGAGTTGTGCTGCGGCTTCGTTGGCCTCCCTGATGGTTGTTGCCGATGAGGGCTGCGGTGCGGCCAGCGTCAATACCGACGTCTTGATGCCCGCCTCGTCCATCCACTGCAGATGTCTCTCGGCATCATAGGCAGGCAAGGGGAATCCCTCTTCCATCAAGCGGTTCTCCCCTTTTAACGCCGACAAAAACTCAGGAGTGATGATGTGGCTATGCACATCAATCACATCCTGAGCCATCATGCTTAAGGCCATAGCCATGTATAGAATTGTGACGATGATTCTCATATCATTCCATTGTATGTTCCCAGCCGCCGCGGGTGTCGATACCCGTAGTGTCGGCAAGCTGCTCGAGACGGGTTACCTCTTCGGCCGTCAGCTGGATCTTTGCGGCTTCAGCAGCCTCAATGACGTGACGCTCCTTGGTGGCTCCGATGATGGGCAGTGTGCCTTTAGCGATAGCCCAGGCGATACCCACTTGTGAGCACGACACTCCATACTTCACGCCAATGGCAGTCATTTCGGCGGTCAGGGCCTCCAGTTGTTGAAGCACGGGGTTGTATTTCTTGCCGCGGTCGCTCTCGGCCGGCAACGGATTCTCCTTGTTATATTTTCCTGAGAGGGCGCCCTGCTCCAGCACCATATAGGCCCAGAACTCGATGCCGTGCTGCTTGCAGTAGTCCAGCACACCACCCTTTTCACTCGAGCGGTAAAGCAGCGAGAAATGGTTCTGCACTGCGCTCACCTTGAAGCCGGCTTCACCCAGAATTTCGTTGGCTCGCTGAATTTCCTTGATGTTGTGGTTGCTCACGCCGACGCGCTTCACCTTGCCGCTCTTGAGCAATGGAATCAGGCCGGGAGTCCAACGCTCCACATCCATCGGGTTGTGAATCCAATACATGTCGATATAGTCGCACCCCATGCGCTCGATGGAGGCATCGGCCATCTTCTCGACCGAGTTCTCGTAGATTTCAGCGATCTGCGGAGTGAACTTGGTGGAAATCAGCACATCCTCGCGTTTTACCGATTTCGCCAACGTGCCGAGGATACGTTCCGACTCGCCCATGCCATAGGCCGTTGCCGTGTCCCACAGGTTCAAACCTGCCGTCATGGCCGCGTCAAACACGGGTTTTAAATTCACTTCGTCGGTCGTTGAACCGAACACCATGTCACCACCAAAAGCTCCTGAACCCCAGACCCAAGTGCCTAATGCAATCTTTGTCTCTTTCATAATTGTCATTTTCTTTATGATTCTCTATCGGATGCAAAGGTACAGCAGAAGCACGACAGACGGAATAAACAATTTATCTATTAACCAACCAATTTTACTGATTCTTACCATAATTGCAGGCAAAAATCAACCTAAACACCGATTATTCTACCGATAACGGTTAAAATATCGGGAATAATCACTAAATTTGCCACAAGATGGAGAAGATTTTAAAAGTACACAACGTCAACGACTACGCCCGCTACATCGGTGCGCCCGTGTTGCACGACCTCGTCTCGGTGATTCACTATGACGAGTTGGAACACTGCCGCCATTCGCTGAACAACTATGACGTTTACGGCCTTTTCATCGCCGATGAGACGCTGGAGAAGCTGACCTATGGCCTCACCGAGTATGACCTGCATTATCATGCCCTGATGTGTGTCGCTCCAGGACAGATTGGCGGCAAAGCCGACATTGGCGAGGAGATTCAAACCAAGGGGTGGGCTTTGCTTTTTGACCCTGAATTGCTGCAGGGCACCGACCTGGAGCAACGGATGCAGGCATTTACCTATTTCTCCTACAACACCAACGAGGCATTGCTGATGAGCGATGCGCAACGGCAGGCCATCGTCACGTTGCTCGAGGCGTTACGGAACGAACTCAAGAACGATGACACCCACATGAAGCCTATCGTTGTGGCCTATATTTCTCTGATTCTGGAGCATGTGGGCCGTTTCTATGCCCAACAACTATCAGTGCAGACGGCCCAATCAACCGACTTGTTGACGCGGTTCGAGAACCTGCTGCGCCGCTACTATGCCGATGGGGTGTATCTGCGACATGGGCTGCCCACCGTCAAGTATTGTGCTCAGGAACTGTGTCTCTCGCCCAACTACTTTGGAGACCTGATCCGACAATTGACCGGCGACACGGCCAGCAATGCCATCCGCCGCTTCGTGCTGCAGCGCGCCCAGACGCTACTGGTCAGCGGCATGACCGTCAACGAGACCGCCGAAAATTTGGGCTTCGACTATCCCCAACACTTCACACGAATGTTCAAGAAGTTCTACGGCTCTTCTCCAAGCGCTTTTCTGAAACAGAAGAGGCAACACAGCTGAGGCACCAGGCCTCACTTTACGGGTTGGGGCACGCCACCACTTCCTCGTTGGTGACAACCTCCTCGTCTTCCTTGACCTCACGGGCATTGTAGTTGATTTTCTCAAAGCCCTTGATGATGTTCTCGACGGTGGTCTTGTCGGCATCGTAGGTGATGGTGACCCTCTGGTGCTCGACGTCGGTAACGATCTTCTTGATGCCTTTCTCAAAGCGGATGTTTTCCTTGATGCGCTTCTCACAACCCTCGCAGTGCATCTGCGGGTCGGTGGTGAGCACAACGGTCTTGATGTCCTTGGCGCCAGCCATAACCATGGTCAGCAACATGACGGTAAACAAAAATAATCTCTTCATTATATCCTTTTTTATATTGTTTTCTAAAAACTATCGAAACAGATTGACGCGGATGCCCAAATAGGCCATTGCGCCGCTCACGGGGCCCCACACCATCGTGGGGTCGAACAACTGGCTCCACGGCTGGTCGGCGGCAATGATGGGATTGGGCTGACGGTAGTTGGTCAGGTTCTCGCCTCCCAGATAAACGGAGAAATGCCTGAACCAGCGGGTGACTTGGGCGTTAAGCTGGCAATGGGCAGGGAAACGGGCTTCCCATGACAACTGGGCAGGGTCTTCGATATAATAGGGATCGGGCATGCGGCCACTGCCGTTGAGTTGCAGGGTCACGTCAAACTCCCAGAGCCCTAGAGGTGTCTTATAAGACGCTGCCACCAGGCCCTTATAGCGCGGCGTGAGAGGCTTCTCGCGCAACTTGCCATCATAGGTTGTCTTGACGTCGTTACGACGATAGGCGACGGTCAGTTCCAGACCCTCGACAACGGGATAAGACAAGTCCACCTGCCACGTGTGGGAGCGGGACTTGCCATACAGGTCACTGATATAGGTGATTAACGGATTGCTGTCCATGTCGATGACCATCTGATGCTCAAAGCGGGTGTAATGATACTCGGCATTGACCTTCATGAGCTTGCCCCACAGCGGGATGTCCCATGCCGTGGTAAAACCGTAATTCCAGGCACTCTCCTGATGCAGGTCGTTGAAGACAATCCGCCGTCCGCTGGCCAGCAGATAGTGGTTCTCGGCCAGGGCGTGCGCCGTGCGGTAGCCCTTGCCGGCCGACAAGCGAATGGTGAGGAACTGTGCCGGATGCAAGCGAAGGTGCAGGCGCGGCGTGACAAACGTGCCGTGCAGACTGCTGTGGTCCATACGCACACCGGCCATCAGGGTCATCACATCGTTGGCAGGCGTGAAAGTGTATTGTCCATAGGCTCCCGTGACGGTCTCCTTCTCCACCAGATGTGTCATGGGTCCCTCGGCAAAGTGCTCCAAGCGGTAATCCTGTGACAGGTGGTCATGGTTGAGGCTCAGTCCCAGCGACAGGGTATGCGGGTCGGTCAACCGGGTCTCGAACATGAGTTGCCCATAGGCATTGGTCTCGTTGACGTCATATCGCTTGTAGCCATACGCTCCGTCCATATCGTGATTGGCCACCGAGGCCATCAGGGCGATATTGGTGCCGTGTTCGGCATTTAGCACGACGGCATGCTTCATGTAACCCTGATAGCGGCGCGTCTTCAGGTCGATGGCAAAGGGAACAGCCCCCTTGTGATGCGCTTGGGTCTGCCCGCTGTGGCGTTTTTCGTCAATCACGGCCACACCGCCGTGGAAAATGTAACGGTCGCCCAGCCAGTCCCAGCGGCTCTGCAGATTCACCTGCCGCACATTGGGCTGGTCCAGGAAGTGGTCATGGTTGTGGTCCATATCGGCCAGATTGTCCTCGTAGTGGGCCAGCACGTTGGCATTGAGGCGAGGCGTCAAGTGAAGATTGCCGTCGGCATTGGCCTCGATGCGGCCATCACTGTTGCCATACAGGTTGAGCGTTACCCCCTGTTCATCCTCGGGCTTAAGGTACTCCACATCGATTTGTCCCGTGATGCCCTCATAGCCGTTGCGCACCGACGAGGCCCCCTTCGACACCTGGATGCTCTTCATCCATGGCCCTGGCACATAACCCAGGGCGAAAGGCAAGGCAGCGCCGCGCCAATCGGGCAGGTTCTCGGCCAGCATCTGCACATAGGTGCCGCTCAGTCCCAGCAGCTTGATCTGCTTGGCCCCGGTGGCCGCGTCGCTGTAGTTGACATCCACCGACGGGTTAGTGGTGAAACTCTCGCCCAGATTGCAGCAAGCGGCCTTGAACAGTTCGGCCTTATTGATGCGCATCGAGTTCTCAGCCCCGGCAACGCGGCTCATACCAGGCCGTCGCGATGTCACCGTGACCTCGCCAATCGACTGCATGGGAATCGAGTCCACATGTTGGCCCACCGACGTCGTATCGACGCCAGCGTTAACAACACGCACCTGTCCCCCAGCCTGCAATAAGGCTGCAACCATGCTCAGTACCATTATGACCCGATGAAACGTCATGCCCATCTAACCTCTAAAGTCGGGACAAAAATACTACTAATTTACAAATTAACGATGTAATAACTCAAGAATTACCCATTTCTGCCTCAGCTATGCGCACCCTGCTTCGTGAACATGATGTGGCGAAACCATGAAACAAAAACTTCGTTGTTGAGTTACGGTTGCCGTTGGTGTGAAAGCACCCACTCGATTCTGTCGGGAGTGAAGGATTCATCGGTGGTTCGGTGGTGATCACAGCCTTCAAGAGGATGGAAATTGACATCGCCGCCCATGAGCCTGATATCGTCGATCAGCTGGACATATTTGCTGTAGTTCCCCTCACGGGTGCCTTTGGTGCACAGCAGCGGGGTGTCACCCAGGCCGGGCACACCCATCCCTCGATAGCCACCCGATGCCGCCATGGCAGCAGCAAAGTAATGCGGGTAGTCGTTCACCATGTGCCACACGCCGTCGCCGCCCATCGATGAGCCGAAGATATATATCCTCGTTGAATCGGCATAGCATTCCTTTATATATTTGTCGGCCAATGCCTTGACGTACTGGTTATAGGACGGGCATTTGACTGGGCCTTGCTGGCGAGGCCCACGGGGTGACCGTGGCCCGGAGCGCTTGGGAGGTGGATTGTAACCCGACCACGAGGATTCGTCCTCGCATTGCGGCACCAGGAAGTAGGCCTTGATGCCGTGCTCAGTAAGGTAATCATAGATTTGACTGATGCCGGGTGACCTGAGCTGCTGCTCGTTGTCGCTGCCCGATCCGCTGCCACCGTGCAGATAGATGACGATAGCCGGACGCGCGCTATCAGTCGGTGCCGTAAGCACTTCCCGATACTTGATCTTTTTCTTGTCAATCTTTGCGGTCTTCTCAGCAAAGATATAGAATAGGTTACCCCCATGCTTCTTGTCCTGGGCCCCAGCGTGGAGATTCAAAGAGGCAAGAACTGCCACAATCAGTATTATCGTTAGATTTCTCATACCGCAAATTTACAAAACTCTCAAAAACGCTCCAAAACCCTACTCGAAAAACTACTGAAAAAGTCATCAAAACCGTCTCTTTTCCATCTTGTGTAATCGACGACTTTGTCGGTGAAAAACACGGTATTTCCCTTCATGCATTTAAAAAACGCAACATCAGTAATGCGGGTACATATTCCCGTAAAATAGTTAAATTCCCTTTTGCGGATAGCTGGTAATTTTGCAGTCGATAAAACATGTGTTGTCTATGAAAAAGATTCAAATCATCATTTTATTATTTCTCGCATTGGCGAGTGTTGACATGAGCGCAAAGACGCTTGTCGTGTATTACAGCTATACAGGTAACTGCCATGAAATCGTGCAGACCTTGACGTCGCAGATTGATGCCGACACATTGCGCATCTATCCTGCTGACAAGACCCAGCACTATGAGGCCAACAACTATGCCATCGGTACACAGTTGCTGAATGCCATCTATGCCGATCCCGGCAATCCCGACAGCTATCCTGCTATCGATCCTGTCTCCATCTCGCTGGCCGACTACAGCACTTACATCATCGTTACGCCACTATGGTGGAGCCATATGGCCGCCATTTTGCAGACCTATCTGTTCCATCACGGGGGTGAAATGGCTGGCAAGAATGTGGGGCTGATTGTGTCAAGTCACAGTAGCGGCATTAGTGGTGTTGTGGCCGATGCACAACGCCTCATACCTGAAGCCGAATGGATGGGCGATGCGTTGTGGATTAACAACGCTAACCACCGAAACCGTGAATCGCTGATTAAGAATTGGCTCATTGCCATAGACTATGACGCCTTGACAGCAGATGTCAAAGGGGATGTCAACGGGGATGGCGCAACTGACATCAGCGACGTGATGGCTTTAATCGATATGCTGTTGAACGGCGATGCCTATCAGCCAGATGCCGACGTAAATGATGACGGAAGCGTAAGCATCAGCGACGTGAGCACATTGACTGACTACCTGCTCTCTGGAACTTGGTAAACCTCACTTCACGCATGTCAGTGAGGGCTCAAGATTGGGCACGAAAAGAGGCTGTGTCATAAGAAGCTAAAGGTTCTCGGCCGTTAGGCCGATCAATAATCCTGAGGCGAATTATGGCACAGCCTCTACTATTTTCTCCATTCCATCCCCAAGTGCATGACTTGCGGTTGTGGGATAGGATGGGCTTGCATGTGGACATGTCAGTGATCAATATTTGATGAAATCTCTTGCATATATCGTGAATAGTGACGAAATTTGCCGAAACATTGCTGCGAAACGGCAAATTAACACCTGACATCATGAATGAGCATCAGCAGCGACAACTGGAATTGACTCACGACTACCTTGAGCGCCTCAGGCGGGAGCACCCCTTGCGGGAACTGTTTTGGGAGTGCACTCTGCGCTGCAACATGTCGTGCAGGCATTGCGGCAGCGACTGCCTCAAGGAATCCAGGATACCCGACATGCCATTTGCCGACTTCCTGCCTGTCCTTGACGAGGTAGCAGCCCATTGCGACCCCAGGCAGGTGATGGTGGATACCGTGGGCGGAGAACCGCTGGTCAGGCCCGACTTGATGGACTGTGGACGTGCCATACGCGAACGCGGCTTCATGTGGGCCCTGGTCACCAACGGCCTGCTGCTGGATAAAGCCGTCGCCCGCGAGTTGGCTCAAGCCGGCATCACCTCCCTGTCAGTCGATGTGGACGGCATGCGCGAGGAACACAACTGGCTCAGGAATTCCACAGCCAGCTTTGATGCCGCAATGCGGGCCATAGAGGCCATTAAGACCATCCCGAATCTCACGTGGGATGTTATCACCTGTGTCAACAGCCGAAATCTGCCGCGGATGAATGAGATCAAGCAACTGCTCATCGAGGCTGGCGTCACCCATTGGCGCTGCTTCATCATCGACCCGATGGGGCGGGCGGCCCAGGACAAGGACCTGCTGCTCACCGATGAGCAATTCCGCGAACTGCTCAACTTCATCGTCAAAACACGCTGCGAGGGCAAAATCGGCATCAGTTACGCCTGTGACGGCTATCTTGGCGCATACGAAGGGCTTGTACGCGATTACTACTTCTTCTGCCAGGCGGGACTCTCGGTGGCCAGCGTGCGTGCCGACGGAGCCATCTCGGGTTGCCTGAGCATTCGCAGCGATTACAGCCAGGGCAACATCTACCGCGACAGCTTCTGGGATGTGTGGGAGAACCGCTTCGAGCAATTCCGCAACCGCGAGTGGATGAAACGCGGCGTGTGCCAAGATTGTGAGGTGTTCCGCTATTGCCAGGGCAACGGGTTCCACATGCGCGACGGCAATGGTGACCTGATGATGACGTGCCACTACAATCGACTAAAGAACATTGAACTATAGTGGAAAATTAGTGTCTAAAGAATATCAGCCATGAACAAGGTTCAGGGTAATGTCATTGTGCAGTTTGTTGTGAATAAAGACGGTAGTGTTGGCGAGGTTAAAGTTGTCCGCTCGGTGGATAATGACCTCGACAGGGAGGCCATTCGCGTTATCAAGTCGCTGCCCAAATTCACTCCCGGCCGTCAGAACGGCAAAGCGGTCAACGTCTGGTACACGCTACCTGTCCCATTCAAGCTGAAATAGGCAAACAGGAAAGGATCAGAGCATTAAACCCAAATACCGAATTCAAGTCTAAAAGATATAATACCTTCCATATTATGAAGAAAAACAAAAATAAAGGAAAAAAGAAACTCACTGCGGTGAGCGCCGTGGTCGCGGCCAGTCTCACGCCGGGCATCATGGCTGCCGCCACCCCAGGCTTGCCCATAAAGGCCCCCAATGCCGCCATCACCGCAGCCCAGGTGGTTTCCATCGACGGCAACACCTATAGTTTTGACGAATTATTCGCCTTGCAACAACCCGGAGTTGGGCGGTGTTATTATGCAGCGACCAGCGTACCACCTCAACATGCAACAAGGTATGGTGCACCAACAAGTCCAGTTAATCCTCCAACAAGGTATAGTAAGCCACAACAAAGAATCATTAACGGGGTGGCTGAGGGCTTAGACACAATTCAGGATGGCCTCATGGAGTTCTGTGCTCAAGTGATTGACGCTGATCCTTATACCAATGGCATCCTTTTCACAATTGACAGTGACCTCACTCGTGAAATCGGAATGAGTGAAGAACAATTGAAGGAGCTTAAGGCAATTATCGAGGAATACTATCGCGTAGAAGTATCCTACCATCGATTCTATCTGAAAGGCCAGCTCAACACTTTGCGCCTCATTTCAGAGTATATTTACAAGCTGAAAACCATTTGGGATTAACGGTACGGGCGACGCGTCTCACGTTGATGTCCCTTCTCTCCAGCAATTAGTGCCCAGCCTATGCTCGCCTATAGCGAAAAAATCGTTATCTTTGCGGGAGCTATTAATAGGCAGTTCTATCATTATGGATAAGATTAAGGTTCATGTATTGCGCACTGGCGAAGTGCGTGTGTCACCCTACCTGCCGTTTGGCGGTGACGATTGCAGCATCATCAAGGCTTCGGGCATCACGACGCCCAAGAGTAAATGAATTTGGTTGCCCGTGTTCAGTTTCCTGATTGAGCACCCCAAGGGGAAAATCCTCTTTGACAAGGGCTGGCACCGTGAAATGTCGCCCGATGGCGTATATGACAAAAAGGCACAAATCAAATCTCTGGGGTCGTTCCTGCTTTACCAAATCAACCAAGGACGCATCGCCCCGGGCGAGGCCATCAACGAGCAACTTGAGCGCATGGGCATTGCACCGACTGACTTGGATTATGTGCTCATCTCGCACCTCGACTGTGACCACGCCAACGGCCTGAAGCAAGTGGCCGCTGCCAAGCACATCCTGGTATCGAAGGCCGAGATGGAAGGCACTACCCGCAAGAAATTCCAAATCCGCATCCGTTTCCAGCGGCGCTGGTGGGAAGGCGTGAACATGCAGACTTTTGATTGGAACGGCACCGAAGGGCCGGTGGGCAAGTCCTATGACGTGCTGGGCGACGGCAGCCTGGTGATGGTGAACATTCCCGGGCACAGCGAGGGCCTGTGCGCCTTGAAGATCAAGAACGGTGAAGGCAAATATGTCCTGCTGTTTGCCGATGGCGGTTATGCCACCAAGTCATGGCGCGACATGATCACGTCGGGCATCACGCTCGACAAGAAACTGCAGCGCGAGTCGTTGCAATGGATACGCGAGCAGAGCATGTCGTCCGACTGTGTCGCTTCGCTGGCCACCCATGACACCGATGTCGAGCCCCATGTCATCGAACTGTAAATCAAAATTAAATTAATTTCAAGTATACTACTATTATGAATAATCCTATTATCTACACATCCAAACATCTCAGAACCACAGCCAAGACCAAAGGTGTGGCACAAGCTATTTTTGCAGCACTTGATGAACTGCATGTCGAGCATCACGAGCTAAAAAACACTAAAGATTATTGGTGCCGAGACTATATGCCGGTAATGATTTCAGACGATGGAACATATGCAAGATATAAGTACAATCCTGATTATCTGAGAGAAAACGAAAAATTACATGGTTATATAACCCCTCAGCAGGATGCATGTAGCGAACTCAATCTGTTCATGCCAAGTGACATGAAGATCATTTTTGATGGCGGTAATTATGTTCGTTGCGGAGATAAGGTCATCATGACCGACAAGATATTCAGCGAAAACCCAGGCAAGCCTGTTCATGAACTGTTACTGCAGCTGAAGGAAACGCTCAGATGTACAGACATTATCCTGCTGCCCTGGGATATGAAAGACCCTTGCGGACATGCCGACGGCATGGTGGCAAACCTGGGTGACGGCCGAATACTATTAAATGGCTGCTGGAAAAAGAACGAGATGCCATTCCATAAAAGATTAAGGAAAATCCTGGATGCCCATTTTGAAGTCGAAGAACTTCCCGCATGGGACGGCGATATAGATTCGTGGTGCTACCTCAATTATTTAGAGGTTCCCGGGGGAATTCTCCTGCCTTGCCTTTCTGAGAAATTTGACAGCCAGGATGATATCGCTGCTATGAAACATTTTGAACGGTTGTTTCCTGGCCTGAAGATTATTCCCATCTATGCCGAACCTCTCGTTAGAGTTAAAGGCAATGATGGAGGTGGCGCATTGCACTGTGTCACATGGGAGTATATTGAGAAAAAAGATTAAAATTATGATACACGTCAATAGAGTACATCACATTGCCATCATCTGCTCGGACTATGAGCGGACTCTTGAGTTTTATAAAAGAGTGCTGGGGTTTACCGTCCTGGCCGAGAATTACCGTGAGGAGAGCAAGGGTTACAAGACCGACCTGGCCCTGGGTGACCAGTATGTGATAGAGTTGTTCTCTTTCCCGTCACCGCCCGCACGGCCGACAAATCCCGAGGCCGCCGGACTCCGTCACCTGGCCTTTGAGGTTGACGACATACTGGCCGAAGTTGAAGAGCTGGAAAGAATGGGCGTCGAGCATGAAGCCATCAGGATAGACCCCTCGACCAACCGCCGTTTCATGTTCTTCCATGACCCCGATGGCCTGCCGCTGGAGTTGTATGAGAAATAACACCCACTAAGGCAAATGATTACCATCAGGGAATATCAGAAACAGGACGCAGCCCAGGCCATGGACATCTGGAACGAGGTGGTGCGCGAGGGCGTGGCCTTCCCGCAACTTGACGAACTGACCGAGCAGGAGGCAGACGGCTTCTTCACCAGCCAGTCTTATACCGGTGTGGCCGTGGATAGCGAGACGGGCGAGCTTGTCGGCCTCTACATCCTGCACCCCAACAACGTGGGCCGGTGCGGGCACATCGCCAACACCAGCTACGCCGTCAGGTCGGACAAACGCGGGTTGCACATCGGTGAGTTGCTCGTGAAGGACTCGCTGGTCATGGGAGCACGGCTGGGCTTCCGCCTCATGCAATTTAACGCGGTCGTGGCGGCAAACGTCCATGCCCTGCACTTGTATGAGCGCTTGGGCTTCACCCAACTGGGCCGCATCCCCCAAGGCTTCCTGATGAAGGACGGCCACTACGAGGACATTGTCCTCTTCTACATCGAATTGTAACCCAAAACACCTACAGCCATCTTTGTTACAATATTCTGTATTTTTTCCCGTTTTTAGGTTAAAGGGAACCAATTATCCGTGTATGGTCAACCTTCAAGGGAATGATAAAATTTAATGCATTAAATCGACAGGACAAAAAGTACATCATTACTTAGTTTATTATTGATATCACATGAATTAAATCTTCAGAATTATGAAAAGAATTTTAAGTTTCCTCTCAGCCTTATCACTATTGGGGATATTGACGAGCTGCACTGATTCTAATTCGGGCAACACCATTATTGACGACCCCGATATCAGCGACAATTATTTCGGCCTGACTGATCCTTTCGCATGGACCTTGGCTTCGGTTCCAGCCATGTTCCCCGAGTCATCCTTGATCAACACCGTGGAATATAACAACAACCGCGCGTTGCTATCCTGGTACACTGTGGACCGCCTGTTCACGCAGCGCAATTCTGCCTATGCCCCCGATTATATCAAGAATGACATGGATGCCTTGTCTTATCCCTATGCACGAGAGGTCGCCAACACAGAGGTGTTCCCCTTGAAAGAGATTAACTATGATGTGGCATCTGTCATTTATACGCTCAACCTCTCCTTCTACCCACGCGAACGCGGCCCGTATAACCTTGATAGCAAAAACGTAGATCAGGACGGTAACCTGCTCTATCCCGAGAGGCGATGGGGTGGCATCATGCGCAAGATTGACGATACCAACTTTGAGCAAGCCGACATTAACTGTATCGTGTTTTGGCTGCTTGATCCCTTCATGGATCCCGCACTGGACAACCGGGATGGCGGTTATCTGTACTTCAACTTGGGAGATGTAAGTGAGGACGTCCTTAATGATGGTCTCATGAGTTATGAGAACGGGCTGCCCGTTAATGGTGATGGCGCGTATGTTACCCAAACGGTTTGGGGAAAAGTCCCCTCGCTGGCACCACTTTCATATGCCTTCGACAACAGTAATGGTGCACGTATTCTTCAGGATGTCGGCCTTGACGGTCTCTCCAACCAGGAAGAGTTCCGTCATCCCACCTATGCCCACTTCTTGAACCAGTTGCAGAATGTTTTGCCTGAATCCACCATCATTGCCATGCATAACGACCCATTCTCGCCCTTCAACGACCCAGCAGGAGACGATTACGCCTACTATCGCCATACCTACTACGATATTCAGCGCTTTCCGATCAACAGTCGTTACAAGCACTACAACGGTACAGACGGCAACTCTTTCTCGAAGAACGATGCCAGTGATGCGCAATACCGACAGGCTCGTTCGACACCTGACTCGGAGGACATCAACCATAGTTTTACACTCGACAACAATGAGCGGTTCTTCCAGTATCGCATAGTCCTCCATCCCGACTCAATGCAGGTGGGGAGAAACCATATTACCGACTTGCATGTGGCCAATGTCCACACCCGAAATGGTGAAATCCAGCAGGCAACGTGGTATGAGTTCACCATCCCCCTGGCACATTACGAGAGGACTGTCGGTTCTATCCATGACTTCTCCGACATCCGCTTCATACGCATGTTTATGACAGGATTTCGCGGCATTACCCACTTGCGGTTCGCAACACTCGAGCTACGGTAAAGAGGGTGACAGAAACTCACAAAAACATAATTTATAGGTAAGGAGGGAAATGCCACACGGCACTCCCTCCTTGCTTTGTATAGAGGGCGGTCAGTGGGGTTGAATGAATCGGGGAATCTTAACAAAACATAAAAGTGAGTTTTTTAAAGTGTTGATTTAGCCATTTCTAACATCAAAGTGCGTAGCGAACATTTCGGGCGGTTCATTGCGGTTCGGGATATCGTTAGTAACTTTGCAACCGAAACGAGAGAAAAGTTAGTATAACTGAAAATCAGAACGAAATATGTTACGAGACATTATAGTTGATCCCTATTTCCCTGATTGCCCGATACGGAATATCCTGTCGCGCATCAGCGACCGCTGGTCAATGCTGATATTGTACACGCTCGACGGCAAGGACACGGCAATGCGGTATTCCGACATCCTCGCAGCCATCCCTGACATCTCGCAGAAGATGCTCACGGTGGCACTACGCAACCTGGAAGCCGACGGGCTGGTATTGAGGCAGGCCTATGCCGAGATACCGCCACGGGTGGAATACAGCATCACCGAGCGCGGCAAGTCGCTCATGCCGCACATCAACAGCCTGATTGAATGGGCGCTGGCCAACCTGGCCGACATCTTGAATGACCGCAAGAATTATTCATCCAATAAAAACCATTAATCACATTAACTACAATGAAACAGATTGAAAAGATTGCACAGGGTGCAAATTATGCCGCCATCAACGTTGGCCGCATCAACGAGATTATCGAACACGAGTTGCCCATGGGCCCGGACTTCACGATTCATGGCAAGGTCTTCGGCGGACAGGCCGTTGGCGCCGCTGCCAGCGAGTTCTCTTTCCAGACGCTCGTTCCCGGACAGGACAGCGGTTTCCTCCACACCCACAAGACCCACGAGGAACTCTACTTCATCCTGCGTGGCGAGGGCAAGTACCAGGTCGATGGTGAGATTTTCCCCGTCAGCGAGGGCAGCGTCATCCGCGTTTCACCCAACGGCAAGCGCGCGTTGAAAAACACCGGCAACGAGGACCTGACGATGCTCTGCATCCAGTACAAGGCCACCCCGTTCACCGAGGCCGACAGCCCCATGACCGACGGCAACATCCTGCAAGAGCCCCTCAACTGGTAACTTCAGGGCCCCAGCTGATGTCTATTTACACCGAGCGCACCTTTGTAGGTGCGCTCGGAATTTGTTTTATTTGGTGATGTTTCAGTCTGCAGGACTCTCGACGTTACGGACGACGGTTTGCCTGTTGACGGCCTTATAGAGGTTTGCCGCCACGCTGTTGCGGGCCCGTTCGGTCAGCAAGGCTGAGGCTTTCTCAATTTCTTTGGTATCAAAAGCGAAAAGAAATATCAGCGCTGCTGCAGCATCCTGGTCGGGATGGGCCTTGACATAGTTGTGCACTGCAGGAATCAGCACTTCATTGTATAGCCCGAAGTTCAATTTGCTATATAGATCATATTCATCTCCATATAATGGCCCAAATTCACCGCTCAAGTGCTTATTGCACTCATTCATGCCAACCAGAATCGGGCCAACGATTTGTTGGGCTTCGTCATAGTCCACATAGAATTGTGATCCGCCCAAGTGGGTGACTTTGTACTCATTTTGATAAAAGGCGAGCGTCTCCCCCGGGATGGCGGGAAATACCGTGGTGAGCCTCTTCACATCGGTGACATAGAGCAATGCCGCATCCTTCAGGTCGATGGTAAGTTCATGCTCCTCACCGGTGATGGCACGCGTTTCTCTAGCAATGGATTCCATGCTGTTCAAATCGACGATTTCGAGAGTGACCGAGTCTTTGCGGCCCTCAAACGTTCCTTTCACAGTGAATTTACCCCCTTGAGCCATGGCACCCAGGGTCATCATGCCCATGAGCATGGCAATGAATAGTTTCTTTAACATGTCCTAAAAGTTTTAGAATGATACTTAAGTTCCGTGAGCCATTGAGTTGCTCACTTTTTCGGGGGTTAATGATTTGCCATTGTGTATCAGAATATGGTTACTACTAAAATTATAACGTGAAACAGGCCCATTTATTGCGACGATCCTACACTTCATGGGGTTTGAATGTATCAGCACCCTCATCAGAAAAAAAGGGACTGAGGGCTAGGAGGGTTTAAATAAACTGAATTTTTCCAGTCAAGAATTTGTTTATTGAGAAATATCACTACCTTTGCGGCGCATGAACAGCAAGTTAACACATAACTGCATCACTCGCAAGCAACGGCTGTTTGCGTGGATTTTACTGTCGGTATATGTGCCGATGGTGTTGCTTGCTTCGCTTCATGTGCATTCCATCAACGATTTCTCCAGGACCGTCGATTGTGACCAATGCCACACTGCGGTTCACCATTCGGGCCACATCACGACAAGTAACCATCACATTGATGAGTGCCTGTCGTGCCGGTTCCTCAGCACACAGATAGATGTTCCCCACACGGTGACCAGCCTGGTGGTGAAGCAGGTCATAACCCATCTGGAGTATTACCTGGCCGGCGATCCTGTTGTCAGGGTCGTGGCCCAGCCGTCACTGCGTGCTCCCCCATCCATACTGTGATTCATCAGTTTTGGCCAGATAGTCGATGACCGATTATCCGGCCCTATCAACATCCCTTTTAATCATTTAAAAGAATCACAGCATGAAATCATACTTATCGATTCTGCTGCTGGCGTGCACGTGCACGATGGCAGCGCAAGAAGCGGTCGTGCTCGACTCGACCGACGTGTTCTTTCGCCACATAGAACTCAAACACTGCCAGGCGTGTCGCAGGTGAGCACCGGCAGCGGTATCTCCAAGCCCGTCATCCGCGGACTGGGCTATAACCGTGTGGTTGTCGTGGCCGACGGCGTGCGCCAGGAGGGGCAGCAATGGGGCGACGAGCACGGTGTGGAGATTGACGGCAACGCCGTAAGCTCGGTCGAGGTGCTCAAGGGTCCCGCAAGCCTGCTCTACGGCTCGGATGCCCTGGCGGGAGTCCTCAAGCTCAACACCGACCCTGTGGTGCCGCTGGGCAAGATGCGCCTGAATGTGAACAGCGAATACCATACCAACAGCGGCCTCGTGAACTACTCGTTCAACTATGGCGGCAACAAGCAGGGCTTGTCATGGAACATCCGCTATGGCGACAAGTTCGCCCACGCCTATAAGACCCCCGGTGACGGCTATGTGCCCAACTCGCAGTTCCGCGAGCGTGCCCTGTCGGGTATGCTGGGCATCAACAAGGCCTGGGGTCACACACGTCTGATCGGCTCCTATTTCCACCTCACGCCAAGCATCGCCGAGGGCGAGCGCGACCCGCTGACGGGCAAACTGGAACAGCCCTATGCCGACGCCAAGACCTATCACCATGGCCTACCCTACCAGCAGGTGTATCACTACAAGGCCGTGCTTGACAACGCCTTCTATCTGGGCGACGGCAGGCTCAACGCCGTAGTGGCCTACCAGCAGAACCGCCGCCAGGAGTTTGAGTTTCCTGATGAGTACGGGCTCTACCTCAAGCTGCACACGGTCAATTACAACGTCCACTATGTGACTCGGCGGCTGGGAGAAGATTGGCGCATCACCAGCGGCGTGAGCGGCATGTGGCAGGGTTCACTCAACGAGGGCTACGAGTTCCTGATTCCCAACTATAACCTGTTTGACTTCGGTGTGTTCATCACGACGACGGCCAACGTCGGCCGTTGGGCCCTGAACGGAGGTCTGCGCTTCGACAACCGCCACCTCGACAGCCGCAAACTGACGGAATATGGCGATGTGCGTTTCCAAGCCTTCAAGCGCAATTTCAACGGCTTTACCGCCAGTGTGGGTGCTGTGTGGCACGCCACCGAGCATCTCGACCTGAGGGCCAATGCTGCCCGTGGTTTCCGCGCCCCCAACATCAGCGAGCTTGCCAGCAACGGCGTGCATGAGGGCTCGCTGCGCTATGAGGTGGGCAACCGCGACCTCAAGCCAGAGTTCAGCCTTCAGTTTGACCTCGGAGCCGAATTGACCACGTCATGGCTGGATGCGCAGCTGGCGCTGTTCAGCAACCGCATCGACAACTACATCTTCATCCACCGCACGGACGCGGTCATCTACGACGGGCTCATGACCTATCGCTACGACAGCGGTGACGCGCAGCTGTTGGGCGGCGAGGTGGCACTCGACATCCATCCCTGGCACTTCCTGCACTTGGGCACCAGTTTTGCCCTGGTCAATGCCGTGCAGCTGCACCAGCCCGAGGAATCCAAATATTTGCCATTCACACCGGCACCACGCTGGCAATCAGACATCAAGTGGGAAATCCTGCACAACGGCCGCGTGCTGAACAATGCCTTCATCTCGCTGGGCGTGGATTATAACCTCAAGCAAGACCACTACTACCGCGCCGACAACACCGAAACCGCTACGCCGGCTTATTGCCTGCTGAATGCCGCCATCGGTACCGACATCATGGTCAAGGGACAGCGTGTGGCATGCCTGAGCATCATGGGGACCAACCTCACCAATAAGGCCTATCAAAGCCACTTGAGCCGACTCAAATATGCCGACGTCAATCCCGTCACTGGTCGCCAGGGTGTCTTGAACATGGGACGCAACATCATCTTCAAGCTCAACATACCCCTCGAGTTCTGATTATCCTGTCGCTTTGACGGTGTACAGAAATTCGCACGTTCCGCAGGTGGACTATTTGTCTCCACCTGCGGAACTGTGATTCAGTCTGCACATGTATCGGGGTGATTGATGTCACACTGCCTTTTGGGTTAATCTTGTTATTTGGCTTTTTTATAACGGGCGGTGCGGTAGTCGCTGATGATGCCGTTCCAGTTCATGCCGAAGGCGAAATCATACCGATGGCCATTGCGGTCACGATAAGGAGTCATGTCTTGCGGCACGTCTTCGTTTTGGTGCTCAACGGTTTCCATATCGGCGGGCATCTGGAACGGCAGCAGGCCTTGGGGCTCAAACAAGCCTGAGATGATGTCGAGTTTGGCGCGATTCTGTATGCCGAAACACAGCAGTATGGCATCGGCCGTCGGCTCCAGTTCGGCAAGCACGAGCGGTCGGCTGGCGTTGATGGTCACTACCACCGGTTTATCGCCCATCAGGCGCCTGGTTTCGAGGACGAGGTCGAGGTCTGCCTCGTTGCGGGTGGTGACCGTCTTACCGCGATAGCTGCGGTCGGTAAACTGTTCCTTGGGGTCACCGCCGGCAATGCTCGGTTGTCGTGCGCTGGAGGCAGTATAGGGACGGTATTGGAGGCTGATGGGGACGTAGCCGTTGCCGCCAGCTTCGACGTCAGCCCTGGAATAGCCGAAGCCGCCCATCGGCTCATCGATGTCAACCAGGGCAAAATCGGCCTCGGCGGGGTCGTCCACCACCGTGAAATAGCGTTCCACCATGTCGCGGCGGATGGGATAGTCGGTGTGCCCCTCGTATTTCTCGCCCCAGAAACCAGTCATGGCCGGGTAATGGCGCTTAGGGAGGTAAACGCGGGATTTCGGCGCCAAGGGCAGGCAACCGTCGTTGTTCTTGAGCATGACGATGGAGCGCAGCTGCGCCTCGTATCCGGCCTGCATGTACTCGGGGTTGCCGACGGTGCGTGTCGCCTCCTCGGGGTCCACATAAGGATTCTCGAACAGCCCGAGACGGAAACTGTTCATCAGCAGCCTGCGGGCGCTGGCCTCGAAACGCTCACGCGCGCTCGACTCGCCGTGGTCCTTGACCCACAGGCGATAGGCTTCGAGAACGGGTTCCTTGTCCTGATTGCCGCCAAACTGATCCACGCCGGCCAGTAATGCCCTGTAGTGACGCTCGGCTACTGTGAGGTGTTCCACTCCCCAAGGCTTGCCCCAATGCTTGTCGACGGCGGGATAATCGCCCGTCACCACCCAGTCGGTGCACACGACACCGTCAAAGCCGTAACGCTCACGCAGCAGTTCGGTGATGATGTATCGGCTATAGCTCATCGCCACATTGTCACCGCTGGGGTCGATGCCCCAAGGCACGGTGTAGAACGACATGGTTGCACTCGCGCATCCCGTTGGGCCATCCAATCGGAAGCCGCCATTGATAAACGGCTCAAGGCGCGTCTGGAACATCCCGCCGGGATAGACCGCAAATCGCCCGAAGCTGTAGTGCGAGTCCCTGCCGCCCTCCTCCGAGCCACCTCCGGGCCAATGCTTGATCATAGCATTGACGCTGTGGTAACCCCAGCCGTCGGCAATGTGTGCATCGCCTTGGCTGGTCTGGAACGCGTCGCAGTAGGCCTTGGCATAATCGGTAACCAGCTGCGGGTCTTCGCCGAAACAGCCGTGGTTGCGTCGCCATCGCGGATCGGTGGCGAGATCTACCTGTGGTGAGAGTGCTGTGGTGATACCCAGCGCACGATATTCACGAGAAGCGATATCGCCAAATCGTCGCACCAGGTCAGGATCCATGATGGCACCCATGCCAATGGGGCGCGGCCATAGCGAAATCTGCCCTCCTGCTCCCGCCAGGAACTCATCGGCGGTCGCCGTCTCGTTGCGCGGGTCGCTGCTGTTGTTGGCGGGTATGCCGTGTTTCAATCCCTCTACAAGGGCTTGCACCTTGTTGTTCCATCGCGCTGCTGTGGCAGGACTCTCGACCTTGGTGACCAGCACGGCACGCACGTTGTCGTTCTCGAGAAACGCACGCTGCACGTCAGTCAATTCCCACGGCTGGGCGCCACTGTTCTTAAAGGTTTTGCCCCCATAGACCGTTCCAGCCGTTTGGGGCACAGGCTGATGGCTACTGTACAGCATCAGTCCGGCAATTTCCTCTATCGAGAGTCTGGATGCCAAATCACGCGCCCGTTCTTTCGCTGGCAGTCGCCAGTCCTCGTAGGGCTCAAGCTTGCCGCTGCGGTTCAGGTCCTTGAATGCCAACCCGTCCACAGTGATGATTCCCACGCCACTGTCGGGACTATAGCCCAGCGTTGGGCCATGCTGTTGCATGACCAGGTTGTAGCCATCTTTTTCCACTATGTCAAACACACGGTCATTCATCACGCCATTACCAGTAAAAGCGGTGCAAACCAAGGTCGCAGCCAACATAATTCTTAACGTATTCATTTCTCAAACCCGTTATTGGAAGTCAATCAGCATCCAATGCTTAATAATCTATCCCACAAAGATACAAAATTCCCAAGATTGCCCGAAGAAAATCCCCAACAAGCATGAAAAAATACATCAAAATAACCGTCCCCATTTTACCATGCGAAGGGTGCAGGACTGTAGCAGTCTGCACCCTTCGTGATGAGGTGATGATTTGTTAATCGTTATAATGCGTAGAATGGCATTTCACGTCCGTTGTCAATTTTGAGGATGAGTTCCTTGCTGGTGAGCGAGACGATCTTCATGTTGTGCATCTTGGGCATTCCATCAAGCATCGTTTTTTTGAATTCGCCTTTCATGCCATTGAGTTCACCCCTGATTTGCTTGTCCATCTTGGCCTTGGTCTTGGCGTCCATGCCTTTGATTTCATAGTCAAAGTCCACCTCGGCCTTGCTTCTGTCAAGGTCCATGACCAAGTCTTTGTCATTCAGGGTGTAGGTACCGGGAACGCTCACACTACCCGTGATGGTGATGGGTACACCATCCTCTTTCATCTGATGCTCTGCCCCGACGAGGAGTTCGCAAGCTCCGTTTTTATCAAAGGCCAAAGCCACGAGCACATCTTTGCCGTCATCATCGGCAAGTTTTGTCCCCCATTGATGGGCCGTCAGGCTCTGGGCATTAAGGACGAACACCGACACAAGCATCAACATTAAGGTAAAAATTGATTTCTTCATAATCTGAATGAATTAAATAATTGTCGTGGGTTAATTTGCGGGCAGTGATAGAACTACCGCTATGATTACTGCTGCAAAATTAAGAATTTTAATTCAATAAAATACTGAAATCAGCATAATTTCTTAGGAAATTGGTCGCTTGGCGAAAAAAACGCTATCTTTGCCCAACAAGAAAAAATAAAATCCAAATTATGAAGAATATTGTCACTACATTTGTTTTGATGGCCTTGCTGTTTTGTTCATGCCACAAGAACAAAACAGATGTAAATCAACACGCTGGAATAACTGCCGAAATGGCCTACGAGGGCGTGAACAACTATTGCCACAGCGAATATGACTGGAGTGTTGCCGAGGACAATCCTTCCATGATGTCTGTCACGATGGGAGACGAGACCGAGACGGAATACCAGGTCATCTTCCGCAGCTACACGGGCGCACTGGTGCACTTCCATGTCGATAAAGCCAGTGGCAAGACCCGCATGGTGGAGTCCGTCCCCACTCTGGATATCGACACCGTTACCGGCACCATCAATCTGTTTGATTACCTTGGCAAGACCAACTGATCCTCATCCGGGATTTGGTAGATTAAACAATCTCACACAAGAGCTAAAACGAGATACGATGGAATCAGGGATTAAACTTGTCAGACTCGCTGAGGAGCGCACTATCGCCTTCAAGGAGGAAATGCAGGAGGCATTTGAGAGCGGCTTTCAGGGACATATCAAGGAAGACGGCGAAAACCAGTGGCAGGTGCTGCCCGACGGGGACTTCTATCAGGCATTGAGGGCCGAGGGGGCCGAAGCCTATGAGTCTATCGATGCCGACGGACAGCGTGTGGGCGGTGCCATCATCACCATCGACAGTGTAAAGCAGCATGGCGATCTGGCTTTCCTCTACGTGAAAGTCGGTGTGCAGGGTAAGGGCACCGGTCAAGCCATCTGGAGGGCCATCGAGGCGATGCACCCCGAGGTTGAGGTGTGGGAGACCTGCACCCCCTATTTCGACCGCCGCAACATCCACTTCTATATCAACTGCTGCGGCTTCCACGCCATCGAGTTCTTCAATGCCCATCACCGTGATCCGAATATGCCCGAACAGTTCGATCCCAGCGACGGCCTGTTCGTGTTCGAGAAACGCATGAAATAACCTCTAACACGACTTTCGTTATGACAGCATTCAGACCCATGCGCCGCAATCGGCAGCAATTATCCCGTGAAGAATGTGAACGCATCCTCGGCCTGTGCACTTCGGGTGTGCTAGCGTTGACGGGCGACGGCGGCTACCCTTACGCCGTGCCCCTCAGCTATGTCTATGCCGACGGGGCTATCATTTTCCATTCGGCCGTGCAGGGGCACAAAGTCGATGCCATCAGGCGCGACAACCGATGCTCGTTTTGCGTCATCGAGCAGGATGACATCAAGCCCGCCGAGTTCACGACCCACTTCAGGAGCGTAATCGCCTTTGGCCGCATCCACATCCTCGAGGACACCGACGAAAAGGTGCAGGCCTTGTGCCTCTTGGGCCGTCGATACTCCCCCAACGACGAGCTCGGCCTGCAACACGAGATCGACAAATCGCTGGACCACGTCCTGCTCCTGCGCCTCGACATCGAACACCTGTCCGGCAAGCAAGCCATCGAACTGATGAAAGCCAGAAGTGAAGAGTGAGGAGTGAGTCGACTCGCTGAGCTCTATGCTCTATGCTACCCGGCTGTGTGTCATAAATCAAACTTGTATTAGCGTCCGCGCTTCGCACGGAGAAATCAAACAAGTAAATATTTATTTCGATTTTGTTTATGATTTTGCCTTATTTCCCGGCCGATAGTCCGATTGAAAATCCTGAGGCGAATGATGACACACCCTACTTGTGTCATTGTATTGGTTGTTATAAAAAACTCCTGCCGTTGCGGTTGCCGGCAGGAGTTTTGCGTCTGAATATCGGTCGATTGTTAATCGTCGGTGCCGAAGAGGGGATCTTCGGGCATGACCATCACGGGCTTGGTTTCGGCTGCCTTGAGGATGTGCTGCGGCACGTATTTCTTGTCCACAACCAGGCGGAAGGAGTACTCGTTGAACCACTCGTTGGTCATGATGATGTAACCCTTGTGTCCGCTGTCGCCGCCCCAAGAGTTCTCCACTTTCCACTTGACGGGGTTGCCGTTATCGTCAAGGTCAACGGCGCAAATGGTCATGGCGTGCGTTGAACCGCTGTCGAAAGTGGAAATGCGCTGGGCCTTGTTCATGGGGAATGTGGTGCCGAACAGGGTACCGTAGTCAAAGTTGTCGAGGGCGAGGTAGCCGTTGTCGCGGTTGAGCTGCTTGCCCACGTCGAAGCTGGCATAGAGCTTGGTGGAGTCCTTGAGCGATGCGATGGCCATGGCGGCGATGTCCTCCATGGGGAGGTTGATGTAGCGCCAGTTGTGGCCGTCGTAGGTGTGTCGGTCCCATTCCACCTCGTAGGTCTTGTAGTATTCCCTGCGGGGGTCGTTCATCGCCATGATGAATGTGCCGTTGATGGGGCCTCCCACCGTCTCGCGGTAGAATTCCAGCGGAGTGTAGGTGCGTGCGGGGCCTACAGGCTTGCCGTTCTTGTCACGGAAGGCATAGGTGAACGACTTGATGGGCTCGCCCAGCGTGAGCGAGAGCATGGAATAGATGGTGCCCAGCATCTCGGTCTTGCGCTGGTTGATGGCCTTTTTGCTCTTTTTGTCAGCGACCATCTGCCGCAGGGTGCGTTCGGCCGAGTAGGTCTCAGGCTGGGCCTCGACGGGCACGAGGCCGTATTTCTCGGCCAGGTCGGCAGCACCGCAGAAGGTGCCGCCATCGTTCATGGGATGGTGGAAGAAGAACTGCACGCGCGTGTCGTCAATGGGCTTGTTGGCGCAATCGATAACGCCCTGCAGCATCAGGTTGGCCTTCTCGAGCTGGTCGTAGAAGAAGAGGTAGTCGTGAGAGAATTCCACGGCAATGGAGTCGCCGTGACGACGTGCGAAGTTGGCGCGCATCACATTGAAACTGGAGTACATCCAGCACCGCCCGCTCTGTCGCTGGTTGTGGATTGACTGCTTGGGCGTCTCGATGCTGAAGTGAGTGTCTGTAATCTTGTTGTTGCGGTAGTTCCGGGCAAGATCGTCGATGGAATTTGTCGCCATGGCATTACTGATGGCCTTGTTTTGGTTAGCTGCCGAGGTGGCGACGATCTGGCGCATCATGTCAGGGCTGATACCTCCCTGGGAACGGTCTTGTGCTGAACCGGCAAAGGCGAGGCCTATTGCCAGAGCAAGTGTTGTGAACTTTTTCATATTAAGTCGTTAAATGGTTTAAGGCGCGGCACTTGGCCATTGCGCGAGATTAATAGCTTCTTTGACTGCAAAGGTAGTGCAAGCCGAGCGCAATAGCAAGAAAAAACAATTTTCTTGCATTGCCGAGGCGCCGCCTACCTTGCGCATAGCGAACGGTAGTGCAAAATTCCGATTAAGCGAGAACAATGAAAACTTGTTTTTATTGTCGAGCGTGAGGAATTTATCCAACCCGAGCGCAATAGCAAGAAAAAACATGAACGGCTGGAGCCGTGGATAAGGCATCATGTTTAAAGAGGCTGTTGCAATCAAAAAGTTGCGGGCATTTCGCGAGAAATCGCTACCTTTGCAGCAGTGACAGAACGATAAACAGGGATTTACGTCATGAACAAAACCGCCAGGCATATTAAGCTGCTGATGCCGATTCTTTCGGCTGCTTACGGTGTAGCCGTCATCTATGTGACCGCTATGCCTGTTGCCGGCGATAATCCGACCGTCGTCGGCGAAGTGATGACATGGCTGATCACATTGGCAGGAATCGCTCTGACGCTGTTCCTCGTGCATCGTGTTGAACCAAGAGTGTTTCCCTCGGCTAGACAATTTCCACTGAAGTTGCCAAAGGTCTCCATCATTGCGGGGTTGTTGCTGATAGCACCCCTGTGGCTTGTTGCCGATGAGTATATCGTTTATGGCATCACGTCGCTGGTTCATAACTTACAGATGAAGCCGCTGACCTACACAACCGCAGAGTTGCGCGAAGACCTGTTGTCGAGCGTTCATGCCGTATTGCTGGCACCTGTACTGGAAGAGTTGTGCTTCAGGCAAATGGCCATCTCCCCCTTCGGCCGCCGTGGCTCACAGATAGCCGTCGTTGTGGTGATGGCGATATTGTTTGGGATGCTTCACGTGCGTAACTTCCCCGGCGCTTTCATCAGTGCCCTGTTCTACGGGTTGGTTTTCGTCTGGTCGCGCAACGTCTGGTATAGCGTGGCACTCCATGCAGGATGCAATCTCACGGCTACGCTGCTGGCTGTTTACTGCTGGCTGCAACTAGGCGAGATGCAGATGACGAGTACGCCAGTTATCATCCTGCCCGATTTGAAAGTAATCGTCGCAAGTTTGCTTTTGGCCATAGCAGGAGGTTTATTACTGAAGAAGAAACGATAATATCTAAATTAATATGAAACACCTATTTCCCTTCGGCGAAACTGTTCGTCGATTAGTTCAGCAAGACAGAAGCCCAAAGAAGGTCTTTGTGCTGGGAGTTTATGCCAGTGCCGTTCATGCACGATGGATAAAAGATGATGAATTAGTGTGTCAAGCGCTTGCCGTTGCGAGTGAGCCTCGTATCTTTTGGGATGGAAATCAGAAAGAAGCTGCGGAGATTATCAGCAGAATCAACATTCCTGAGCAAATGGGCACACTAGAACCGGCCAGGACTAACCTCAATGGCCCATCGGCTAAGGTATTAGATAATCAGATACTTGCCCCATTGGGCTTTACACGTAATGACGCATGGTTGTGTGACCTGTTGCCGGAGACGAGATTGAATTCCAGCCAAATCAATATCATTCATAAAAAATATGAACCTCAGGCAAAGTTATTTGGGTTAAATGAAGTGACTATTCCAAGAAGGCCAAGCACCTTTTGTAACAAGGCCCGCAGTGAGGAAATCACTGCGGAATTGGAAGAATCCCAAGCAGAGACCCTAATTCTTCTTGGTGACATTCCCATAGTCCAGTACCTGAACCGAGTGGCCGAAGTTGAATACAAGAGTTTACAGGAATATGTCGATTTGTATGGATATGGCCATTATTCGCAAACCACCATCAATGGCAAGACCTACAATATACTTCCCCTAGCCCACCCCAGACAGATAGGTGCTTTAGGCGCCCATAGCGAGAAGTGGTATCGTTTCCATCAAGAGTGGGAAAATAATCAAAGGTGAAGGTGCATGGCAATGCCTCGGCAAGAGAAAGTGATTGAATGAACATTACTTTAAAGGGAAAGCACTATCTTTGCAAAAAGATTTCATTGGATGACTTTAAAAGAAAGATATAAACGGTTCAAGGCATGGCAGCTCGAACCCTTCGATTGGAGTTATGACGAAAACGAGCATCATCATTGCGTGAATTGCGGGTATGACTTTGTCGGCAAGTTTTGTCCGCACTGCTCGCAAAAGGCCGGCTTGAAAAAGGTGTCGTGGAAGAGTGTGCTTCAGAGCACCGCCGAGGTGTGGGGAATGGGCAACCGTTCGTTGCTGTACTCGCTGTGGCAGCTGATTTGGCGTCCCGGATATTTCATCAGCGATTATATCAACGGCAAGCGGCAAGTGTCGTTCCCGCCAGTGAAAATGCTCGTTGTCATGGGAGTGCTCAGTGTCCTCATTGATAAATTGTTCGGCTCCAATGAAGTCAAGGCATTCCAGGGCGGCAAGTCATTGAGCGATCAGTTCTTTGCCTGGCTTGAGAGCAGCCCGGGATGGGGATGGTTGATCATGACATGCTTCTTCATTATTCCCACATGGTGTCTCTTCCGTTATGCGCCACGCAACACCAAGCATACACTACCGCAAGTTTTTTTCATCACGGTGTTCATGGCCATTCAGGTTCTGATTGTGGATGACCTTGCCGACTTTTTCAGTGACTATTTCTATATTATGCTTCCTTTATGCTATTTTTATGCCTACAGGCAGTTGTTTGGCTATGACTACTGGGGAAACTTCTGGAGAGTGGCGGTTACATTGTTAAGCGGTTTCTTATTGGCTGCTCTGGCACTGGCAATAGTCGATCTGCTGACTATAACACCCAAATCTTATGCCGATGAATTCATCGCAATAAGAGATTTGACATTTTATTCGGTGGCACCTGTTCTTGTTGGAATGTTTATCAGCAAAAAAACATTTGACCTTAGGCTGAAAAAGCAACAAAGCGTATTCCAATTCTTGAAAATGAAATTTCAAGCGATTAAACAGAAAATCAAACAGAGGAAAAAACAAAATAATCATGAAGAATAGGCTATTTCGAATTGTATTATTGGCTATTGTCGCTTGCTCGTGCGCTCTCATGTCGAGTGCCCACAGCAAACTCACTCCTAGCGCGCATCTGTCGTTACTGCAAAAACAGGCAGTACGATTTGACTCTAGCGGCAAGAGAGTAAAAGCACTAGATGCCAACCCGAGCATCAGGCTTGTGGTGGAGGTAGATTCCGAAGATGCTGCGGGCACGTTTGCTCAGATGCGTGAGGAAGGCGCCACCGTGTTGTCCAAACTCGGTCATCAGGCCGTGATCAGCATTCCTGCCGACAAAGTTGATGCCCTCGTTGCCATCGAGGGCGTGAAAAAGGTGGATGCGACCAGTAAGGGGGAGTTGAAAACCGATGTCTCGCTTGTCGAGACTGGCGTGAGCCTGATTGACGGCACCACTCCCGGCATTGAAGAGGCTTACACCGGCAAGGGCGTCACCATCTGCCTTGTCGATGCGGGATTCGATTTCCAGCACCCGGCATTCAAGGATGCCGACGGCAACAGCCGCCTGCGCTGCGTTTATCTCCCGAGTAACGACAGTGGACGCAAATTCATCGTTGAGGATGACGAGGCCGGAACGATAGAGTATCCCGGCTCGGTGTTCGACACGCCCGAACTCATTGCCACCCTCACCACCGATACCGACAATATCTTACATGGCACCCACACCGCCGGCATTGCTGCC
>CACYAW010000007.1 GCA_902772455.1 uncultured Bacteroidales bacterium
CGGCCGCGAGAGCGAAAGCAAACGCCTCGGCGTGAAGATTTTTGGTGGTCAGTTTGCCAAGGCCGGTAACATCATCCGCCGTCAGCGCGGTACCCAGCACCGTCCTGGCAAGAACGTTGGCATGGGCAAGGACCACACCCTCTATGCTCTGGTTGACGGCACTGTAGAGTTCCAGCACCGCGCTGGTCACACCTACATCAACGTGATCCAGGACACTCCCAAGGAGGAACAGAACTAAAAAAGGAATTTAATCCCAACCCTAAGGGACGGGGTGAGCGCCACGATGTGGTGTTCACCCTCGTTTTTTGGGTATCAACTCTTGATAGTTCAAATAATAATGTATATCTTTGCCTACGCAAAACCATAGATATCAGTCCTCAACAGGCAAATACATTTTCCCTAAATATCAACCTATAAAACTTAATTCAAGATGAAAGCAAGAACTATCAAGACATTACTGGTTGCAGCCATCACTCTGGCTGCGATGAGCGTGCCTTCTACGGCTAATGCCCAGTTGGGCGGCCTGGTCAACAAGGCCAAGAAGAAAGCCGAGCAGGTCGTTGAGAAGAAGAAAGAGGATGTCAAGAAAGACGCCAAGAAGGCCAAAGACGATGCCAAAATGCAGGCCCTTGAAACCCAACGTCCTCCCCTGCCCTGGGTCATGGACCCGAACGGCACGTACAACGGCATCGGCATGGAGGAGTTTGTGGATCGCATGGTCGAGATGGACATCACCGAGGACGGGTTGAAAGAACTCAGGAGCCAGTTGGATGCCCGTTTCAAGCACAACCACGTGCTCGACAAGATCAACTCCGGACCAGATTATGACGTAAAACTCTGGGAAAGTATCCAGAAAGAGAATGAACGCTATTGGCAATTCTATGACAAAATCAGTTCCTGGACCCTCGTCTTGATCAACAGCACGAAAGTCACTGAAGATGCTAATGGCGCTGTGAGCGTTTCAACCAAAGGGAGCCTGATGACGGCGAACAAGTACCGTGCAAAAGGTTCGGCTCAAGGCATCACTCTAGTGAGTCGTAATGGGAAATATGTCTTCGCCACCCTCGGGGGACAAGGTTCCTTCCTGAACGCTGCGGACCTGGAAGGTGCCAAGAAATGTGCCAAGCAGATGCACCTGTTCCAAATTTTCACCAAGAACACCCCTCAATTATGGGACGAACTCGGCGAGAAGTACAGTAATACTCAAAAATACATGTACTATAATCAGAATGTATATGCCAATGCAGCAGATCAAGCCATCGCGAATAACACGCCCGAGAATATCGACTACAAGCCCATGCCCAAGGCCGGCTCGATGCACGCCAAGTTCAAAGCCGAGGCTCTTGCCATCGCCAAGGCCGACGACCCCAATGTCCTTGACGTCATCATCACCAGCAACGACTGGGATGTCGTGATGAAGGGTATCGTGCCCGAGCGCCGCAACATCTACGGCTACATCGTCACCAAGGACGAACTCGGCAAGAAATGCTCAGAACGCGTGTGGACCCAGAAGTATCAGGGCAACAACAACTACGGCAAACTGAAAGCCGGAGGCGTGGGCGTCTCGAGCGACTTCTACGTTAAATAAGAGAGAAGAGATTCTATAGGGGCTATAGACAATCAACTAATAAAACAAGGGGCTATAGGGATATGATTCCTCTATAGCCTCTTGTTTTAGTATTCCTCGGCCTCGACGTCGATGATGCGGGGGCCATCGGGGGCGACATTGGTGCCGCTCGGGCGGCTGTTCTGCTGCGCTCCGAACCACTGATCGACACGGGCTCGCGCCTTGGCCTTGATGTCGGGGGTGATGTACTTCCTCAGCGAGAAGACCGCCCAGGCCAGGGCCAGAATGTCGTCGGTAAAGCCGAGTCCCAAGATGGCATCGGGGATGAAATCCAGCGGCAAGATGAAGTAGCCCAAGGCACCAAACACCTTGATCTTGAGGCTTGTCGGCACAGCGGGGTCGCGAGCGACGTAATAGAGCACAAGCACATGGTAAACCGCCTTGCGGCCCACCTTGCCAGCCACCTTCTTCAACTTGCGCCACAGGGCCGACTCGTTGAAGTGGGAGGCATAGCCATCGAAAGCAAAAGTTCTAGCGTTAGTCATTGGAAACATCACTATAATGGTTTGTACTGCAACCATCATAGCAAAAGCCGTGCCAACTTCACTTGCCGGCCGTCTCGGCGGCATCCTTGACTGTGATTTTGATTTTGGCGATGCGGTGCTTAATGACCTTGACAACGGTAAAGGTGAAGCGCTCGTAGTTGACGACCTCTTTCTCCTTGAGGAAATCGCCCTTGAGGTCGAGCAGGAAGCCGGCAATGGTCTCGGCCTCCTCGGCATGCTCGCCGAGTTCCTCCTCGTCGATGTCGAGGGTGCGGGCAAAGTCGCTCAGCAACGTCTTGCCGTCAAATATCCAGGTATCCTTGCTGATGCGGTTATAGAATTTCTCCTCGGTGTCATACTCGTCGTTGATTTCGCCGACGATTTCCTCGAGCACGTCCTCGAGGGTGGCAATGCCCTGGGTGCAGCCATACTCATCGACGATGATGGCCATGTGCATCTTCTTGCGGCGGAAGTCCTCGAGCAGGTCGTCGAGCATGCGTGTCTCGGGCACGAAATAGGCGGGGCGCATGAGTGTCTGCCACTTGAAGGTGTTGTCCCTGTTGCCGATATAGGGCAGCAGATCCTTGGCATAGAGGATACCCTTGATGTTGTCGGGGGTCTCCTCGTAGACGGGCATGCGCGAGTAGCCGGTCTCGATGACCTTGCGGACGACCTCGTCGAAGTCGTCGTCCTGGTCGATGTCGACAACGTCGACACGGGGGCGCATGATGTCGCTGACGGTCTTGTCGCCGAACGAGAGGATGCCCTCGAGCAGTTCCTTCTCGTCGGGGTTCTTGACCTCGCTCACCTCGAGGGCGCGCGTGAGGTCATCGACCGAGAGTTCCTCGGTCTGCGAAGGCACGACCTTGTTGACCAGGCTCGTGCTGCGCACCAGCAAAGCGGTGAGCGGCGAGAATATCTTGACGGCGGCCTTGAGCGGTGCCGAGGCCATCGCAGCGAACTTCAGGCTGAAATTGGTGGCATACAGTTTGGGAATCACCTCGCCGAAGAGCAGGATGAGGAAGGTGAGAATGATGGTCTGGACGATGAAGTTCAGCACCGTGCTATGAAACGTGAATATCTGATTCATTGCGAAGTTCAACACGATGGCAATCATGATGTTGACCAGGTTGTTGCCCACCAGGATGGTGGCCAGCAACTTCTCGGGCTTGGCCAGCAGTTCCTTCACGCGTTCACGCCGGTGTGTGTCCTCGATGTTGTCGATGTCATCGGGGCGCAACGAGAAATAGGCAATCTCGCTGCCCGAATTAAATGCCGACAGGAAAAGTCCCAATACGGCGACAATGATGGCTATGATGCTGCCCAATGTGGGCGTGTTGAAAGTGACAAGCGGCTGGGGGCTTGCTAAACAGAGTACCGATAACAGGCACGATAACGGGTCAGGGTCCAAAATTGATGTTGTATTGTTGAATAATGCGACAAAGGTAGTGCATTTTTAATGAATGCACAATACTTTGAGCCTTATGTTTTTGATATTAACAATGATGTCCCCGTTACTGCATGGGCTCGACCGTGTAGCCGCGGTCACGCAGCAGTTGCAGCACGCCCTGCGGTCCGGGCAGGTGGCCAGCACCAACGCACACCAGGCAGGCACGCTCGGGCATCATCTCGACGAGTTTGGGCACCCATGCACGGTTGCGCTCATAGAGCAGCGCATCAAGAGCCTCGTCCTTGTCCTCGCCCTCGGTGCTCTCGGTAATCACCGTCAAGATGCGGTCGAGGTTCTGGGTCGCATAGGCCTCGCTGAGGGCTACCGACTGCTCGAGGAATTTATCGTCCTGCTTGCAAGCCTCGAGCAAACCCTCGGCCTGCTCGGTCAGCGGCGTATTGAACAGCAGGTCGATCTGCTCCTGCAGGGTCTCCAGGCCTGCCGACGGCTTTCCAAGGGCATTGGCGCGCTCCTGCACGGCCACGTCGATGAGGTTGTTGGCATCGAAGTTGGGGAAATACTTGAGGGCCTGCATGGCCTGCAGTTGGGTGCTGATGGCGTTAGGCTTCAGCATCTTCATCTGGCTGAGTTTCACGCCCATGGCACCGAAATACTTATCGAATACCTGCTCCACGATGGCATATTCCTCGGGGGTGAAGAGTTTGTCGAGCGTGCTGTCGAGCGGTGCCACCATGTGCTTAGCCATGCGCATCTGTGCTTCCTGGCCCATCAGGCTGTCTTTCTCAATCTCGCCCACGACGATGTCGCAGCCCTCGAGGGCAATGTCCATTCCGGCGATTTCGTCAATCATCGAAGCGGGAGCCATGTGGTGGGTTCCCATAATGTAACTGGGCCTTGCCAAGCCGTTGCCACTCACTTTCCACAACAGTTGAGCCTGAGCCGCGACGGCAAGCAGACACAGAGCCAAAATCAGCGAGAATCTTTTCATAGTCATTTTCATTTTTTGGATTTAACGAATGAACAAAGTTAATCAATATCTACCAAAAAGAGGGCATCGGGAGGCGATTTTTGCCCAAAATCCCATAAAATGATGATAAAAACAGGTAAAAATGCCTCATTGTAGTGATTGTGGGTCCCGTGAGGCGGTGGTAATTTTGCAGTGTGAAAAAGTGAATTAGTTATTAGTTGAATAATACAAGTCATCAAGCAAACAAGATTAAGTAAACAGATAAAAATGCCGCACCGATGTGATATCGATGCGGCTTTTTTAGTTGCGGATGATTGTTCAACGCCAAGTGTTTACCACTCGGGCTCCTCGACTTTGAGCCTGTCGCCGCCGTTGGGGCCCTTGACAATCATGTCGTAATACTCCTGGTTGTAACCGGCAAAGGTGGGCGAAGCGGGCGTTCCGTACTCGTTGCGCTCAAACTTGCCGTCCTTCTCCTTCTTGATGTTACCGTCGAGATACTTGACAAAGAGGTACTCGCCCAGTTTCCTGTAACGTGCGGTAGCGTCCTGTCCGGCGTTGACCGAGTAGTTGGTCAGCAGGCGGACGGCAGCAGCGCGGTCGGTGGTGAGCAGCGACGTGGCCTCGGCCTCGATGACCGACTGTTTCTTGGCAAAGTTATCCTCGATTTCGCCCTGTACCTTGCGGATGTCGCCAATCATTTGTGAGTAGCGTGCATAGGCCTGGTTGGCCACCCAGTTGTTCACCCAGAAGGCGCAGTCCCAGTCGAGGGTGTACATGTCGGCCTTGCCCTGGCGGTAACTCTCGGGTACCTGGGTGATGCAGCAGTACATGGGCACAAAGACGGCCGTGTTGGCATCATCGACGCCAAACCAGAAGCAACCGCCTACCTCGTCGGGCATCCACGAGCGCATCTGCGACACAAATACCCATCCGGTCTGCTGTGTGGCGATAGCACGTTCCTGGCTGTACTTCACGCCGTCGACCTCAAAGTCCATGGGGCGCCAACGGTAGGGCACGCCATAGGCGGTGGTGGCACCCGGATCGACGGTCATGTCGAACGGCGTTCCCTCGAAGTGGTCGCGCATCATGTTCTGCATATCGCGGACACTGATCTTGCGGTCGGGCTTCACGTAGAGCGGCATCACGTCCTCATCGGCCCTGGTCTTGCCATAGATGAAGGGCAGGTATGCATCCATACCCTTGTGGAAGCGGTTGAAGTAACTCCACACGCGGGCGTCGCAGCCACGCAGCGCGCCGGCATCAAACTTCTGATAAACGGGTGCGAAGGCGAAGTCGGCATCCTTACCGCTGTAGAGGCCTTTCTTCTTGGCAAACGAGATGACGTCCTTGCTGTACATGACGTTCTTCTTGTCCTTCATGTCAAACTTCCAGATGCGGGGGTTGTTGGCGTGTCCGGCAATGCAGTCGTCGGGGATGCGCACGGCTACCCAAACGGCACCGAGTTCGTCCGGTCCCTTGCCGATCATGTCCATAATCCAAATCTCGTTGGGGTCACCAATCGAGAAGGACTCACCCTCGCTGGCATAGCCGTACTTGGCCACCAGTTCGGTCATCACCTTGATGGCCTCACGGGCGGTCTTGGAGCGCTGCAGGGCGATGTAGATGAGGCTGCCATAGTCGATGATGGACTTGCCATTGAGGTCCCAGAGTTCCTCACGGCCGCCCCAAGTGCTCTCGGCGATGGTCACCTGGTGCTCGTTCATGTTGCCCACGACGGCATAGGTGTGGGGCACCTCGGGGATGGCACCCATGCGCTTGCCGCTGTCCCAGTCGATGATTTCGCGCATAGCGCCTGCGGGATGGTCGGCAGCGGGCAGGTATTGCAAGTCACCGAAGAGGGTGTGGCTGTCGGCGGCATAGGTGATGATGGTCGAGCCGTCGGCACTGGCGTTCTTGCCCACCAGCAGGTTGGTGCACGCATCGGCAGCAGTCCATCCGGCGATGGCCAGCAGAACAGCCGATAACAGTTTGATTGAATAGTGCTTCATTTTTCTCTTGTTTTTGATTTAGTTATTGTGAATGGAATGATTATCAGTGTCAGTTGCCCACCGGGACGTCATAGCCCGTGAGCCGGTAGGATACCTTGAAGGGAGTCGCCTGTTTGCGCGGCTGAGGCCCAGCATAGTAGTAGAAGAGGCGCTGCACGTCAAAGGACTTGACCTCGACGAGTTTGGTCTCGCCGGGCTTGAGGCTGACCGGCACGGTGACCGAGCGCTGCGTGAGCAGTTCGCCGTTCATGGTCGTGTAACGCATCAGCAGCCTGACGGCACTCATGCGGTGACGGGTGTTGTTGGTGATGAAGAACGACTCCTTGCTGTCGCTTGCCCGCTTGGCGAAGCCCTTGATGGTCACGGCAGCGGGGTCGACCGTCATGAGGCTGTCAGGGAGCAGGCCGTCCACCGTGTCGAGGACAGCGACCGGCACCTCGGTGCTGCGCAGGTTCTTGCGCGTGGAGCGCACGCGAGCCCCCATATCCAAGGTGCCCGCAACGAGCAGCAACAGGAGGGCCAACAGTGTCAAAAGCAATTTGCTGCTACGTCTCATCACAGGTAACGAATGCGGTTAAACTTCTTGTTTCCAACACCTTCGGGATAGATTTTGCGGAATCCCACGGGCAGTCGCTCGCCCGTTTTTTCGGGAACGATGCTCACGGCATTGAACAGCGTCGGCAGGAACCGGGCGACGTTGAGCCTGACCTTGACCTTCCAGTGTGGCGGGTCGAAGGTGAGCGTTGTCGCCGCATCGTCGAGCGTGGCGACGCACTCCAGAGGCTTGATGAGCGTCACGCGGTCGCGCTGGCTATAGAGCCACAACTGGTACTTGCTGTCGACGGCCGTGGCGGCGATATATCCGATGACCGTCCCCGGCATGACGTTGATGTCGGGGGACTCGAGCAAGATGATGCGATAGCCGATGTTGTGCTTGCCGTGATAACGCTCAATGCCCAAGGTCATCTCCTCGTTGGGATAGTACCAGATGCCCTCGAGCGGCTGCATGTCGGTCTCATCGAGACGCGCCCGCATCGAGTCCACGTCGAGTCCGTCGATGACGACCGACTTTTTGGGCACCACCCCACCCTTTGCCAGCGCCACCAGGGGCATCAGCAACAGCAGGGGGACGATGAGTGCGACATGGAGTTTCATCGGCAGGGCTTATCAGTTGACAGTGGCAAAGCGGTAGACGACACCCAGGCTGAGAATCTCCTTGAACTGCCAGTAGTTCCAGTCGTCGTCGCGGGTCCTGGAGCGGTCAAACCTGAGATGGGTGTACAACTGCGTCGTCAGGTACTTGCCGATCGACAGGTCGAGGGTGTTCTCCCAGTCGCCCTGGACATACTGGTAGTTGGTGAACATATAGAGCCTGGAGGTGAGCATCACATTGGGAGTGAAACGCCACAACCACTTGGCCTCGAAGTTGCTACCGAAACTGCTCTTGCAGTGGTGGCCGGCGTCGATGCCAAAGCGCGTGGGATCGATGTCGGTGATGTTGCGGCAGTACTTCAGGTTATAGGACAAGGGCGCGATGGCCAGGGTGAACATGCGGTCGTCGGCCTTCTTGTAGTTATAGGTCATACCAAGACCGAGGTTGAGTTCGGCCGGGGAGAGGAAGGCCGCCGTCATGGTGCGGGTATTGGTCTTGTAGTTGTTCATGAACTGCGTCGTGAACTGCAGCATGGCGCTGTAGTACCAGTTCTTGACAGCCTTGTAACCCAACTGCGAGGTGAACAGGAAGTTATCCTCGTTGATGAGGTAGTTGCGGATGCTGTCGCCGTGGGTGGTGGCGACACCGAGTTTGTAGGACAGCGCATTGTTGAACAGCCAGTTGGGGTGCATATCCTGATTGAGGTTGCAGTTCCAGTTGATGGACCCGAGCAGCGCCAGGTTGTTCTCACCGCCCTGGTACCAGTTGCCGCTGATATAGGCCTGGGTGAACTGCAGCGAGGCGTTGAACACGTGCAGCCAGTTGTGCAACTGCAAGGGGGGAGCATCGGCAGGCGTGACGTCCTCGGGGGCGGTAATCTGCTGCGGCGCAATGGTGAGTTTGCCCTGGTGCGGGTCGCCGGGGATGACACCCTCGGGCGGCGCCTCGGGCAGGCGGTTGGCATTGTAGGCCACCAGTTGCGGATTGCCGATCATGGCCCTGTAGCGCACGTCATGGGCGCGTTCAGAGTTTTCCATTGCTTCCTGCAGCCACTCGTCGCCGGCGTCAAGGGCATAGAGTTTGCTGGCCGGAGCCGCGGGATGGGCGGCCTCGTCGGCTGCATAGTGGTCATAGACCAGCGGAGCATAGAGCATATTGTTGCCCGGGGTGTTATCCGGGGCGTTATCATAGGACCAAGCCGCAGCAGGGATGGCGGCGGCGATGGCCAGACACGCGGTCAATATCAGTTTCTTTCTCATCATGCGTTAGGTTTTTATCAGGATTATTAGTCGTTATCTTGCTGTGATGCCAGGTGTCAGGCATCATAGAGTTTCTCTTTTTTGCGCTCTTGGCGCTGGTTTTCCTGCTTCTGCTTCTCGCGTTGCTGGCGGTCGGCATCCTGCTTGGTCTGCACCTTCTGGCGCTTGCGCTCATGGTTGGGTTTCTGCTGCTTGTTCTCGGCAAACGACTTGATCATGTCCTCCACGACCTCCCTGTTGCCATACAGATAGTTGACCGTCACCTCGACGATGAGGTTCTGGCGCTTGGACACCAGGTCGGCAATGATGGCGCGTGAGCCGTCGGGCATGGTGCCGTAGATGCTGTAGGTCTTCTTGAAGCCCTTGACCTTGAGTTTGCCGTTGTTGAGGTCATACATGTTGAAGCCCAAGGCTTTGCGCTGCAGGTTCTCGTTGAGCAGTTTCTTGTCGTCGCCCTTATCCTTACTGTAGAGATGCACGGTCATGACCATATCCTCCCACTGGATTTCAAAGCGGGTGTTGCTCATGTAGGTGACGAAACCGTCGTCGGGCGTCTCGAACGAGAGGTCATACCGGCTCCAGGTGTAGACCGTCGCCGTGGCAGGGGTCCACGCCGGCAGCAGCATGAGGAGCAACAGCAAAATGCGGGAGATGGGTTTCATTGCTTGTTTCATCGTTGTGGAGCATTGGTTTGGACTTATTGATTGACTCGCTGCAGGTAGCGTTCCCACTCGCTGACGGTGCCGCGGAACACGTTCAGGTCGACTTCGCCCTCGACGCCGTCGACCTCGCCCTCGTGGCTGTACTGCTGGATAAGGTGCGGCATGTTGAGGCGGTCGGGGCTGGTGAACGAGCAGAGCCACAGGTCACAATCGCCCAGCAGGTCCTTGTAGTACTTGTCGTAGCCGTCGTTGTTGGTGTAAATCATCACCTGGTAGCCCTTGCCCTTGAGCACGGCAATCATGTCGAGCAGGCGCTTGACAGCCGTATCGTGGCTGGTGGTGGCACCGTTGCCCCAGTCGTCCTCCAGGTCGATGACCAGCGGCAGGTCGAGCGTCCGTCCCTTGATGACGCCAAGGAAGTTGTCGGCCTGTTCCTGCCCCGTGCGGTTCTTGCGGAAGAAGTGGTAGGCGCCCACCTTGAGGCCCGCCTGTCGCGCACCGTCGTAGTTGCGCGCGAATGCGGGGTCCTTGAAGGTCTTGCCCTCGCTGGCCTTGATGAAGACGAACTGGTAATCGGCCTGTCGCACTCGGTCGAAGTCGATGTCGCCGTTGTGGCTCGACACGTCGATGCCCGCTACCGGGTAGCGGCTGCGGTCCACGTCGACTGAATGCGGCAGGATGTAACGCCAAGCGGCATAGCCCGCCAACAGCACAACAACGGCTGCCGCCCCGAAGAGGAGCAGCCACTTGATGAAGTCGGGGCGCGTTGCCGCTTGTCGATTACCCATTATCGTACCCGTCGGTCTCCCTTAGAAGAGCGGGAAGGAGTTCACGGGGTTGATCCACTTGTTCTCGAAGTCCTCCTCGGTGGTCGACGTCAGGAGCAGAACGCCCTGAACGAGACTTGCGATGGCGGTGAGAGAAAAGCAGGTAACCAACGATACCAGAATGAACACTACGCCAGGCACGGTCTTGCCCACATAGAAGTAGTGGATGCCAAGCGTTCCCAGGAAGATGGCCAGCAAGGCAGTGACGCCACGGCTCTTGCCCGAGGGACCCGGATCAAAGACGTTGCCATAGTTGACGGGCGGCTTGTTAGCATACTGCTGCTGGTAGCCCTGCTGCTGATAACCCTGCTGTTGCTGCTGGTAGCCCTGCTGCTGGCCGGGCTGCTGATAGCCAGGCTGCTGCTGTTGCTGCTGGTAACCAGGCTGCTGAGGCTGCTGATAACCAGGCTGCTGAGGCTGCTGATAACCGGGCTGCTGAGGCTGCTGCGGCTCTTCGGGATAGGTCACGTTGATTTCGGTGCCGCAATTGGGGCACTTCACGGGGCTCACTTTGTCTTCAGTGCTGTACTGCTGCCCGCACTGGGGGCAATTGTGGATAAACATAATTCTAAAAATTAAGAAATGACACAATACGTATTCTTTGCATTAGACGCGCTAATCGTTCAAAAAGTTTCATCGCGGCCCATCAGCGGCGACGCTTGTTGCCACCCTTGGCGGCATTATTGCGCTGTTGCTGTTGCATCTGCTGCATCTTCTGAGCCTGCTCCATGCGCTCCATCCACTTGGATTTCTTCTTGGGCTTGGAGGCATTGGCAGCGATGGTGGCACGCACCTTGTCCTCGGTGACGAAGAGGCGGCAACTGTAGGTCTGCAGGATGGTGATCAGCAGCGAGATGAAGTAGTAGTAACTCAAGCCCGAGGCATAGTTGTTGAAGAACACCATGAACATGATGGGCATGAGGTACATCATCCACTTCATTCCCGGCATCGACTGGGACTGTGCCTGCGACTTGGTCGTGATGTAAGTGTAAATCAGGTTGGTCACCGTCATCAGCAGGCAGAAGAGGCTCAAGTGGTTGCCGAACAGGCTGGATACCAAGGGAATCTGTGCGCCCCACTGCAGGATCTTGTCGGGGGCACTCAGGTCATTGGCCCAGAGGAACGACTGGCCTCGCAACTCGATGCACGAGGGGAAGAAAGTGAACATCGCGATGAGGATAGGCATCTGCAGCAGCATGGGCAGACATCCGCCGAAGGGGCTTGCGCCGGCCATGCGGTAGAGTTCCATGGTCTTCTGCTGCTTCTTGATGGCATCTTCCTGGTTGGGATATTTCTCGTTGATTTTGGCAATATCGGGAGCCAGGATGCGCATCTTGGCCTGCGAGATGTAACTCTTGTAGGTGAGGGGCGAGAGCACGACCTTGATGATGATGGTCAGCACCAGGATGATGAGACCGTAGTTGCTCATGAACTTGCCCAGCCAGTCAAAGATGGGGATGATGACGCCCGTGTTGATCCATCGGAACAGTTTCCATCCCAGGGGAATGAGGTGGGTGAGTTTGAGGTCCTCCTTGGGCGAGAACTTGTCATAACTCGAGAGCATGTGGTAGCGGTTCGGGCCCATATAGAAGTAGAACGATGCGGGGTTGGCCTGGTCGCTCGAGTAGGGAATCATCGTGCGGATGGTGACATCCTTGAGGTACTTCTCATATTCGGGTGTGCCCTTCTCGGTCGAGACGCTGGTCATGTGGGCCGTGTTCAGGACGCTGTCGGCAATCAGTACGGTCGAGAAGAACTGGTTCTTGGCGCTGACCCACTTGAGTCCCGTCAGGATTTCCTTCTCGTCGTTGCCGCTCTCGCTGGTGTAGTCCACGTCGCCGTCCTTGCCAATATGCTTGTAGTAGATGGCGCTGTTGCGCTCCTCAAACATCTTGCCCTCCTCGTGGCGCGAGATTTTCTGGTGCCAGTTGAGGTCCAGCATATTGATGTTGAGCGGGATGATGGTGTTCATACCCTTCTGCACAATCTCCATGCGCACCATGTAACTATCCTTCACGAGCGTGTACTTGAGTCCCCACTGCGCACCGCCCTCGAGTTGCAGGTTCATCGTCACGGTAGTGTCGGTGACCTGGGTAGGCTCGAAGTAGAAGTCCTTGGTCTCGAAGCGCTGCGTGTTGTTGCCCAGGGTGAAACTGTAGTCGTTTTCGCCCTTGTCGAACAGGATGACTTGGGGCGTCTTCCAGGTCTTGTAGCCCTTGAGCGTGGCGCGCGAGATGATGCCGCCCTTGGTGCTGAGTTCCACCTTGAGCGAGTCGTTCTCGAGGGTGACGGTTTGCTCAGTACCCGTCAACGAAGCCGCAAAGGAGCCGTTCTTGGCATAGAGGTCGAGCGCCTGCTGCACTGCCTTCACGGCCTGGTTGTGTACAGCCGGAGCGTTGCTGGTCAGGGCAGTGACTTCGTCCCAAGTGACGGTGGTGTCGCCCACGGTAACGGTTCCGGTGACGTTGCCGTCCTGCAACTTGAGGACGACGCCCTCATGGTTGATGGCGGCATTGCCGTCGGGCATGTTCTCGAGCACACTGGTCAGGCGGGCGACATCAGAGACACTCAGCGTGTCGATGACGTCGCTGCTGACAGCGATGTCGCGGTCGGTCTGCTGCTGCAGGGCCGCGATAGAGTCCAATTGCCGCTGATGCTCGGCGAGTTGCGCTTCACTGGGCTTGCTCAGCCAGTAGAAGCCCATGACGACGAGTCCCATCAGCAACAATCCAATCAAAGTGTTTTTATCCATTATTATATAGTTGTAAGTTTTTAGTTGTAAGTTGTAAGTTGTAAGTTGTAAGTACGATTTGTATCGCCTGAAATATAATGTATTAAAACGGGATGAGAGAATTAGAAAGAGCATTGAGCATCTTATCAATCTCCTCTATTTGCTTTTGTGCACTGGAGACCTGTGATACATCCAGGTAATTGACTCGTTCACAAATTTCCAACTGCGTTGACAGTTCTCTAAGAGACCCTCTTGCAATAGACAAAAACCTGACAAATTCTTTCATCGTATCGCGTCCTTGTCCTTCAGCAATATTTGAAGGAATAGACACAGCCGACCTGCGCATTTGATCAGATAATCCATATGCTTCTTCACGAGGCAAAAGTTTGACCAGAGAATAAATTTCAACAGTCAAGTCCATGGCTTTTTGCCAAACCTTCAGATCTCTTACGTCACTGGACTTCATATTATTGCTCTATTACAATTCTTGTTACCGCCGGCGTTTGTAAGTTGTCTGTTGTACGTATCAGGCAATTGTATTCTTACTTAAAACTAACAACTTAAAACTTAAAACTTAAATTATTGCTCTGCGGTGGTGATGGCGGCGTTGATGAAGGACATGAAGAGGGGGTGCGGGTTCAAGACGGTGCTGGAGTACTCGGGGTGGTACTGGGTGCCGATATACCAGCGATGCCCCGTGAGTTCGATGACCTCGGCCAATCCACTCTCGGGGTTGACGCCTGCGATAGTCATGCCGGCGTCCTCAAACTGTTTGCGGTACTCGTCGTTGAACTCGAAGCGGTGACGGTGTCGCTCCTCGATGTCGGTCTTTCCATAAGCCTCTGCAACTTTTGTGCCAGGCTTCACGCGACAGGCATAGGCGCCCAGGCGCATCGTGCCGCCCAGGTTGGTCACCGTCTTCTGGTCCTCCATGAGGTCGATGACGTTGTTGGGGGTCTTCTCGTCCATCTCGGTGCTGTTGGCGTCGGCCAGGCCCAGCACGTTGCGGGCGAACTCAATGACCATGCACTGCATGCCCAGACAGATGCCGAAGGTGGGCACATCGTGCTCGCGGCACCATCTCAGGGCAATATACTTGCCCTCGATGCCACGCTGGCCGAATCCCGGTGCCACGACGATGCCGTCGTGGTCCTTGAGCAACTGCTCGACGTTGCCGTCGTGGATGTGCTCGCTGTTGATGTAGTCGAGGCGCAGGCGGCGGTCATGGTAGGCGCAGGCGTGCAACAGGCTCTCGTCGATGCTCTTGTAGGCATCCTGCAGCGAGACATACTTGCCCACGAGGCCGATGCGCACCTCCTTGCGCGCACCCTTGAGTTTGCCCAGGAATTCGTTCCACTTGTCGAGGTCGGGCTCGCCGTCGCTGGAGAGCCCCGTCTTCTCGAGGATGATGTTGTCGAGACGCTGCTCGTGCATCTTGAGGGGCACCTCATAGATGGTGGGCACGTCCAGGCTCTGTACCACGGCATCGGGGCTGACGTTGCAGAACTGGGCCACCTTCTTGAGCATGGTGGCGGGCAGTTGGTGCTCTGTGCGCAGCACCAGGATGTCGGGCTGGATGCCTTCCTGCTGGAGCAGTTTCACGCTGTGCTGGGTGGGCTTGGTCTTGAGTTCCTTGGCAGCGCTGATGTAGGGGACATAGGTGAGGTGCACACAGATGCAGCGGCGCCCCAGTTCCCATCGCAACTGCCTGATGGCCTCGATGAAGGGCAATGCCTCGATATCGCCCACGGTGCCACCAATCTCGGTGATGACGAAGTCATACTTGCCGGTGGTGCCCAGCAACTTGACGTCGCGCTTGATTTCGTCGGTGATATGTGGGATGATCTGCACCGTCTTGCCCAGGTAGTCGCCGCGGCGTTCCTTGTCAATGACGCTCTGGTAGACGCGTCCCGTGGTCACATTGTTGGCTCGGGTGGTCTTGATGTTGGTGAAGCGCTCGTAGTGCCCCAGGTCCAGGTCAGCCTCATGGCCATCGACGGTGACGTAGCACTCGCCGTGCTCGTAGGGGTTCAACGTGCCCGGGTCGATGTTGATGTAGGGGTCAAACTTCTGGCAGGTGACGCTATAGCCACGCGAGAGCAACAGGCGTGCGATGCTCGACGCGATGATGCCTTTACCGAGCGACGATACCACGCCGCCGGTGACAAAAATGTATCTTGTTTCCACTTGCTTACTCATAAAATTAACTAACCTGCAAAGGTACTAAAAAGATTTCACTTTCCACCCCATTTGCTCCAGGAAACTGACAAACGGGATAAACTGGACAAACTGGACGGGGCTGGACAGGGCTGGACGGGGCTGGACGAACTGGACGAACTGGACGGGCTGGATGGGCTGGAGGGGCTGGAGGGGCGCGCGAGTGGGCGAGCCGCGTCAGCGGCGGTCCAGTCCAGTCCAGGCGAGCCGCGTTAGCGGCGGTCCAGTCCAGTCCAGTCCAGGCGAGCCGCGGCAGCGGCGGTCCAGTCAGTCCAGGCGAGCCACGGCAGCGGTGGTCCAGTCAGTCCAGGCGAGCCGCGTCAGCGGCGGTCCAGTCAGTCCAGGGGAGCCGCGTCAGCGGCGGTCCAGATTCTGCAGGCGGGCGATTTGGTCTTGCAGGCGGGCGATTTGTTGCTTGAGTTGGGTGATTTCGCGGGCCTGGCGGTCAATGATCTCGCGTTGGGTCTCGCGCTGGTTGAGGCGGGCGGCGGTCATCCTCTCGCGGATGCCACCCTCGGTAGTGAATTCACGGTCCTTGCGGGCGATATAGGCCTCCAGGGCTTTGTCCACCTGATGAGAAAGGCACAGCGCCATGTTGGCCATCTCCTCGGCGTCCATTTTGGGGAAGAGTTCTTTGTAGTCAGTGTAGAGGTAGTGCTGGCGGCAAAAGTCGAGCATGGCGCTATAGCGGGGATGCCCCGGCTGCCAAATCGCCATGTCGCTGTGTTTCAAGTAGTCCTGATAGTCTTCACACAACTCGCGGTTGCTGCCCCTGGCGGCATTGAGCAACTTGATTTCCATCTCCATGCTGGTCCGTCCGTCGACGCTGCCCTCAACGATGTTCTGTTTGCCGCTGCGGGCCGCCTGCACCATCTGGTCGACAGTGCGGTCTCCCCATTTCCTGAAATACCGCTTGCAGAAGGATTGCGTCAACTGGTAGAGGACGTCGCTGCGGTGATAGAAACGCAACTTCTTGTAATCGGTGGGCTTGCGCAGCACGCTGGCAATGCCGTCATCATAGTGATTGACCTTGCGGGGGGAGTTGTCCATTGGGTGATAGGGATTGGTTTCTTATCGCAAAAATACAGAAAACCGCCCACCCCCACAAACAAAAACTGGACAAACTGGAGAAACTGGAGAAACTGGACGTGCTGGAGGGCTGGAGGGACAGCGCGCGAGGCGCTGGGGCAAAAATAAAAGAGCGGCCCCGATGGGGTCGCCCTTTTATTAGTTAGCAATAATTGCTTGACGGATTACTTCATCACCTTAACGGCGCTGCTGGTACCGTCGGTGTAGGTGGTAACAACGATAGTCATACCGTTGGCCTCCTGCATCTCCTGACCGGCCATGTTGAAGTAGCGTACGTTAGAAACAGTCTTGCCGTTCATTACGTCAACCAGACCAGTGGTCTCGCTAACAACGAACTCAGTGGCAATGGTATCGCTGGGCAGCATGCCGGGAGCGACTGCGTAAGCCACGATGCGATAGTTACCATTCTCGGTGAAACTCAACTTGTCATCATATACGAACCAGCCGTCGGGGTGAGTCTCGTCGGTAACGAGAACGCCATCCTTGTAAACCTGATAGTAGATCACTGCATCCTCATTGATGTCATCGATCTCCATAAAGTAAGCGTGGATACCGTCGGTGGTGCTGCCGTGGAAGGCGGGCATGGGAGTCTTCTCAGTGGGCTGAGGATCGTCGGGCTTAGCCTTGTTGGGCACGTTTACCTCATAAGGAGTATCGGTCTGGGTGTACTGACCCTGCTCACCCTGCTGCTGAGTGGTAGCGTGAACAGTTACGTTGTAGCCAGTATTCTCCTCACTGTACTCGTTACGCGGCAACTTGAGCGGCTGAGGATCAACCACGTTACCATTCTGGTCGTAGAGAACGACACCAGGACCGGTAGCGGTTACGTAAACATACTCATCGTCCATGGTTACGTCGAAGGTAGCAGCCTCAGAAGCGATGGGAGCGAGTTTGTTCAGAGTGTAGTCAGCCTCATTATCGTTGGCAATGTAGGGATAACCAGGAGCGTTGACAGCCTCAACATGGATGGGCTGCTCAGCAACATAGTTAGCGGTGAAGGTCTTAACATCGCCACGGCCATTGGTGAATTCCTCACCATTGATGGTTGCGCTGGTCCAGTTCTCGATCTTAACAACAACTTGGGTAACCTCGTTGTTGGCGTTCTTGGTCTCGACGAAGGTGATCTCGGGCTTAGCAGCGGTGGGCTGATCCTCAACGGGAACAAAGGCCTGGCTGCCGTTAACCTCTTCACTGGTCTCGGTGCCAAGAACAGACTGAGCGGTAACGTTTACGGTCATAGCAGTGTAAACGTCCGGACGGGTTACTACGTAGGTGTAGGGGTTGCCCTCTACAGCCTCACCATTAACAATCAGAGTAGAACCTGCGGTCTCGCAAGCAACGGTAACCGTCATGTGGGTATCGTCGGTCTGATCGAAGGAGATGGTGGGATTAGCCAGGGTAACAGCGGGGGTGAAGTTGCTGTTGATGATCTTCACCTGCATGTCGTCAACAAACTGGTTCTGGAGGCCCGAGAACTTGGTGAATGTCTCATCAAGGTCGAGGATAGCATACTCCTGATCCCAACCAGCCTTCAAAGAGATGACAAACCTATAGACGTTACCCGGAGTGATCATCTCTTCGGTGTAGTCAGTCTCGTCCAAGGAAGTAGCCGCGTCCTCATTCGCAACGTTCCATGCGTCAATATAAACCTGAGGATCGATGTTCCAGAACAAGTTGTACGACGTGTTCGCTCCAAGAGCACGATAAGCACCGGGCTCAGCATCCGTAGGATTAACGTTTGTGGCAGTGCTGTTCTCCAAAGCCGTTGACATGCCCTCGGGGCCGAAACGGTTAGCCTTACCAGCCTTGATAATCACATTGCCGGTGGTAGCAATGTGGTTACCCTCGGGATCGTTGATGTAGAACTGGATCTGGTGGCCAGTTACAACACCCTCAAGAGCGGTAAGTTGCATGTGCAAGGTCACCTCAGTGCCGGGAGCAGCAGTAACCTCGCTAACAGGCTGGCCGTTGTCATCAACCATACGCAGTTGCACGCCATCAGCATTAGCGGCGAAGCCCACTAACACTGCGCAAAGTGTAAATAAAAATTTCTTCATAAATGAATTAATTTAAATTAATAATTATAAAGTGAATAAAAACAATAAATCTCTAACAGTCTAAGGGGTTGATCAGGTTTTGAAATTTCAAAGAGTTTCGGATTAAACTTCACATCGTCATAAAGGTAATAATTCTCTCGCAATACAATAATATATAAGGTAAAGTGTGGTTATCGTTGACACCTGCACACAAGGGTCAAACGCCAGGGGGAGCGTCTCCTCGACGAAGAACTACCGCGGCACAAGCCTCGTTAATATGCAGTCTGTCAGTCATTTCAGTCATCATTAGCAAGTCCGGTTCTTACTAAGAATCATGCTAGTTGGTTCATCTTGTTTTGCAAAGATATATCAAATTTCTAAACTGACAAAAAAAAATCAATTTTTTTTAAGAGAGGGGGATGGCACGCGGTAACTATTCAGCCATTTTCCTCACGCTAAGGCGCTAAGTTGCTGAGTTATCGCAGTTTGGTTTGCGCTTCGGTGCTCGAGCATATTGTTGAAGACAAGAAAGGCGAGAAGGACAATTGTTTTAGAACAGGAGGCTGCCGGGCAAACGCGAAACGCGGATTGCTCGAAAATTGGTATTCCAGTTCATTCGTGTCCAGTAAAAAACAAGGCAACGATATAGCAGTTGGCCCATTGGTGATATTAACCGCCCTACGGGCGGGAAAACATGTGCAAACATTAAGTTTGCAGCATCGTTGCAGACGAAGTCTGCTAAAAGCAAACATGATGTTAATGTAATACGAAGAATGCCAGGTAGATTTCTTACTTTTGCCGTATTAAAGAAGAAGTCAACCCTCCTTTGAAGTAAAATAATTGTGCAAACAGTCTTTGAGACTATATTCGGTTATATACTTCAAAGGAGCGGCATCCTTAGACGAGATAGAATGTTAGGCTCGAAGCCTATTTAATGTTTGAGTCAAAGGGGGCCGATGGTCGACTTCGTAAACGGTGGCACAAAAGTATGAAAAAGTTCTTTATCGGCATTGACTTTGCCAAGACAAAATTTGATGTGGTTGTCCTGTCGAAGGATGACCTGGTGAGTAAAGGGGAGTATAACCAGTTCTGCAACACCAAGGACGGAGTTAAGCAACTCGAGAAATGGCTGCTCCAGGTGTGTGGCAATGACGTCATCACTGAGTGCGTCATCTGTGGAGAAAACACAGGGGTTTACAGCGTGTTGGCGGCAAAGATGTTGACCCGTGACGGTTACACGGTATGCCTTGAGAGTGCGCTGCGCATAAAGCGTTCCATGGGGATTTCGCGAAGCAAGAACGACAAGAAAGATGCCCGCGACATCGCAGAGTATGCAGCCCGCCACTACGACAAGCTGGTGGTCTATCAGGAGCCGTCGCTGACATCAGAGGCTCTCAAAACATTATTTAGCCAGAGACGTCTGTTGGTCAAGCAGAAAAGTGACTTACAGCGGCGCAACAAAGAGTTAACCGGTCTGTACAAGGACAACCCTTTACTGAAAAAGATGTTGGCCTCCGACAAAAGGATCATCAACGCCATTGACGCTGAAATCGAAAAGATTGAAGCACAAATGAAGTCGATCATTGAGGGGAACCCAGAGGTCAAAAAGGTGTACGATATACTCACCTCGATGAAAGGCATCGCACTGGTCAATGCCGTTGCCCTGATTGTGTACACCGATAATTTCAAACGATTTGACTATGATGCCAGGCGTATCTGTTCTTACTGGGGTATCGCGCCATTCGCCAATCAGTCCGGGACATCGATTAACGGCAAGCCGCATGTTTCCCACTTTGCCGACCATTATTTGAAATCCCTGCTTTCTCAAGCGGTTGTTTGCGCAATCCGTTTCTGTCCAGACATCAGCAATTATGCACAGCGCCTGTTAGCGAGAAAAAAGCATATATCCATTGTCCACAACAACTGTAAAAACAAGATGATTCACATCCTTGTCGCTATGGTCAAGAATGGCACCTTATATGGTGAAATTCAAAAAAACTAGAAAAATCATCATTTTTCTTGCATATGAACATAGAATGCCGAAGGCAAACGAACTTGTTCGATTTGCTGAGGTGCCGCCATGTTTCGGGAAATTGAACAAATTATATTTTAAAATTTAATTTTCTTTTAATTTCCCGTGCAAAGCACGGTTATTGTACCGGCATTCAGTCTTAGGGCCAACATCTATATCGTTCCCAAAAACAATAAAAACAGGCGGCCCTGTTGGGGGTCGCCCGTTTTTATTGTCTGCTAATAGCCACTGGCTGTTAGCCATTGGCTAATCGCTAAAGGCTTAGATTACTTCATCACCTTGGTGGTGGTGGTGGTACCGTCGGTGTAGGTGGTAACAACGATAGTCATACCGTTGGCCTCCTGCATCTCCTGACCAGCCATGTTGAAGTAGCGTACACCAGCAACGGTCTTGCCGTCTACGAGTTCGTTGATGCCGGTCTGCGGACCCTGAGCAACGAGCAGGTAGTACTGACCATCCTTGAACTGGATACCCCAAGTGTAGGTGTAGGTACCAGGAACAGTGAACAGGTTCTCACTCTCGAATACGGGGTTGAGGATGGTGTTTTCGTGCGTACCCATCTGAGGCTCGTACATGTCGGTCTCGGCACCCATGCGTACACCGTCTACCATGAAGTAGAAGGGCACTGCGAAGTCACCCCAAGGATTGTGGTGCAGGGTGAGCATGAACGACCAGTTGGGGTCGCCTTCGGCATCGGGGGTCATGGCATACCAGTGCTCCTCACCGTACTTGTCGATGATGATGATCCACTTGCCAACCATGTGGGGATCCTCAGGACCAACACCACCGCCAGCGGGAACCTCAACATACTGAGTATCGCTGATACCTACGAGAGCCTCGTCGTTAGCCTGAGCGGTAGCCCAAACGCCAACATACATAATATCTTCGCCGCCCTCGATGGTGAAGGTAGCCTCACCCTCGCCGGTAGCAACAGCAACGGGGCCGTTGCCGTCGAAGTAGTTCACGTAGATGATAACAGTACCCTCACCGGTAGCGGTAACAACCACGTTGTGCTCGTTGGTTACGACCTCAACCACGGGAGCGGGGGTCTCATAAGGAGGCTGGGGAGCATCCCAAACAACAACTACGGTCTCCTCGAGGGTGTTGTAACCGTCAGCCGTAACGGTGATCACGAGAGTGTTCTCGCCGGGCTGGAGTTGGTAACCGTCCTCATAGGGCTCGCCGTTAACCAGGATGGTAACATCCTCGGTACCGTCGTAGGTGATGGTCACGTTACCGTTCTCGTCGGGCTCACTTACAGTGATGTTACCCTCGAGGTCGGGGAGTTGCGGAGTTACGAGAGCGGGAACGATGTACTCGCCACTGGTAACGCCGTCGGTCTGGCCATCAACATGAGCCACAGCGGTGATGTTGAGAACCTGGTCAACATCGGTGCGGTTAACAACGTAGGGGTTCTCAACCTCAACATTGTCAACGAAGAGGGTAACAGTGCCCTCACCGGTTGCAAGGAAGGTGTAGGCATCTTCGCCCTCGGTTACCACGATCTCAGGAGCGGGGGTCTGAACAGCAGGCTCCTCCCAGTTAACGGTCTTGGTAGCGGTCAGGGGCTCATAACCCTCGGCAGTTACCTCGACGGTGATCTCAGCCTCGCCATAAGCGCCAAGGAATACCTTGCCGTCGGTCAGGGGCACGTAAACGCCGTCAACCATAACCTTGATGGTAACATCCTCGGGACCGGTATACTCAACGGTTACATAACCATTCTCGTCAGCATCGCCAATGATGATCTCACCAGTGAGTTGGTCGAGGCCGGGAGCAACATAGTCATCGTTGATGATCTTGAGGTCCAGACCGGTGAAGTCGGCGGGGAACATGAACTGGCCACCGTCGGGCTGAGCGAATTTACCGAAGGTCTCGTCAAAGTCGAGCATTGCATACTCGTCGGCCCAATCAGCCTTCATCGACAGGACAAAACGATAAACGTTACCCGGAGTGATCATCTCTTCGGTGTAGTCGGTCTCGTCCAAGGCAGTAGCCTCATCCTCATTCATAACGTTCCATGCGTCAATATAAACCTGAGGATCGGTGTTCCAGAACAAGTTGGTCGACGTGTTCGTTCCAAGAGCACGATAAGCACCGGGATCAGCATCGGCGGGATTAACGTTTGTGGAAGTAGCGTTCTCCAAAGCAGTCGACATACCCTCGGGGCCGAAACGGTTAGCCTTACCAGCCTTGATAATCACATTGCCATTGGTAGCATAGTGATTACCCTCGGGATCGTTGATGTAGAACTGCATCTGGTGACCGGTCACAACACCGTCAAGAGCGGTAATCTGCATATGAACTACCACTTCATTGCCAGGAGCAGCGTTGATCTCGTTGATGGGATTGCCGTTGTCATCAACGAACCTCATCTCGAGGTTGAATGCACTTGCTGCAAAGCCCACGAGAAGAGCGCTAAGAGTGAATAATAATTTCTTCATAAAACACAAAAATTTAAATGGTTAATAATAAAAATGTTAATAAATTAATTTCTTCAAAATAAGTTGGTCACATAACCGGAAATTCATCACATTCTGTTTTATCAAAGGGTTTCGGGATTAACGATTTTCTGTAGCAATTATCTTGTTCTATCATCTATCACACATCGCCAATGATGGCGTTCGGGCAACATCCCCGCTTGGCGGCACAATGGGGGACGCCTTGACCCGCGGGGGTCAGGGTGTCGCGGCAGGGGTGTTTAATTTTTTCATAATGAGTGTTTTACAAAATTTATGCTTGTGATACCACTATATAGTTCAACGCAAAGTTACAACTATTTGATAAAACAACCAAAGGTTGGGCAGAAAAATTTGCTAAAAAACTTTAATTTAATTACTGATTGACAGTAATAGGGGCCGCTGCGCTTTTCAATGCGAATTTCGCGAAAGGATTGGCAGCGCCTCTGTCCCGTGGTGCCTGCCGCCTGTCTCGTGGTGCCTGCCGCTGCACTTTTTAATGCGGATTTCGCGAATTAGAGGGATTGAGCGAAAAAGAGGGGTCGCCTCCGGCGACGATGCTGACGGGAGCCTCCTGTCCCGTGGTGCCTGCCGCTGCACTCGCTGCGCTCGTTTCGCTGGCAGGTACCACGGGTTACCCAGAGGATCACCCTTCGGGTGATTCGCACATACAAACGGGGCACTCAGAGGATCACCCTTCGGGTAATTCGCACATGCAAACGGGGCACTCAGAAGATCATCCTTCGGGTGATTCGCACATACAAACGGGGCACTCAGAAGATCATCCTTCGGGTGATTCGTACACACAAACGGGGCACTCAGAGGTGGTGTGTCATAATTCAACTGCTAGAATTATGACCGCCCTACGGGTGGGAAATTATTCAAATTAAATTTAAACCCTGGCGGCACTGAGCCGCCAGGGTCCTTGATGGGTGATTTTTAAGAATTCTGTTTAGAACGGGGGGCGTCCTCCACCAGGACGGCCGCCAGGTCCGCCGGGACCACCAGGTCCGAAGCGACCGGGGCCATCCCAACGGTCGGCGTTGCGGTCCTTGGGCTGCTCACCCTTCTTGAAGGTGTTGAAGCGGTAGGTGAAGGTCACCATGCCGTAACGACCCAGGGAGTTGTAGAACGCATCCTCGATATACTCACCGGTGACGTTGCGGAAGATGTTCTTGCGCTGGCCCAGGATGTCATAGACCGAGATGGTCAATGCGGCCTGTTTCTCACGCAGGAACTGGTAGGCGATGGAGCCGTTCCAAATCCACTGGTCACTGTTGTAGCCAGCGCTGTAACCGCTGGTGGTGCTGTAACGCAGGTCGGTGCTGATGACCAGTCCGAAGGGTGCCGAGTAGGTGCCGTCGAACATGCCGCCCCATGTGTGGATGTTGCGGTTGTTGGCCGAGGTAACCGTGTTGGCCGTGGTCTGGAAACTGTAACGGGGGCGCAACTCAATGTCAAACACGCTGTTGCGGAACGCCAGACCGGGCGAATAGTTGATCATCCACGTGTTGCTGCGGTTCTCGACGTCGTTGTTGATACCCTTGGTCACTGCAAAACGGGTGAACATATGGCTGGTGAAGTACCAGACCTTGCTGGCTCCGAAGGGGAAGCTCAACATGTTCATTGCCATGGCGCTCCACACACCATTCACATTGGTGTAACTGGTGAGGCGTCGGCCCGTCAAGGGGTCGGAGGTGACCGTCGAGATGATGCTGTTCTGTGCAAAGTCCACGTTCATCATCGCCATGATGCTGCGCTGCGCTCCCTGAGCGAAGTCACCGAACCTCAGGTTGATGTTGTGGTTGAAGGTGGGCTTCAACTCGGGGTTACCGACGATGATGTTCTTGGGGTTACTCTCATCGGCCACGGGCTGCAACTGGGTGATGCTGGGCTGGTTGGCCCGCATGCGGTAGAAGAAGTTGAGGTTGCGCGTGTCGGAGAACTTGTAGCGGAAGCGGGCATAGGGAGCCACCGACCATGCCCATCGCTCGGCGATGTCGCGCTCGCTGTTGATGAGGTCTTTGCTCTTGGACATGGCACTGTTGACCGAGATGCCCACATTGAGGTTATAAGCCTTGCGCACCTGGCGGAATCCCACGCTGAACTCCTGGTTGAAGAACGTGTTGCGGAAACTGTTGCTCAAGCGCTCGTTCCAGTCCTGCTCGGTGATGGTGCCACCGGGCCAGATACCCTCGCGCATGTTGTCATAGACCATCTTGTCGCTCGTGGTGTAACGGTAGTTGCCGCGATAGGAGAATTCCAGGAAACGGGCATTCTTGACGTCGCCGAGGGGCTCGGTCCATGAGAGGCGGCCCGTGATGTTGTGGGTCTTGCGGCGGTTGTTGGCCGTCTGGTCAATGAGTTCATTCTCGTCGGGCATGAGGTAGTAGACGTTGTCGGTGTAGGTGTCGGCATCCTCACGCACGTTGCTGTAGCGGTAGTTGAGCATCAGCGACTGACTGCGGCCGGGATGGCTGGCCACCTTGTGGTTATAGATCAGTCGTGTGCCCCACTCATAACTCTTGCCGTCGTTGAAGAAGTTGCTCAAACTGCGGTTCACAATAGTCCTGGCGGCATCGCCGGCACTGGTGAGCGACGTGTCGGCGCGCTCACTCTTGTTGAAGTTGAACGAGAAGTTGGGACGGAACTCGATGGTGTTGTTGCTGTCGACCTCCCACTTGACCCTGAAGTCACCACGCAGGTTGTGACCCTTGTCACGCGCGATGGTGTTGGCATCCTCGTAACTTGTGGAATCCTCATACAGATACTGGCGTGCAGTGCGGGTGCGGGTGTCGCGGTCGCTGTGGCTGTACATGATGTCACCGCCCACGCGGAAGTGCTCGTCCTCCTTGCTGCCGACGTTGAAGTTGATGCCGGCATACTGCGACGTGGTCACACCACGGTCGCCGCCGAAACGCTGGAAACGTCCCGACGCACCGTCGCCGAAGCCCAGGTTGTTGACGTTGTTGCCGCCGCCCAGGATGGTGAACTGGTTACCGTCGCGGAAGTGGTTGATCATCACGTTGCCCGCATAGCGTTCGTCGGTGCCATAGCCGGCGTTGACGGTGCCGAACCAGCCGTTGTTCATGCCCTTCTTGACGGTGAGGTTGATGACGGTCTCGTCATCGCCGTCGTCCACACCGGTGAGGCGTGCCAGGTCGCTCTTGCGGTCGATGACCTGGAGTTTGTTGATCATCTCGGCGGGGATGTTCTTGCTGGCCACAGTCGGGTCGTCGCTGAAGAATTCCTTGCCGTCGATGAGGATTTTCTTCACCTCCTTGCCGTTGGCCGTGATTTTGCCGTCGCTGCCCACCTCGACGCCGGGAAGGCGCTTGAGCAGGTCCTCGACGACAGCATTGGCCTGGGTCTTGTAGGTGTCGGCATTGAACTCGATGGTGTCCTCCTTGACGGTAATGGGACTCTTGACACCCACTACTACCGTCTCCTTGAGCATGACGGTGTTGGGATCCATCTTGATGATGCCCATGTTGATGTCGCGGCCGTCATCGCCCACGGTGACGTGCTTGATGAGGTCGTTGTAGCCCAGATAGGAGCAACGCAGCAGGTATTTGCCGGGCTTGATGCCCTTGAGGTTGAAGACGCCGTTCATGTCGGTGGTCGTTCCCTTGACAAAGGTGCTGTCCTTATTGGCCTTGAGGAGCCTGACCGTCGCCTGCATGAGTTCGGTGGTGTCCTGTGAGTCGATAAGGATGCCGTTGATGACCACATCGCGCGCATGCACAGTTGTCAAACAGCCTAACACAAGCAATAATGATAGTATCTTCTTCATATCGAAGTCGCGTGTGATTGTTTTATTTATATATTATGTGTCAATGATGGCGCAAAATTAGTGGAAAACCATAGAATAACGCAAAAAAATTCGATAATTCCACCGTTTTTATAGACGAACGTGACGCTGAGAGGGCAACAAAACAAGAAACCCGCCAAAACATTTGCCGCAGAAACTATTTTGTAGTAAATTTGCGGGAAAGAACCATTTATAGACACCAGTTATGAGCAAAGTCATTATCATCGGCTGCGGTGGCGTCGGCACCGTGTGCGCCCACAAGTGCGCGCAGAATCCTGACGTGTTTAACGAGATCGTGATTGCCTCGCGCAACCGCGCCAAGTGTGATGCCGTGGCACGCGCCATCGGCAAGGACAACGTCAGCACCGACCAGGTCGATGCCGACGACGTGGACCAACTCGTCGCCCTGCTGGAGCGCCACAAGCCCGACATGGTCATCAACCTGGCACTGCCCTATCAGGACCTGACCATCATGGAGGCCTGCCTGCGCTGCGGCGTGCACTACCTGGACACCGCCAACTATGAGCCCAGGGACGAGGCGCACTTCGAGTACAGTTGGCAATGGGCCTACCGCGAGCGCTTTGAGCGTGCCGGCCTGACGGCCATCCTGGGCTGCGGCTTTGACCCGGGCGTGAGCGGCGTGTACACGGCCTATGCTGCGAAGCACCACTTCAGCGAGATGCACACGCTCGACATCGTGGACTGCAACGCCGGCAACCACGGCAAGGCATTCGCCACCAACTTCAACCCCGAAATCAACATCCGCGAGATTACGCAGAAGGGCCGCTACTGGGAGAACGGCAAGTGGGTCGAGACAGGCGCGCTGGAAATCCACAAGCCCCTCACCTACCCCATGATCGGTCCGCGCGAGAGTTACCTGATGTATCATGAGGAACTGGAGTCGCTGGTCATCAACTTCCCCACCCTGAGGCGTGCGCGGTTCTGGATGACCTTCGGCGAGGAATACCTGACCCACCTGCGCGTGATCCAGGACATCGGCATGGCGAGCATCGAGCCCATCAACTACCAGGGCATGGACATCGTGCCGCTGCAGTTCCTCAAGGCCGTGCTGCCCAACCCTCAGGACCTGGGCGAGAACTACACCGGCGAGACGAGCATCGGCTGCCGCATCGGCGGTCTGGACAAGGAAGGCAAGCCGCTGACCTACTACATCTATAACAACTGCGACCACCACAAGGCGTATGAGGAGACGGGCATGCAGGCCGTCAGTTACACCACCGGCGTGCCCGCCATGACGGGTGCGATGATGTTCCTGAAGGGGCTGTGGCGCAAACCCGGCGTGCACAACGTCGAGGAGTTTGATCCCGACCCGTTCCTGGCGGTGCTCAACAAACAGGGACTGCCCTGGCACGAGCAGTTCAACATCGATCTGGAAGCGTGATATAACACAGGAGGCTCTTCAATCGAAGAGCCTCCTGTGTTAGTTTAGAGTTTAGAGGTTAGAGTTTAGATAACAGATAAGAGATAACAGATAAGAGATTTATTTTGGTGTTCTATTATTCTGCTAATATTCTGCTAATCTGCTGTTTTACTATTCTGTTTGGGTGAATTGGGCGATGAGGCGTTCGTCGGCGGCACACCAGGGCAAGGTGGATAATTCGTTCCAGGGGAGCCAGCGGCTGGCGGCATGCTCGCGCATGGTGAAAGCCGTGGTCGAAGCCTTGCAGCGGTAGGCTGCCAGGGTGATGGTGAAGTCGGGATAGTCGTGGGTCACCGTGGCCAGGTGCTCGCACACCTCTACGTCAAAGTCCATTTCTTCGATGAGTTCGCGGTGCAGGGCCTGCTCGGGGGTCTCGCCGGGTTCAATCTTGCCGCCGGGGAATTCCCACCGGTGACTCGTATAAGGATATCGGTTCTCGCCGCGCTGCATGCACAGCACACGGCCGTCCACCTCGATGACGGCCGCCACGACATGGTGATGCTTTCGGGCCGTCATTTGATCAACGCTTTACCGGCATCCTCCCATGCCAAAACTCCTCCATTGAGGTTGGTTACCATGAAACCCTGGTCGGTGAGCAGGCGTGCAGCACGAGCGCTGCGACGTCCGCTGCGGCAGTAGACAGCCACGGGGCGCTGCTTGTCGAGCACGGCAGCAGCCTTGTCGACAAAGTCGGCATCGCCCACGTCGACGAGGATGGAACCAGCAATGTGTCCCTCGTCAAACTCATCCTGGGTGCGCACGTCGAGCAATTGCATGTCGGGGTCGGCAATCAGGGTCTGGAACTCGCTGACGTTGACGTCGGCATAGGCGGCGTGGGTCACGACCTCCTTGCTGTGTCCCTTGCTGAAAAACCTTGCGCAGCCCGCTGCAACCAACACAACCGCTACCAGAAGCAGCAGCATCATCACCTTAGTGTTCATCGTTATCAGTATTATCATCTTGTTGTGGTTAGATATTTTGTTGCCGCAAAAGTACAACTTTTTTTCATCACTCAGCGCATTGCGGACCACCCAATGGCGTTTTGTGGCCCGTCAAGACCCGACAAACGGACACGAAAGAGCATTTTTTTCTGAAATATTTTCAACCTCGGCCACAGAATGACCGACCCTGCACCTAATTTTGCAGTATGGAAATGAAAAAAGTTATTCACTACGCAAAAAGGCTGCGCACCGCAGCAGTAATTTTGCACCGCGAAAAAAAGTTGAGCGATTATTTTGAAATTTTGAAAAAAAGAACTATATTTGACTAAGGAAAAATTATTGACCAACTTGATTCAAAATTTTGTTGATGACTATCATCCAATCGACCCGCGCATCGCGCACAACAAATCTGCTGCTACCGTTCCCCGAGCCCACCGCGCTCGCCTCGTAACAAATTAACTGCCGCGCAACACACACCGCGCCCCAGTGCCCATTAGGAAAAAGTTTCTGAACCGTTCCCGCCTCGATTGAGGCCCACCCCCGAGCGATTATTTCACCCTCCACGTGAAAAAAATCAGTGTGCTTATTAAATTTTTGAACCTGTTTTTATATGTATACTCAGAGAAAACATTCACCATTTAAAAATTACTGATATGACGACAATCAAAACTGCATCACTGAAGACTTACAGCCGCGTACACAACTACCTCTACAACAAGAACATCGAGTGTTGGGGTGACCTCGAGAACCTGGAGATCAGTTTCTTCAACCTGAGCCGCGAAGAGACCGACGCCCTGCTCCAGAAACTTGTCAAGCACTTCCACTTGACGCCAGCCACCAGCCACACGCTGGCCGCTTGACCCCTATCCGTTCCCGGTGAACGGCGTGCCACCAACTGCACACCGTTCACCACCCTCCCTCTCCGGAAGGCGACGCCTCTCTCCACAGGCGTCTCCCGGACGGCTATCACTGTCACAAAACGAAAAAATCGACTCAAAAACCAACGGTAAACAATGAAAAAAGAGACCAACAAAACTACCACTACCCGCGAGAGCAAAAGCATTAAGAAGCCCGAACTCACGTTGTTGCAGGCCATTGAGGGCATCGTGGAGAAATCCGACAACTGCAAACTGAGCGCACAGTTCATGAAGCAGTGCAAGGCCGAAATCGACCTCGTGGCCACCAGTTACGGCATCACACCACTGCAGGCCATCCTGTTCGCAGTGACCATAGAGCAAGGCCCGTGGCACGTGGAATACCGCGAACTGGCCGACCACCTGGGTGTGAACAAAATCAAGGCGCTGGGCTTCGGTCCCGAGATCGAAACCCTGGTGTCGCGGCGCATCATGCGCTACTGCGACGCCAAGGACAAGGGAACGTTCAAGGTGCCCGAGTGCGTCATCAATGCCCTGCGCCACAACAAGGTGTATGAGCAGCCCCATATCCAGAACCTTGACTTTGACTCACTGTTCGGCATCCTGGAAATGTGGTTTGATGACCTGAGCGAAGATGCCATCACAGCCCCGGAACTCGCTGAAGACATCGAGAGGCTGTACAGAGACAACACGCAGGTGGAGTTTGCCCGCAAAATGCTGGAACTGAAACTCTCCAGCATGGACTTGCTGCTGATGAGCATGTTCTGCCACCTGTATGTCAACAACGAGGATGACCGTGTCCTCGCCCATCAGTTGGAAGACGCCTTTCCCAACCGCCGCTCCTATGCCCGCGCCAAGAGCGAACTGAGAAACGGTAGCCACAGCCTGATGAATAAGGCACTGATTGAGCACGTGTGTGAGGACGGCTGCGCCAACACCTCGATGTATCACCTGAGCGACAAAGTCAAGCGCGACATCCTGGTGGAACTGAAAGTCAGCACTCCCGAGATCAAACTCTCGGACTTGACCTATCCCGACAAGATTACTCCCAAGACGTTATACTACCCCGAGCAGATGAGGCACCAAATCAACGAGTTGAACGAGTTTCTTGACGACAAGCAGTTCGTGCAGATTCAGAAACGCCTGCAGGACCACGGCCTGCGCAACGGCTTCGCCTGCCTGTTCTACGGCAGTCCCGGCACAGGCAAGACCGAGACCGTTTACCAACTCGCGCGCGTGACCGGTCGCGGCATCATGGCCGTTGACGTGCCGCAGATCAAGAGCAAATGGGTGGGCGAGAGCGAGAAGAACATCAAAGCGCTGTTTGACCGCTACCGCGAGGCCGTCAAGAAGGCCAAGGTGGCTCCCATCCTGCTGTTCAACGAGGCCGACGCCATCTTCGGCGTGCGCAAGAACGGTGCCGAGAATGCCGTCGACAAGATGGAAAACACCATCCAGAACATCATCCTGCAGGAGATGGAAGACCTGCAGGGCATCATGATTGCGACGACCAACCTGGCAGGGAACCTGGACGGTGCCTTTGAACGCCGATTCCTCTACAAGGTGCGTTTCGATAAGCCCGATGCCAAGGTGCGCCGTTGCATCTGGCAGGAGATGATTCCCGACCTGAGCGACCAGGATGCCCAGGCGCTGGCCGACGGCTTTGACCTGAGCGGCGGACAGATTGAGAACATCGTCCGCAAGGACACCATCAACCACATCCTGCATGGTGACAGCGATGACCGTCTCGCCCTGCTCAAGGGCTACTGCACAGACGAGACCATCGGCACGTCCCAGAGCCGTCGACGCCTGGGTTTCTGAGTCAGACTATATCCTACCCCATAGCGAGGCCTGCACGACTTTTTGTGTTGTGCAGGCTTATTTTTCATAAAAAAACACTAACTTTGCAGCATCAATCAACAAAATCAACCACTACCGTATATCCAGCAATATATGAAATCATTACAACGAATCCTGCTCTCGCTGCTGCTGATGTCGGCCACCGGCACGGCACTGGCGCAGTATTATAGCGGAGAACACACCTATGACGGTGAGAACCAGAACGAAGCGTCGGCCTCGGTGACCACGGGCAAGAACATCATTACCGGCCCGTGTATCGGCAACACCGTGCACTACAAGCACTATTTCAACGACCACTGGAGTGTAGACGGCGGACTCAATGCACAGTACACCAAGCAGTTGTACGGATTCAAGGCAAAGGGCGAGTATCACTTCAAGGTCAAATCTTTCCATATGTTTGCCAGCGCCGAGTTGTTGTATAACCGCTATTTCAAGTACAAAACCAACGAGATTGACGGCAATATCTCTATCCGTTTTGAGCGCGGCTATTGGGACATCACGTTGGGTGAAACACTCATCAACTACACGATAGGCGAGAGCGGTTACACCGAACTGCCGACGCTCACCTTCGGTGCCCATGCCACGTTAAAGCCCCGCACCAACGACTGGAATGTGGGCTTGCTGTTCCGCAACTACGACGACTTCTACTACGAGAACTGGAACATCAACTGGGGCCTGGATGGCTACTATCGCCTGAACCCCAACTGGAAGTTGTTCTGCGAGTTTAACATTCGCCCCGCCGGCTCGATGAGCCAGTTGGCGAGCAAATATGAGACAACAGGTAAAGTAGGTGTAATTTATAGATGGAAATAATCATGAAAACGTCATATACATATATTCTTTTTACTGCCACTTTACTGGCAGCAAGTGGATTATTCAGTTCATGTGAGAAAGTGAGTCCCCAGGGCGTACTCTTGGGCAACACCAGTGTTGATGACCGCGTGAAGCAATCAATGCTCTTTTACACCTACCATGGGGATGATATGGACTGGTATCTTGTTGACAGCATCGAGGAATACTCTTTTCTGGTCGGCAGCGACAGCCACATCACCTTCGATCCCGGCCGACTGAGTGAGATGATGCAAACGGGCATCGAAAACGATGACCTGTTCTATTGTCACCTGGGTGACCTTGCCGACACCAAGCCAGAGTACTATTATAACACCAAGTTGGCGTTATATGATGCGAAGAGGATGTGGAAAAGTAAATACCTTCGCCCGCTTATTGACGAATACCACTCTGAAGCGGACGGAGTTTATATTGATGACAGAGTGATTAAAGAATGGAAGAATAATTGCCGAGTATGGGACGATTGGAATTTGCCATTTTACCCAGTCGTGGGTAATCATGATATCACACATAATGGCTGGACTTTGTTCTGCGACCAATTCAAGACATCGTTCTATGAGTTCACTGTCAAAGTCGGTGGCCAATACGACCGCTTCATTTTCCTCGATTCAGCCAACGGCACGCTGGGCAACTATCAGATTGATAAAATCGAAGACAATGCGTTTCATAATGATGGGAAGGAGATCCGCAACACCTTTGTGTTTACCCACACCAATATCTTCCGTCCCTCACTTAACGAGTTTGCCTCGACCTACTGCCGCGAGGAGTTGTACTACATTCTCAACAAACTCTCGGAGTGGAACACGACCATCATGTTCTATGGCCATGTTCATGCCTGGGATGACCGTTACTTCGGTGAATGTCCAAACGGTAAGATGGTAAGGCACATCACGATGCCCTCGATGAACTTTGTGGACCACCCTAACGGTGGCGACGACCTGCTCGTCAGGGTAACGGTAAAGAAAGACGGCTCCTGTCAAGTGGACCGAATCGGTCTGCACTGTAAGGAGCGCACCAAACAGGAACTTGACGAATTGGGTTACTACACCAAGACCAAATAGGCTTTAGGAGTTAGGAATTAGCATCCACCAACTAAGGACTAAGGACTAAAAACTAAGGACTAAAAACTAAAAACCAAAAAATTGATTGAATACAAGACGATAGGTTTTGATGACCTGGAAGTCATCAGCAACTACCTGCGGTGGGAAGACGTCCAAGGCTGCGAATGGAGCAGCGTGAACCTGCTCACGTGGAACCGCTTTGGGCTGGAGTATGCCATCGTCGAGGGATGTCTGGAGTTGCGGTTCATCTATGACGGGCAATACACCCACACCATGCCGTTGCCGCCAGTGCCTGAAGGTGTTGAGCACCCGCGCCTGGCCGAGGCAGGCGACGGTTGTCTTGAATGTGTCATCCGCGCCTTGCGAGACGAGTGCTTCGCCCACCACCAGCCTTTCAGCATCACCAACCTGAACCAATGGGGCATTGACTTCCTGCAACGGGTATTCCCCGGTGAGTTTGAGTTTTCAGAGCCGTTGACCGAGCGCTACGACTACATCTGCCTGCGGGAAAAGATTATCGCCCTCGAGGGCAAGGAGATGCGCCCCAAGCGGCAGCACCTGTACCAATTCCCGCGCTTCTACCCCAATCACGAATACCGCCCGCTGGAGCCCGCCCTGTTTCCCGACTGCATGCAACTGTTGCAGCAGTGGAGCGACAATGCCGAGGCCCTGGGCCATATCCAGGGTACCGACAGCAAGGTGATGGAGCGAGAGTCTATCAGCAACGTGTTCGAGAACTGGGAACGTTTCGGGGCCATCGGCGGGGCTCTGTTTGTCGACGGCAAAATGGTGGCCTTCACCTATGGCGTGCCCATCAACGGCAACACGTTCGACCTGTGCGTCGAGAAGGGTGATATCGCCTTCAAGGGCGTGTACACCGTCATCCGCCACGAGTTCATGCAGCGGATTCCCGAGCAATACATCTACATCAACCTGGAGGAAGATATGGGGTTGCCCGGCCTGCGGCGCGCCAAGTCGTCCTACCATCCCGCCTATCAACTCCAGAAAGACCGCGCTGTCTCCTATCCCGCACTGTCGATCCGGGAAGAACAGTGCAAGCGTGAAGGAGTGCGCCACCTGATGCAGACGGTGTTCAACGACCGTGACGAGGCGCTCGACATCTTCTTCACCCACATCTACAACCCTGCCGGCAACTATTGCCGCTGCCACGAGGGACAAGTCGTGTCGGCCGCCCAAGCCCTGCCCTACCGCATGCGCTATCACGACCATCAGGCCGATACGGTCTACCTCTATGCCGTAGGCACCCTGCCCGAGTGGCGCGGCCAGCACCTGATTTCTCGTCTGTTCAAGTATATGCACCGCGGCCTGATGTGCCAAGGCAAGGTGTTCTCCACCCTGTTGATTGAACAGGAGGGACTGCAGGATATGTACGAGAAACTGGGCTATGCCCAGGTCGCCGTCGCCCCGCTGCAAAACGAACGTGTGGTGGAAAACGGCTTTGAGGCCTACGACCGCTGGCAACTCTCACGCCCCTGCGTGCTGCTGCAAGACCGGCACACCTGGGCAGCGCTTGAGGTCTATAGCCGCTTTGACAAGTCCTATTACCTCGTCAAGCCGCACTACAAGGGGATGGTGCGCGTTATCAACACCTTGGAGGCCTTGCGGCTCTATGCCGCCGCCCATCCTGACGTGTCGCTCACGCTGCAGGTCACGGGCGACAGCCACCTGAGCGAAAACAACGGTTACTATGTGGTCGCGGGAGGCAACGCAGGCCGCGTGGCTCGACACATCAGTATCGAGACATCTCTCACTATCAACCAGTTATCGGAATTACTCTTTAAGGACGCGCCCCTTGAGATGCCCCTGATGCTGCTCTGACCGCCTCAAGACCCCTCCGGACGATAGTTTAAAAACAAGAAATACAACTCTTTGTAAATCAATAGAATTGTATTTCTTGTTTTCCTATTCTTAGTAGTTTGATAAAATGGCGGGGTTTACCTGATGATGTCCTTTTCGTCAGTCACATTCTTATGGCCGCAACCCTCGTCACACAGGGAGCCGAAAGGATCGCTCTTGGCTGCCGGAAAACTGTAGAACACCCAGTGCACGGGGTACCTGAAGCCGAATTTGCGTCCGTTATGCTCATGCACTGGAGCCTGGTAACACACCGTCACGCCGCTCACGTATTTGTCATTCTGATAGGGGCTGTACCTGACTCCGTCAGTTTCGATATAAGCCAGGTCCTCGCGACAGTCATGCTCGACAATGTTCTGGGGCAGTACACGGTTGCCGGCCAGCACGTTTTTTGCCACGGCGATGTACTCGGGCGTGGCGGTTTTTTCCCAACGACGGCTGGCATGGGCGAACCAACCGCACTCGGTGGCCCACTTGGCGACCTCCTGGATAGACACGTCGGCAGCATCGGGATGACGGCGTTCAAACAGGTTCAAAAGCAATGACAACTCGGCAGTAGCGCCATCCAGTGAGCCCTGCTCGGCACGCCCAAGCACCGCAAAGAAATTGTAGCACTCGGCATCAGTCTTGTGATAGACCGTAGTATCGGAGCGCGTGTAGGCTCGGCCCGGAATGAATTTCCGTCCTACCTGCGCATGCGCGATGAGGGCCGTGAAATACTTTACCGCCTCGTCAAGCGGCATGAACCACTGCGCATCGGACTCATGGTCCAGATGCTTGCGGATGGCTTCCTCGGGGTGGAACTGGACACCGAGGGCAAAATGCTTGTCGGTGCGCTCGATGGCTTCGATGATATCCACGCCATCGGTCGGTGTCACACCGGTCACCCGCAAGGGAGTTCCCGTCACATCACCCACCACCTGGTGATGCCACGAGGGCACATCACAGATGGTATCGGTGCCAGCAACGGCAAACAAGAGAGAAGCGCTGTCGGTGACCACCACGTCATGCTGGAGGTAGTAGCGCTTGCCCTCGGCATCACGCACCATGCGGTGCAGGTTGTGGTAAGGCTTGTCCAGGCCGTCAAAGTAGGCGCCCAAGTCCTGAATGAGCGGCGCACCCGAAACGACACCCAGCATCTGCATGCCGCGGCACAGGCCTAAAACGGGTATGTCATGATCTAGGCAATAGGCCATCGTGAGGTACTCCGACACGTCGCGCGTGGCGTTGGCTGGACTGTCATCGGCAATGCCGTGCCACGTTTGGGGCACAGCAAACAGGGTGGAACTGATGTCGCCACCGCCCAGAAAGACGACCGCCTGCACCCCTTTCATCACTTCGTCGGCATCGGTGCCGTGGTAGGTGTCGCGCTTGACGATGTCGGCATACTGTTGCAACAAAACACCCATTTCATCGACATATTTAGCCCCAATCACCCCATTGTCGTAGTCAAATCCCGCTGGGCGCAACTGCGGCAGAATCACCGCCCCGCCGCCCGCCAACTCAATGGAACGGACGACGCGGTCATAGGCCGCATCGTTAGGCTGCCAGGCGACGCCCACAAGCACCTTGTCACCTGCCGTGGCGCCAATCGCTACTGTCAGCGCCAACAGGCATAAGGCCCAATATCTCAAAAAAACATGTTTCATCATCTCTGGATTGAAAGGGTTGTTATCTGTTCCTGAGCATTTCAAGCACCTGCTCCACAGGCAGGGCATCGACATGGTAGCCGCCCTTGCCAGTCATCGGCTCGGCCATGAACAGGGAGTTCCACAGGGCCTCGGCGGTGGCCTCGATGGTTGCCGCAAAGATGGGTGACATCTCGCTGTTGGCCAGCACAGTAGAGGTTACGGTTTTAGCGCGGCTGTCGATGAGGTTGCCGGGAGCCACCGACAGGGCGATGACATAATCGCCGCTGCCGTTGGAGGCGATGCCGCCGGTCTTGGCCATGCCCATCATGGCACGCTTGGCCACGCGTTCCAGGTTGCGGGAGTCGAGCGGCGCGTCGGTGATGACGACCATCATGCAGGAGCCGTCCACGTTCTCGGTCTTGCGAATATGTTCGATGAAATCGTGCTTTTGGAGCCTCTGCCCCACCTGCACGCCGTCGATCTCGAGGATGCCGCCGTAGTTGGTCTGGACCAGCACACCGACGGTGTAGCCGCCCAGCGACTCGGGCAACACGCGCGACGAAGTGCCGATGCCGCCCTTGAACCCGAAGCAGATGGTCCCCGTTCCAGCCCCCACGCAGCCCTGCTCCACCGGGCCACCATGCGCTTGGTTGATGGCGTCGATGACCATTTGGGGCGTGACATGCATGCCACGGATATCGTTCAGACGTCCGTCGTTGGTCTCCCCCACCACGGCATTGACCGAATTCTCACGCTCGTTGCCGGGTTGCATCAGTGTATAGCGGATAGCGCCCTGCAAGCCTGCAGCCACGCTCAACGTGTTGGTCAGGATGACAGGCGTCTCGATATTGCCGAGTTCGCGCACCTGGGTCACACCCGCCAGTTTGCCGAATCCGTTGCCCACATAGATGGCAGCGGGCACCTTCTGGCGGAAGATGTTGCCCTGGTGCGGCACGATGGCGGTGACTCCTGTACGCACGCTGTCGCCCTCGATGAGCGTCACGTGGCCCACCGTCACACCCGGCACATCGGTAATGGCGTTATACCGGCCTGGCTCGAAGATTCCCGTCGGGAAGCCCCACTCGCGCAGCGTCTTGTGCTCCCGGGCCATGGCCGCCACCACGGCAAGCACCATCACAGCGAAGATAAAAAGTCGTCTCATTGTCTCCTTACATTGGTTTACCTGTGACAAAGATACATCAATCATCTCAATCCAAGCCCCATCGCCCTCCAAAAAAGGATGCTGCGACATCGCCTATTGCCACGCCCCCCTCGCGGGGGTCATGCGAATTATACGAATCAATCGAATGATTGCAAACAGTTATTATCGGCCATAGACCGAAAAACAAAACAAATTGTAAAAAATATGATTTTGCAACGTCCTCGCTCTGAGCAAACCGCAGTACCTGGCGGTTCACACCTTGATTGTAGAGGAATAATAGTAGAAATCGTTGAGCACGATCTTGAGAAAGACATCGGCATAGATGTTGGCCGGCACCCTCACACCCAAGTACTGCTGCACCTGCACGGCCAACTTATAGGTGAGGTCGCTGCGACGTCTGATGTCGGAAGTATAGAGCGTGCGCGTGATGACATCGATCTGCCTGGAGGACAAATCGGCAGCCTCGGGATAGGTGGGCACGTAGCCCTGCTGCACATAGTTGAAATCGTTCACCGAGAAGAAGTCATACTGCCCCGACGTGGTTTTGATGACCATGGTGCCCGCCACCAGGTCGCCCAGGCGCTGGCGATGCTTGCCGAAGACGATGAACAGGATGCCCAGACAGCCCGTGAAATAGGTATCGATGGGATAGAGCAGCCACCGCAACAGGCAACTGCCCACCGTGGACGCATTGCCGTCGGTCGTAACCACGCGCGTCTTCATCACCATCTTTCCCACACTCTGACCACGGGCAAAAATTTCGCACAGCGGATTGTATAAAATAACGGGGAAATAGATGAGCACAAGGGCGATGATCATGCCCACGTCATAGATGGTTAACGAGTCTCCCACGTATATGAGAGTAATCGTGGCCACGGTAGAATAAATCATCAGGATGGCCACATCGATAAGTGCGCCCAACATCCGGTCACCCACACTGGCTGGTGTCTGGGTAATCTCTACATACTGGCCTGTGATGATCGATGACTGTGCCATATCCTGTCCTGTTATCGTTTGTGCCGCAGGGGTCGGCGACCTGTGTACTGATGAATGAAACGCCTAAGATTTTTGGGCCTTCAACTTAAATATCTGATTAAATCATTGCAAAAGTACAGAAAAAAAACTACTTTTGCAACAGAATACTGCAGAATAACGAATTACCGTTTTTATTTTTTCTGAACACGTGAGAGAGCCTGTCTTTATCAAACAGAACATAGCCCGTTGGCGCGACTATCAAAAACGGCTTGAGCACCCATCCAACGAAGACCCCGACACGCTGGCCCAGATGTACACTGAACTGACATCGGACCTAGCCTTCTCACGCACGTATTTCCCTGAAGCCACCATCACGTCGATGCTGAACGCGATGACGCTGAAGTTGCACAACGAGATCTACAGCGGCCGTCGCGAGAAATGGTCGCGCCTGTGGACTTTCTGGACCGATGAGGTGCCCGAGGCAATCTATGACAACCGCAAGGCCATGCTCTCGGCGCTCGCCGTGTTTCTGTTCTTCTTCCTGGTAGGTGTCGTGTCCCTCTTCAACGACGATGAATTTGCACGCCTCATCCTGGGCAACGAATATGTCGAAATGACCATCGACAACATCGAGAAAGGCCAGCCCACCGATGTCTATAGCCAAGGCCCAGAGTCCCTCTCGTTCTTCGGCATCATGCTCAACAACCTGAACGTTGACGTGATGTGCGTTACACTGGGCATCTTCACCCCCTTTGCCACGGCGCTGGTCATCATGTACAATGCCATTATGGTCGGGGTGTTCACCTTCTTCTTTTTCCAGTATGGCGCGTTCGGTGAGTCGTTGCTGGCCATCATGCAGCACGGCACCCTGGAGATTTCCACGATTATCCTCGCGGGTGGAGCGGGCTTCATCATGGGGTCTGGCTGGTTGTTTCCCGGCACCTATAGCCGCATGCAAGCCTTCCGTCACCGGGCCAAGCAGAGCCTGAAAATCACCATGGCCATCATGCCGGTGACCATCGTGGCCGCCTTCATCGAGGGTTACCTCACGCGGCACACCGAATTGCCCGTGCCGCTGCGGGTGATGGTGATTGTGCTCTCGGCCGCCTTTATCATTTCTTATTTTATCGTATTGCCCTGGCTGAAAGGGCGCAAACGTCGTCACGACACCGTAACCGCCGATGAACAACTATCAATTATATAGGCATCGCTCGGTCTCCGACAATGTGAACATGGTGTTTGACTTTGTCGGCGAGAACTGGAAGAAGTGGCTCAAGATGATGGTCTACTTCCTGTTGCCGTTCAGCGTGATACTCGGCATCGCGATAGCCACGTTCTACAGTGACACCGAGACGTCGATGTCGAGCACAGCCTATGTGCTGTTCATTGTCTTGTTCATTCTGGGAAGTGCTGTGGCCACGGCGCTCGAGATGCTGCTCATCCAGTGGTATGAGACCCACGGCGGCACGCTCGACGGGTGCAACATGGCCACCATGTGGCGCATGATGCCGGGCGCAACACTCAGATGCCTGCTGCTGATTGTGACCAGCCTCCCCATCCTGCTGCTATCTGTGCTGGCCATCATCATACCGATTGCCGGGCTTGCGGCGATTTTTGCCGTGCTGCCCGTGTTCCTGTCGGCCCCCATCATGATGTTAGAACCCAAGGACTCGTTGCTGAACGTGATCAAGCGTGCGTTCTCGCTGGGGTACAAGAAGTGGGGCGCGCTCATCCTGATTTCGCTGATTATGGGCCTTGTGGGATTTCTCTTGAACAATGCCACCACCTTCCCACTGGGCATGCTGGTATCATTAAAAGAACTGTTGGTCGACCCGAATACCGGTTCCGTTTTCTGGTCTTTTGTTACTGACATCGCCACCTATGTCCTGTGTGTGGCAGGCAGTTTCATCTCGTTTATCGAGATGGGGCTGTTTATCCATGCGATTACCTGCCATTACGGCAGCGTGACGGCCGAGGTCGAGGACATTGACCTGGATAACGACATCGACAACTTTGCCCAACTCAAATAACCCATCCGCATGATAACGCCCCGTGACACCATATCCGCCAACGATTCCGTGCTTGATGCCTTCAGGCAGTCAGGAGATTATGACTATGTAAGGGATTTGGGAACCGGCGACGGCAACGATGTGAACTATTTTGACGTGTTGACGCAAAAGGCGGGCGAAATGTTCGACGTTGACATGTCCTGGTTGGTGCTGCCCGAATGGTTCTGGTGGATTCTGGGAGGGGTGGCGCTGGCGGCTGTGGGCTATCTCATCTGGAAATACCGGGCTAAGTTGTTCAGTCCACAGGACAACAAACCCAAGGTGCAGGAGATTACCGAGGACGACATCAACGAGGTCGACTTTGACCAACTCATCGACGAGGCCCAAAGAAACGGGGACTACCTGGCGCTGTGCCGTCTGCACTACCTGAAGACGCTGAAAGCCGCCAGCGACGCGTCGCTGGTGACCTGGAAACTGTACAAGACGCCGACGCAATATGCCATGGAGTGGCGTGATGACGACTTCAAGGTCATGACCAACCACTTCTTGCGCTTCAGATATGGCCACTACGATGCCGACGCTGCACTGGCCGAAGAAATGCGCTCGCTGCAAGAGAGGCTGCTGGCGCGCATCGGCAGCAGTGACGGCCAGGCTCAAGCAGGCCAACAGCAGGAAGGAGGTGAGCCATCATGAAATTCAACCGCGCGTTCATCGTGATCATCATTGTGCTCATGGCGGTGATACTGCTCTTTGAGATAAGTGCGCCCAACCGCTTCAGTTGGGACGACTATTCGCAAAGCAGCAACAGCAAGAATCCCTTCGGGTGTTATGTGATGGACAGTGTGCTCAAAGCCTCGCTGCCCCAGGGATATGAGGTGCTCGGGGCAGGCATCAGACAATACGTCGGTCCCAGGCGCGGTGACGAGAAGCACACGTTTCTCTTCACCGACAACTATGACAGTTTCATCCAGAACAATTCATTCAGTGTTGACATGCCCCAGTTGATTGAGGAAGGCAACAATATTATCCTTGCCACTTTTTTCAACTATAACGATTATGACCATTATGATGCAGGGGAATTGGGCAAAGAATTGGGCTTCTTTTTTATGACCCAGGATTATTATTCCAGCAACAATAACAGCAAGCACATCAATAAAGAGGATTTGTCCAAATATGCCCACTATGAGAAAATCAACTGGCACGCCGACAGCCTGTTCGACTCAACAACCTATGTCATCAACAAGGCTTTCTTCAACAAGGGAGTGACCCTGTCGAACTCATACCGCATCCTGGCCTCGTCCGATTACCAGGAATCCTATAATTCGGCCTACGACGACGATGATGATGACGAGTTCTCGATTGCTGTAGCAGGCATCCGGGACTATGGCAAGGGCAAGGTGGTTGTGGTGTCGATGCCCATGCTTTTCACCAATTACGGCATCCTCAACGACACCATTCGCCCGTTTGTGCTGCGACTGTTGAGCGAATGTGGCGACCTGCCTGTCGTGCGTTATGACCGGACACACTCCGACGAAGGCGTTGTCAACGAGGCGGAACAGGGTTCACCGCTGCGTTACCTGTTATCACACCGGCCGCTGCGGTGGGCTTTCTATCTCGCTCTGGCGACACTGGTGGCCCTGGTGGTGTTCTCGGCAAAACGCCGCCAGCGCGTGATACCCGTCATCAAAGCACCCGTTAACCACATGATGGACTTCGTCAGACAAATCGGCGGCATCTATTACAAGCGCCACGACAACGTGGACCTGCTCATCAAGAAATATGCCACGTTCAGCCATAGCGTGCGTGCCAAGACGATGATTGACATGAACGACTATGACAACATCGAACAGGAGTTGCAACTGCTGTCGAACCGTACGGGCATTCCCTTCAAAGAACTGAAAGAGCAAATCTTTGATGTGTGGAACGCCACTCACGCTAACAAACTCAGCAACAAGAGACTCAAACAACTCATCGACTCGATGAACAATATCCTGCAAAAAATTAATATCTAAATTCCTTATACGACAATGGAACAAACACTCTCCCCCCGCCTCGATTTGGCACAGTTTTCGGCTCAAGTGAGGCAGATAAAAGACGAAATCGCCCGTGTAGTGGTAGGCCACAACCAGGTTGTGGACCTCTTGCTGGCGGCAATCCTTGCCGACGGCCACGTGCTGCTCGAGGGTGTGCCCGGTGTGGCCAAAACACTGCTGGCCCGACTCACGGCCCGACTGATTGACTCACGCTTCAGCCGCATCCAGTTCACCCCCGACCTGATGCCCAGCGACGTGCTCGGCACGACGGTGTTCAACATGAAGAGCAGTGAGTTTGACTTCCACGAGGGTCCCATATTCGCCAACATGGTGCTCGTTGACGAGATCAACCGTGCTCCGGCCAAGACGCAGGCCGCCCTGTTTGAGGTGATGGAGGAGCGCCAAGTGAGCATCGATGGCACCACCCACCGCATGGAAGAGCCCTACACCATCATCGCCACACAGAACCCCGTGGAGCAGGAAGGCACCTACAAACTGCCCGAGGCCCAACTCGACCGCTTTATGTTCAAGATTGTGATGGGCTATCCCACCCTGCAACAGGAAGTGACCATCCTGCAGCGCCATCAGGCCAACGCCCGCCTGGCAAAACTCGAAGACATCACCCCCATCATCACCAAGGATGCCCTGCTGGCACTGCGTGACTACATGAAGATGGTGATGGTCGACGACTCGCTGCTGGGATATATCGCCAACATCGTGCAGCAAACGCGCATGAGCAAGGCCGTGCTGCTGGGCGCCTCGCCGCGCGCATCGGTGACCATGCTGCAGGGAGCCAAGGCCATCGCACTGATTCAAGGCCGCGACTTCGTCACCCCCGACGACATCAAGATTGTGGCTCCCAGTGTGTTGAACCACCGCATCATCATTTCGGCCGAAGCCGAGATGCAAGGCTACACCGTCAACAGAATTGTGGCTACACTCGTCGACAACGTGGAGGTGCCCAAGTGATACATTAACCGCTTACGCTCTTTTTACCTTCGCTATGTTTCTGCCCGTTCGTTTCTATTATTGCGCAGTGGTGGTGATTGTTGTCCTGGCATTGGGACATGTGTGGCCACCGGTGTTCTACGTGGGTGCAGCGCTGCTGGCGCTGTTCGCGCTGATGCTCGGCGTCGACATCGTCCTGCTGTGGATGCGCAAGGGTGTCACGGCAAGCCGGCACTGCAACTCGCGGTTTTCCAATGGCGACGACAACCCGGTGAAAATCGAGGTGGGCAACAATTACCCCTTTGCCGTCAGGCTGAATATCATCGACGAAATCCCTGACATCTTTCAGCGCAGAAACGTGAACTTTAGCCTGCGGTTGCGGGCCGGCGGCAATGGCACGGTGGACTACACCCTGCGGCCCACCAAGCGCGGCGTGTACGGCTTTGGCTATATCCGGGTCTTTGCCACATCCCCCATCGGCCTCGTGCAACGCCGCCTCACGCTCGACAAGCCCACCGACGTGGCAGTATATCCCAGTTACCTCATGCTCACCCAGTATGAGTTCCTGGCCATCGGCAACAACCTGACCGAGATGGGCATCAAGCGCATCAGGCGCGTGGGCAACAACACCGAGTTTGAACAAATCAAATCCTACGTCCAGGGCGACGACTACCGCCTGATCAACTGGAAAGCCAGTGCCCGCACACACCAACTCATGGTGAACGTCTATACCGACGAACGGTCACAGCAAATCATCAACGTCATTGACAAGGGACGCATCATGCAGCAGGCATTTGAGGGGATGACCATCCTCGACTATGCCATCAATGCGTCGCTGGTGCTCTCCTATGTCGCCCTGCACCGCGACGACAAGGCCGGTGTCATCACCTTTAATGAAAAAATCGGGGATTTCGTCAAGCCCGACCGCGGCCCGACACAGATCAACGACATCCTTGAATGCCTCTATAGCCAGACCACCAACTTTGCCGAGAGTGACTACTCGGCACTGGTTGTCAACGTGAACCACCTGGTGGGACGCAGGAGCCTGCTCATCCTGTATACCAATTTCTTTGACTACAACAGCATGCTCCGGCAACTGCCCTACCTGCGCCAACTCAACAGCCGTCATCGCCTGCTGGTTGTCTTCTTCATCGATGAAGAACGCCAGGAATTCATCAACCAACAGCCGCACAGCATCAAGGACTACTACGAGCACTCCATCGCCGAAAAGATTGACCATGAGCAGAACCTCATCGTCAGCACCCTGCGCCAACATGGCATCTACAGCCTGCTCACCCTGCCGCAGAACCTCTCGGTCGATGTCATCAACCGCTACCTCGAGATGAAGTCCCGCCAACTGTTCTGACGGTTCCGTATTATTGCCCGTCCAATCCGTTTTTCCGCCACTATGAGACTCCGTCACACGCTTCTGATATCAGCATTGCTACTGGCCTGTGCAGCCTCGGCCCAAGGCCACAACGACACCATCAGGGTCATGACCTTTAACCTGCATGCCGGCCATGATGCCAGCCTGGAGCAGATCGGGCAGTTCATCAAGCAATACCAGCCCGACTTTGTCGCGCTGCAAGAAGTGGATCAGAACACCCGTCGCACCAATTGTCTGCGTCAGAACAACCGCGATTTCATCACCGAGTTGGCCCACTACAGCGGCATGCAAGGTCTGTACGGGCCCACCATCAAGTTCAGCGGAGGCCTTTACGGCATCGGCCTGTTGACGCGGCATCAATTTGTCGACGTCCACAACATCAAGTTGCCGCATCCCGTCGAGCGCATGGAGCAGCGGGGCCTGCTTCAGGGAACATTCATCCTTGCCGATGGCGATACCATCACGTTTGCGTGCACCCATCTGGAAGCCTTTGACAGCATCAGCCGCGCCGCCCAGGTTCAGTTCATATTGGACCATTTTTCCAGTCCCACGCACCCCGTCATCTTAGCCGGTGACTTCAATGCCTCGCCAGCCGACCCGGTGATTGGGCAACTCATGGACCAGTGGCTCGACAGTACAACGGGCGATTTCACATTCAGCGTCACCGAACCCACCGAGAAGATTGACTACATCCTCGCCCGCCCCAAACAGTCCTGGCACACCATCGACTCGCAGGTCATCCCCCTCGAAATGAGCGACCATTACCCCGTCATCGCCACACTGGTCCTCACCCACAACTGACCCCAACCAGCAACCAGGCACCAAACTCCAAACCGCGCAAAAAGGGGGAGCGCACGCACCCTCCAAATATCTAGCGAAAACACGGTCATCAAAGAATATGTGAAGAAAAAGACTTGAATTATCACATCAGAAGAACCAACCCTTTTTTCTTTGTAGACCCTATTGGATACCGTTAATTCATGAGGATTGCCTCTTGATTTCATGCTGTTCTTACATTAAAAAATTACCTTTGCAACATCAATGAGTTGTTATAATGAACAACAATGATTGTAGTGAGCCTAAAACTGCACATGCAATTATTGCATAACACTCGATAGTAAAGCAAAACATGAAGCAACTATATGCCATACTGTTAATGCTCTTGGTATCGGTTAGCGCCCTGGGGGCCAATGCCTATAATGTCAACCAGTACAATCATTTGGCACGGTTGTCCACTGAGGAATTGATGCACCGCGGCCAGGACTTCTTGCAGAACAAGGGATTGGTCGATAGTGCCATTGTATGTTATAGTATCGTTGCCCACCGCGCCCAAAGCGAAAATCAAGAGAGCAAGGAAATGTATCAGATTGCCAGGGCACTCAACAATCTGGGCTACATCTATGCTACCTATTACTATGACTATCACAAGGCCTACGAGAACTTAAACCAATCGATGGAATTGTCCAAACGCTACGGCTTTGACAATAACTTGGCATACGCCTACCTGAACATGGCTTCAATCATCAATGCCCGCAACAGTCTCTACGCTGGCGAGGATTTCTCAAGCGACGCACTGGACAACACAAGGCAGGCCTTTGATGTCGCCGTCAAGGCACAGGAGTGGAATGTGGCCGTGACCAGTATTTATAACATGCTGGAAATGATGCGCAATAAAAACGATATCGGCCTTATAGAGCCTGAACTCAACCGCTTCAAGAACCTGCAATTGACCGACAGCGTGGAGATGTGGCAATGCACGCGCATGTTTTGCCAAGCCACCGAGGCATATTTCGCTGGACAATATGCAACAGCGCTTGAATACTATAATCAAATGCAGGCCAAGGCCCAGGAAGTCACTACCAACCGCCAGCAGTGCATCATCAAAGCCATGCAGCAGAAGGCCATGGTGCTGGCAACCATGCACCGTTACCACGAGGCTATAGATTACCTGCAGCAGGTTGCAGAAATCACTTCCAAACAAGGGATGCAGAGCGAACTGATCGAAACCCACCAGGCTCTTGCCCAGGTTTATGCCGCGATGGGCGATCGTCAAAAGGCCGACCTCTATGATTACAAATACCTCAAGGCAAAAGACGAACTCATCCATAAGAGCCATGCCGAAAAACTCGAGAAATCGCGGTTTCTTGACGAGATGCGCCGCGTCAATGAGCAGGTGGAGCAGATTCAAGCCAAGCATGAACGCGCCCACCAGTTACTGCTCATGATGAGCCTGATAGCCGCCATCATCCTCATTGCTTTGGTATTGCTTGTTCGCAGCAATATCAAGCAACGTAACTACATCAGGCATCTCTACGAAAAAAATGTGCAACTGCTGGATGTCAAAGTAGCCGCTGACCAACCAGCTTCGCACTTCGCACGCGGTTGACAAGCAAGAGGAATCCGCCCCCAAGTATCAAAGCCAACTTGACCAGGAAAGCAAGGACCGTCTCTTTGACCAGATTAAACGGGTGATGGATGACATGAACATCATCTGCAAACCCGACTTCTCTCTCCAGCAACTGGCCGACCAAGTGGGCAGCAACTATAAGTATGTCTCCCAAGTGCTGAACGAGTGCTACGGCAAGAGTTTCAAGCAGGTGCTCAACGAGCAGCGGGTGCGAGAGGCGTGCCGCTGCTAACCTGGGTTTCAATTCACGCAGCAATTTCACCGTCACCTTTAAGCGCATCACGGGCATTTCTCCCTCCGACTTCATGAAGATGGCCAAGGAAAAATAGGGTACATTCCATGGGCATGTTTCAGTGAAAAACGCCCTTTAATACACAGTTTTTGGTTCTGTTTCACGGAAACAGAACACAGGCGCAGGCTATTTCTTTGCATAGGGGAATGGCCTTAACTATTTTTGCCGAAGAATTCATCAACTGGTGAAAACGCTTTGAAACCATTTTCTAACCAAAATCATTTAATTATATTATGAACAAGTTACTCTTTTTATTGGCCGCAATGGCTGTTGTGCTCCCAGTGTCGGCAGGAGGACAGTTTAAGTCGCATGGTTCACAGGCTGACTACCGCCCTCTCTCTCCTGATGAGATAACCATGAATGGAAACAGTCTAAACATGATCACCGATGCTTCTGATGAAATCCCCGTTGTCATCAGCGAGGTCCCCGAGGGAACCCTTTTGACCTATTACCGTACTGGCGGTTACATCTACCACAAGTTCATGGAAACAGGTATCACCGAGTTTGAAGATGTCATGAACGTCGTGTTCGCCGAGGATGGAAAGGTTTACATCCAAAATCCCATTGCCACGCTCACCAATGGCAATTGGGTAGAGGGTACTTATGACCAGGAGAGTGGTATCATCAGCGTCCCCACTGGCCAATGCGTTTCGTGGATGGCCAATTACGGCTATGGCGGTCTGCTGGTGTGGGGCCACACCTGGTTTGAGCAGATC